>NZ_AOHQ01000113.1:0-118102 GCF_000416385.1 Mycobacterium sp. VKM Ac-1816D
CCACCAAGATGGCAAAAAACAACAAACAAAAACCACCAAACACACTATTGAGTTCTCAAACAACACGCCCGATTCCGACCGCGCAACAAGTCCGCGGCTAAAAGCCGCGGTCCGTAGTGCGGGCAGTGAGGTACTCCCCGGTTAAGGGTTTCTCTCTCGGATTTGGTCTTCGCTCTCCGGCTTGCGGCCGTGTCGCTCTGACTTGGAATAAGTTACGGCAGGGCTAACAGCGAGTCAAATCGCCTGGTCAGCTCGACATCTTCGCTGGTCAGAGCGCCGGTCCGGTTACGAACCGGCGGCCACCCGCACCACCCCGGCAATGTTGCGCTTGCCACGTCGCAACACCAGCCAACGATCGTGCAAAAAGTCCGATGCTTGTGGTATCCACTCGTCACTTTCGATTCGCACGTTGTTCACGTACACACCGCCCTCGGCGAGCGTGCGTTTCGCAGCACCGCGGCTGGCCACCAAACCGCTGGCCACCAAGAGGTCAAGGATGCCGTCGGCCCCACCGGCCGGCAGTTCGGCCACCGCGCCGTCACCGGCCTCCTTCAACGCCGCACCCAATGTCGATTCATCGAGATCGGCCAACTCGGCGCGACCGAACAACGCCTGACTTGCCAGCTCGACGGAGTCGGTGGCGGCCTGACCGTGCACAAGGGTGGTGAGCTCGCGCGCCAACCGGCGTTGGGCGGCTCGTTCGTGCGGACGTGATTCGGTGGCCTCGGCCAACTCGTCTATCTCCTGCCTGCTCAGGAAGGTGAACCAGCGCAGATAGGGCACGACATCGGCGTCGGCGGTGTTGACGAAGTACTGGTACCAGGCATACGGGCTGGTCAGCTCCGGATCCAGCCACAGATTCCCGCCGCCGGTGGACTTGCCGAACTTCTTTCCCGTCGAATCGGTGACCAGCGGTGTGGTCAGTGCGTGGGCAGTGGCCCCGCGCTGCTGGCGCACCAGGCGCACACCGGCGACGATATTGCCCCACTGATCGGATCCGCCGATCTGTAGTGCGCATCCGTGCCGGTCGTGCAGCTGCACGAAGTCGTTGGCCTGCAGCAGCATGTAGCTGAACTCGGTGTAGGACATGCCGTCGCCCTCCAATCGGCGGCGGACCGTGTCACGGTCGAGCATGACGTTGACCGAGAAGTACTTGCCCACGTCGCGCAGGAACTCGATGGCCGACATCGGCCCTGTCCAGGACAGGTTGTTCTCGACCACGGCGCCGGTCGCGGACTCGTCGAACTGCACGAATCGTTCCAGCTGACCGCGGATGCGATCGGCCCACTCGGCGACGGTGTCGACGGTCTGCATGGTGCGCTCGCCACTGTCGCGCGGGTCGCCGATCATTCCGGTGGCCCCGCCGGCCAAGACGATGGGCCGGTGCCCGGCCTGTTGGAACCGGCGCAACGTCAGCAGCGGCACCAGATGACCGGCATGCAAACTCGGCGCGGTCGGATCGAAACCCGAATACAGCGTCAACGGGCCGTCGGCCAGCGCGCCGGCCAGCGCCTCCAAGTCGGTCGACTGCGCGATCAGTCCGCGCCATTGCAGCTCTTCCAGGATGCCCGTACTCACGCTGCCATCTTCGCCCATCAGTCGCTGTCACCCGGCGCGGGTGCCCGCGGGCTGCGCCGGTATGCCGACACCTCCCGCCGTTCGGGTAACCAGAACCGCCAGGGGCGATCGGCGGCGGTGCTGACCCCGACCCGCGGTCCGTCGACGGCGACTGTCGGATCGGCCAACTCAAGACGCACCGCCGCGGTCTGCTCGAAAAGGTCAATACCGTTGTCGTGCATGGTGATTCCCAGTGCAGAGCACAGGTTTCCCGGGCCTCTGGCCAGACCGTGATCGGGTGCGACGACACCGCGCCGCGATCGCGCCACCGGCTCACCGTCATCGATCACCGCTGCGCGCAGCAGCACTGCGGCGGCAACCCCATCGGGTCCGCAGGACACATTGGCGCACACATGGATCCCGTGGCTGCGATAGGTGTAAAGCCGACCGGCGGGACCGAACATCACCGCGTTACGCGGCCTCATCCCACGGAACGAATGCGCGGAGGGGTCCGGCCACGGTCCGTCTGGCGGTCCTCCGTAGGCCTCGACCTCGACGATCGTGGCGCTGACCCCGCGTCCGAACAGTCGCGCACCGACCAGCCGACGTGCCGAGTGCACCGGGTCTCCGGACAACTCGGCGGCGCTCACGCACCGATTGTGCCCGCAGCCGGATCCGTCGTCACCAACCGCGCTGCGTCAGCGCGGGTCTGTCTGCGCCGAGCCGATCAGGCGCGCGTGCTCGGCGTCATCGGTGATGGTGACCGCCTCGTCGATCAGCAGCACCGGAATACCGTCGTCGATGCGGTAGGCACGGCGCAGCCGAGGGTTGTACAGACACTCGCCGGCGACATGATGAAGCGGGCCGCGATCCTCGGGACAGACCAGGATCTCCAGAAGCTTGGCGTCCAGAGTCACGATCAGCCGAACGGCGCGATGCTGCTGCCCCACCCGGGAGGCGCCAGCGGCTGATCATTGTCGGGGTCCGGCGGCACCCACGGCGCGGCCGGACCGACCGGCGCCGGGCTCGCCTTACCTGCCGCAGCACGCTGCAAGGCCTGCCGTTGCTGTGCGACGGTGGCCTGCAGCGCCTCGGTCAACGGCACCAGGTTGGGACGTTGATCCATCGCCGCCCGCAACGCCGCCTGATTTCCCGGCGACGGCGGGATGCCACGATTGCGGAGCGTGATCGCGGAGTCCAGCAGCTTGGACACCTGACCGCCGGAGGAGCCGGAGGCGTAGATATCGGCGAGGCTGTCCAAGATGTCGGCATGTGCGGTCGCGGTGGTGCCGCCGGTCAACAACCCGGCGGCGATCATGGCTGCCGCCAGCGAACGCCGAGTGAATGATGTCATCACGATCCTCCTAGCCGGGAGCCTAACAGCGCACCGCACGTCGGGCTCGGTCTCACAGACCCAGCTCGGCGCGCACCGCAGCGGTCATGCGCTTGTACTGCAACGTATCGCCGTCGAAGTACCAGGCGTTACGCGTGGACTTCGGGATGCCCGCCGCACGCAGCGGACCCACCTCGGGCCGGTACGACGCACCGAGGGTCATCTCCGGTGCCGCATAGACCACATCAGGGCCGCGGCCGACCGGCATGGCGGCAAGTGCCTCGGTGACCTCCGCGCTGGGAACGCTGCCGCCGGGACGTAAGGCCACCGCCGTCAGCACCAGCGGCCCGTCCGGACCGTCCACGCAATAGGTGACCGCGAGATCGACTGCGCCGATCCGGCCGACGGCATCGTTGACCGCGGCGGTGAACACCACACCGCGCGGGGTGCGGATCACCGCGCTGCGGCTGTCGACCAGCCAGTAGTCACCGTCGTCATCACGCCGGAAGAGCTGCTCGGTGGACACCCAGGTGTCGGCGGGCGCGAAGACGCCTCGCTTGACCGAGGCGGTCGGATCGATGGGACCTCGCGGGCGCGCGAGCAACAGACCGACCTCGCCGGGCTGGGCCCGCAGCACGAAACCGCGCTCGTCCTCCAGGATCAGATCCTCGTCGACGTCATAGGCCGCCAGCTCGATGAACGGCCCGCCCGGCAACGGGCGGCCCTTGCAGCCGGGCTTCACATCGGCCACGTTGGCCAGCACGGCCTGCCCGTCGGTGGTCGCGAAGAATTCGACGACGTGGGCCGGGGCGAACACCTCGCTGACCCGCCGCCACAGCCCGGTCGGCATGCCGGCACCGATGAACAGGCGTACCGACAGCGTGCCGTTGAGCGCGAATGAGGGATCGTCGATGACCTCGCGCAGCATCGCCCAGGTGTAGGACACCACGGTGACGCCGTACTGACGGATCTCGTGCAGGAAGCGGTCGGGGGCCAACCCGCGCGACAGGGCGATCCGTGCGCCGCCGACCACGGCGCCGCCGAGGCTGACCAACAATCCGGAGGGGTGATGCAGCGGGGTGAGGCAGTACAGGGTGTCGCGGTTGCCGAGGTTGGCAGCCGACGCGGTGCCGAACGCCGAGAGCGCCCAGCGATAGTTCGTGATCTGGCGGGCCACCAGTTCGCCGTTGACGGTGGCGAAGGCGATATAGGCGACATCGCGGGCGAAGCCGGGATCGGGGCGGTACCAACCGGGCAGCTCGACACGATCCGGGTCGATGCGCTCCATGTCGATCACCTCGGCGGAACCACTGCCCGGTTCGGGCAACTGCAGCTCACGGGTCTCGCCGCCGCCCAGCACCAGCACCCGACGATCCAGTGTCCGGGCCGCCTCCAGGTTCGCCGGATCGGTCAGGATCTCGACCACTCCGCCGAGCCGGGCCGCCAACGCCAGATCGGCGTCCGGGGGCATCAGCACCGCGACCGCGCCCAGGCGGGACAGCGCGGCGATCGCGACCAGGGCGCTGGGCCGGGTCTGCATCAGCACCCCGACCCGCACGCCCTGGCGCACACCGACGTCGATCAAACCGCGCACGACGTTGTTGACGCGCCGGTCGACCGCCTCATAGGTGTGCACGCGACCGTCGAACAGCAGGAACTCGCCGTCGGGATGACCGAGCGCCTGTTCGGTCATGATCCGGCCCAGCGAGATCCGGGTGTGGTCGTTGATCTGGCCGAGCCGGGCGAGCCGCGGCAGGGTGCGCGCGGTCTCCACGAGCAGCGTGCGCGCCGACTTGTTGGTCGCGACAACCGCATCGGCGGCCGAGCGGGCCAGCTCGAAGGCCAGCTCGGAAGCGGCCGCCGCGCCGTGCGCGACGCGTGAGGCCAGGGCCACACCGCTGTCGGAGGACTCGGCAGGCTGCTCACCCATCGGGACGACGGCCTCGGGCAGCTCGCCGTCACCGCTACGCCACTTGACCCAGGACGCCACCGTCGGCCAGGTCTGCGTGGCCGCCTTGGACCCGACGACCAATCCGAAATGCCCTGCGCGGATCAGGTATTCGTAGGTGTCGGCCTGTGGCGCCGCGGTTTTGATCCCGCGTACCGCCGCGGGCTGGCCGATATCGTCGACCTCGCCGACCACGGCCAGCACCGGGCATTTGATATCGGCGAGCGTCACCAGCTCACCACGGATGTTGAACCCGCCGGACATCATCCGGTTGTGCGCGATGAACTGCTTGAGCAGCTCCGAGATGGCCGGTCCCGACCAGGCGATCCAACCCTCCGAGTCCAGGAACCGGCGCTGCTGCTCGCGCGGGAGGAGCGCCTCGCGGTCATGGAGTTGACGCAGGAAATCCAGCCGGGCCTGGGTCGTCTTGATCGGGTCGAGCATCTGGAACCCGGTGCGGGCCAACCACCCCGGGATGTCGATCCGGGAGAACACGTGGTCGGCCATGAAGTTGGCGGCGACCGCACCGACATTGGGCGGTATACCCATCGGCAAGGCGGCCAGGGTGTCGACCGGGGACCCGAACCCGATGATGCTCGCCAGATCCTTGGACCTGCGATACGCCGCGGTCTGGTAGCAGAACATGCCGCCCTGCGAGTACCCCGCAAGGTGAACATCACTGCCGGTCACGCGCTTCACCGTGTCGATGGCCTCGCTGAGCGCCACCACGTGGTCGGCCAGGTTGCGTTGCATGCCGCCCTCGACCTGATCGGGTGAACCGAAATCGATCACCCACGGGTCGATGCCCGCGGCGCGCAGGATGCCGACGGCACCGTCCTCACGCGTCACATCCCACATATCGGCCGACATCATCATCGGATGCACCATCAGCACCGGCGGGCCCGCGGGGGCGGTGCCCGGCCTGGAGTCCGGCGGGAAATAGCGCCGCAACCGGTACATCGGAACGCTCTCGATGATCTGGTACGGCGAGGGCACCGCTCCGGTCTCCAGGCCCCCGTAGCGCAGCACCTCGATACCGTTCTGCGCGGTGGCCAGCAAGCGGCTCACCGGACCGGTGACCAGTGAGAAATCCACCACAGAGCTCCCCTACCGTATGAGTCCAGACACCAGCGCCAATCCCCCGATTGCCCCGACATCATGGCACAGCGCCACTGGTCGGCCGCCGCGAATGTCCAGCGCGGCCCCGCCTAACCTGGACTCCGACATGGCGCATCTTCTCGGGGCCGAGGCCCTACATCTGGAATATCCCACCAAGGTGGTCTTCGACTCGGTCTCCCTCGGGGTCAACGAGGGCGACCGGATCGGCATCGTCGGACGCAACGGCGACGGAAAGTCCAGCTTGCTGGCCATGCTGGCCGGCCGGGTGCGACCCGATTCGGGCCGGGTGACGGTCCGCGGCGGGGTGCGCGTCGGGGTGCTCGATCAAGCCGACACGCTCGATTCCGAGGACACCGTCGGGCACGCCGTCGTCGGCGACGTCGCCGAACATGTGTGGGCAGGTGACCCGCGCGGACGCGATGTCATCGCCGGGTTGCTCGGCGACCTGAGCTGGGATGCGGTGCTCGGGACGCTCTCGGGCGGTCAGCGGCGACGGGTTGCGCTGGCCCGACTGCTGGCCGGTGACCACGACGTGCTCGCACTCGACGAGCCGACCAACCACCTCGATGTGGAGGCCATCACCTGGCTGGCCGAACATCTCAAACGACGCTGGTCGGCTTCGGCGGGCGGGCTGCTGGTCGTCACGCACGACCGTTGGTTCCTCGACGAGGTGTGCAACACCACCTGGGAGGTGCATGACCGGATCGTCGAGCCGTTCGACGGGGGCTACGCGGCCTACATCCTGCAGCGCGTGGAACGCGACCGGCAGGCCGCCACCATCGAGGCGCGCCGGCAGAACCTGGCCCGCAAGGAACTCGCCTGGTTGCGGCGCGGCGCACCGGCACGGACCTCCAAACCCAAGTTCCGTATCGACGCCGCCAACGCGTTGATCGCCGACGTACCCGAGATCCGGGACAAGGTCGCCCTGCAATCGCTGGCGGTCACCCGGTTGGGCAAGCAGGTGGTCGACCTGTTGGACGTCTCGGTGAGCTACGGCGAGAGGGCCGTGCTGCGCGATGTCGAATGGCGGATCGCACCGGGTGAGCGGACCGGCATTCTCGGGGTGAACGGTGCGGGCAAATCCACTCTGCTCGGTCTCGTCGACGGCTCCGTACACCCCACCGAGGGGCGCGTCAAAACCGGCAAGACGGTCCATATCGCCACCCTGACCCAGGGCTCGGACCGGCTGGCCGACCATCTCGACGAACCGGTCCGGGTGGTGCTGAGCCGGCTGGCCACCACCTACACGTTCGGGGCGGGTTCCAAGGCCCAGGAGCTCACCCCGAGCCAACTCCTCGAGCGGCTCGGGTTCGGCAGCGCGCAGTTGTCGACTCCGGTGAAGGATCTGTCCGGTGGCCAGCAGCGGCGTCTGCAGCTGCTGCTGATCCTCTTGGAGCAGCCCAATGTGCTGATCCTCGACGAGCCGACCAACGACCTGGACACCGACATGCTGGCGGCGATGGAAGATCTGCTCGACTCGTGGCCGGGCACACTGATCGTGGTCAGCCACGACCGGTACTTCCTGGAGCGCGTCACCGACCAGCAATACGGCATCCTCGGTGGGCACCTGCGGCATCTGCCCGGCGGGGTCGACGAGTATCTACGGCTGCGGGCCGCGCATGCGTCGCAGACCGGTCCGGCGGCCGCGAAACCGACGGTCCAGGAAGGGTTGTCGGGTGCCGACCTGCGCACCGCACAGAAGGAGATCTCGGCGATCGAACGCAAACTGGAGAAGCTCGCCAGCCAGATCGACGCCGCCCATGTCCGGCTCGCCGAGCACGATCAGGATGACTACGAAGGGCTACAACGGCTCAGCGGTGGGCTGCGGGAGCTGGAATCCGAGGTCGCCGCCCTGGAGGAGCGCTGGCTCGAGTTGTCCGACAGCGTAGGCTGAGCCGACGCTAAAGCCGGATCAGCGCAACCTGATCCGTAGCCGGTCGGCGGTATCGCGCACCACGGCAAGCTGACGGGCCACCTGAACCGGCGCCGTGCCGCCACGCGCATCCCGCGAGTCGACCGACCCCGCGATGGTCAACACCGCGCGCACCTCGGCCGTCAGCCCTGGGTGGATACCCGCGAGCTCATCATCGGCGAGTTCCTCCAGCCCGACGTTGCGGGCCTCGGCCGCCTTGACCGCCGCGCCGGCCGCCTCGTGTGCAACGCGGAACGGAATACCTTGGCGCACCATCCATTCGGCGATATCGGTCGCAAGCGTGAAGCCCAGCGGCGCCAAGTCGGCCATCCGGTCGGTGTCAAAGGTGAGGGTGGCAACCAAACCGGCCATCGCCGGCAGCAGCAGCTGCAGCTGCCCCACCGAATCGAAGACCGGTTCCTTGTCCTCCTGCAGATCCCGGTTGTAGGCCAACGGCTGCGCCTTGAGCGTCGCCAGCAGACCGGTCAGGTTGCCGATGAGCCGCCCGGACTTCCCGCGGGCCAGCTCGGCGATATCCGGGTTTTTCTTCTGAGGCATGATCGAGGAGCCCGTCGACCAGGCGTCGTGCAGCTTCACATAACCGAACTCGGTGGTGCTCCACAGGATGATGTCCTCGGCCAACCGGGAGAGATCCACCGCGATCATCGCGAACACAAAGGCCGCCTCGGCCGCGAAATCCCTTGCCGCCGTGGCGTCGATGGAGTTGTCGGCAGCGGCGTCGAAGCCCAGCTCGGCGGCGATCGCGTCGGGGTCCAGCCCCAGCGAGGATCCGGCCAACGCTCCGGAACCGTACGGCGACACCGCGGTCCGCTTGTCCAGGTCGACGAGGCGTTCGGCGTCGCGCAACAGCGGGTGCGCATGGGCCAGCAGATGGTGGGCGAGCAACACCGGTTGCGCGGACTGCAGGTGCGTCTTGCCCGGCATGATCGCCGTCGGGTGTGCGGCTGCCTGGGTGGCCAGCGCCGCTACCACGTCGAGTACCCCGTCGCCGACGGCCTTGACGGCGTCGCGCAACCACATCCGGAACAATGTGGCCACCTGGTCGTTTCGCGAGCGGCCGGCACGCAGACGGCCACC
This sequence comes from Mycobacterium sp. VKM Ac-1816D, assembly GCF_000416385.1. Lineage (NCBI taxonomy): Bacteria > Bacillati > Actinomycetota > Actinomycetes > Mycobacteriales > Mycobacteriaceae > Mycobacterium > Mycobacterium sp. VKM Ac-1816D. The sequence goes on from NZ_AOHQ01000113.1 coordinate 8,968, forward strand.
GAGCTCGGGTCCGACCCGATCGATCAGACCGCGCTCCAGCGCCCCGTGCACGTCCTCGTCCGTCGGCAGCGGCCCGAAGCTGCCGTCGGCCACATCGGCGCCCAGACTGTCCAGACCCGCCAACAGGCCGTCGCGCTGCTCGTCGGTGAGCAGGCCGGCGCGATGCAGGACCCTCGCGTGCGCCTTGGAGGCGGTGACGTCATAAGGGGCCAGCGCCCAGTCGAAGTGGGTCGACTTGCTCAGCGCGGCCAGGGCGTCGGACGGTCCGTCGGCGAACCGTCCGCCCCACAGCGATCCTTCGTTGGTGCTCATACAGATTCCTTCCGCGAGCGTGCGTGAACTCCGGTCTGGCGGCGGCGTGTCGCCCGCAGACGCGCACGCTCGCGAAGGAGTGGGGTCACAGGCCCAGGTCGCGCTTGGCCGAGATCTTGCTGCTGAGTCCGTGCACGTGCACGAAGCCCTTGGCGCTGGACTGGTCGAAGCTGTCACCCTCGTCGTAGGTGGCCAGGTTGAAGTCGTACAGCGAGGTCGGGCTGCGACGGCCGTTGACCGCGATATGCCCACCGTGCAGGACCAGTCGGATCTCGCCGGTGACGTGCTCCTGGGTGTGCGCGACGAACGACTCCAGCGCGCGCTTGAGCGGCGAGTACCACAGGCCGTCATAGACCAGCTCGCCCCACTTCTGGTCGGTGCCGCGCTTGTAGCGGCCCAGCTCGCGCTCCAGGGTGACGTGCTCCAACTCGGTGTGCGCGGTGATCAGCACCATGGCGCCGGGCGCCTCGTAGATCTCGCGGCTCTTGATGCCGACCAGCCGGTCCTCGACGACGTCGAGCCGGCCGACGCCCTGGGCGCCGGCGCGCCGGTTGAGTTCCTCGATGGCCTGCAGCACGGTGACCGGACGGCCATCGATGGAGACCGGCACACCCTTGTCGAATCCGACGATGACCTCGTCGGGGCTGCTCCAGTTGATGGTGGGGTCCTCGGTGTAGTCGTAGACGTCCTTGGTGGGCGCGTTCCACAGATGCTCCAGGAACCCGGTCTCCACCGCACGGCCCCACACGTTCTGGTCGATCGAGAACGGCGAACGCTTCGTGACGTTGATCGGGATGTCGTTCTCTTCGGCGAAGGCGATGGCCTTCTCGCGGGTCCAGGCATAGTCACGAACCGGGGCCAGAACTTGCAGATCCGGTGCCAGCGACGCGAATCCGACCTCGAACCGGACCTGGTCGTTGCCCTTGCCGGTGCAGCCATGTGCCACGATGCCGCCACCGTGCTCACGCGCGGCCTTGACCAGGTGCTTGACGATCAGCGGCCGGCTGATGGCCGACACCAGCGGGTAACGGTCCATGTAGAGCGCGTTGGACTGGATGGTCGGCAGGCAGTACTCGTCGGCGAACTCGTCGCGCGCGTCGACGACGACGGCCTCGACAGCGCCGCAGTCCAGGGCGCGCTGACGCACGACATCCATGTCCTCGCCGCCTTGGCCGAGGTCGATGGCGACGGCGACGACCTCCTTGCCGGTTTCCTTGCCGATCCAGCTGATGGCCACCGAGGTGTCCAGACCGCCGGAATACGCCAGGATGACGCGCTCGGACATTGGTTGATCTCCCTTTTTAGTGAACTGTTACTTCAAGTTTTCGAACATGCTCGCGAGCTCTGCGCCGGTCATCGGCTCACGGGCTATCACGAAGATGGTGTCATCACCGGCGACGGTGCCGACAACCTGGGGCAACGATGCCCGGTCGATGGCGCTGGCCAGGTAATGCGCCGCCCCGGGCGGGGTGCGCAGCACGGCCAGGTTGGCACTGGAATCGGTGGCGACCAGCAGTTCGCCGAGCAGCTTCGTGACCCGCTCGGTTCCGCCGGAGACGCCCCGCACCGGGCTGCCGTCCTCGGGCACCACGTACACCCCGACACCGCCGTCGGCCCCGCGCAGCTTCACCGCACCGAGTTCCTCCAGGTCCCGCGACAGGGTGGCCTGGGTGACATCGATACCCTCGGCGGCGAGCAGGGCGGCCAGCTCGGTCTGGCTGCTGATCGCGTTCGACGACAGCAACGTGACGATGCGGGCCTGGCGGCCGGCCCGGGTCGGGGTGCTCATGCGGTTCCCTCGCAGGCTCGGGTCCCGCATATCGGCCGTCGATTCGCTCCGCAAGCGTCGCTCATGATGTCAGGCACGCTCCAACAGCCAGGCCAGCAGCGCCTTCTGGGCGTGCAGCCGGTTCTCGGCCTCGTCGAACACCGCACTCTGCGGGCCGTCGATGACCTCGTCGGTGATCTCGTGTCCGCGGTGCGCCGGAAGGCAATGCAGGACAACGGCATCGGGGTCGGCAAGCTTCAGCAGGTCGGCGTTGACCTGGAACGGACGGAACGGGCGCACCCGGTCCAGGCCGTCGTTCTCCTGGCCCATCGAGGTCCAGGTGTCGGTGACCAGGACGTCGACACCGTCGACGGCGGCCCTCGGGTCGGCGCTGACGGATACGGTCGCTCCCGTTTCACTGGCGCGGCGGCGGGCGGCGTCGACGAACTGCGGATGCGGTTCGAAACCCGCAGGTGCGGCGATGGTGACGTCGATCCCGGCGGTGACCCCGCCCAGCATCAGCGAGTGCGCCATGTTGTTGGCGCCGTCACCCAGATAGGTCATGGTCAGGCCGTGCAGCGCGCCCTTGCGCTCGGCGAGGGTCTGCAGATCGGCGAGCACCTGGCACGGGTGGAACTCGTCGGAGAGCGCGTTGACGATCGGGACGGTCGACCCGGAGGCCATGGCGCTCAGGCGTTCCTGGGCGAAGGTCCGCCACACGATGGCGTCGACATAGCGCGAGAGCACCGCGCCGGTGTCCTCCAGGGTCTCCTCGCGACCGAGCTGGGTGCTGCGGCCGTCGACGACGACGGCGTGCCCGCCGAGCTGGGCGATGCCCATCTCGAAGGAGAACCGGGTGCGGGTGGAGTTCTTCTCGAAGATGACCGCGACGCCGCGCGGACCCTCCAGCGGGCGCCGCGAGAACGGCGCGGCCTTGAGTTCGGCGGCCAGCGCGAGCACCTCGGCCTGCTCGTCGGGCGTCAGGTCGTCGTCACGCAGGAAATGTCGGGTCATGCTTTACCCCTTGGCTCCGTTGTCGAGTACCGCGGGCAGTGCGGTGAGGAACTCGTCGATCTGGGCATCGGTGATGATCAGCGGCGGGGCCAGTCGGATCACGTCGGCCGCGGCGGCGTTGACCAGGAAGCCGGCCTTGCGGGCGGCCGCCTCCACGGCCTTGGCCTTGTCCTGGGTGAGCGCGATGCCGATGAGCAGACCCTTGCCGCGGACGTGGTCGACCAGCGGATGGCCGATCGCCTCGACGCCGTGGCTGATCGTCTTGCCCGCCGCACCGGCCCGATTGACCAGGTCCTCGGCGGCCAGCGTCTGCAGCACCGCCAGGGCGGCCGCGGTGCTCACCGGGTTGCCGCCGAACGTGCTGCCGTGCAGGCCCGGGGTCAACAGGTCTGCCGTTGCGCCGATGGCCAGGCACGCGCCGATCGGCAACCCACCGCCCAGCCCCTTGGCCAGGGTGACGATATCGGGGGTGATGCCGTCGTGTTGGTGGGCGTAGAAGGCTCCGGTGCGCCCGACGCCGGTCTGCACCTCGTCGAGGGCGAGCAGGGCGCCGTGTGCGGCGGTGATCTCCCGGGCCGCGATCAGATAGCCGGGCGGCGGGACGACCACGCCGCTCTCCCCCATGATCGGCTCCAGGAACACCGCGGCCGTCTCGTCGTCGACGGCGCCGCGCAGCGCGTCGATATCGCCGTAGGGCACGAAGCTGACCTGTCCGGGCAGCGGTTCGAAGGGTGCGCGCTTGGCGGGCTGGCCGGTCAGCGCCAGCGCCCCCATTGTGCGACCGTGAAAGCCGCCTTCTGCCGCAACGACTTTGGTTCGTCCGGTGAGCCGCGTGATCTTGAACGCAACCTCATTGGCCTCGGTACCGGAGTTGCAGAAGAACGCTCTTGCTGTGACATCCCCCGTCGCTTCGCTCGCCCCCGACGCTCCGAGGTGATCGACGAGCCGCTCGGCCAGGGCGATACCGGGCTCGGTGGCATACAGGTTCGAGGTGTGCCCCAGTGTGTTGAGCTGGGCGGTGACGGCCTCGATGACGGCCGGATGACGGTGGCCGAGCAGGTTGACCGCAATACCGCCGAGCAGGTCCAGATAACTCTTGCCGGATTCGTCGGTGACGACGGCGCCGTCGCCGGCGACCAGCGCCAGGGGCGGGGTGCCGTAATTGTTCATCATGACCGCTTCCCAGCGGCTGGCGAGCGTCATGCGGGCACCACCTTTGTTCCGGTTCCTTCGTCGGTGAAAAGCTCGACGAGCACACAGTGTTCGACGCGACCGTCGATGACGTGTGCGCTGGGCACACCGCCGTCGACGGCGCGCAGACACGCCTCGATCTTGGGCACCATGCCCGATTCGAGTTTGGGCAGCAGCTGCGTCAGCGCCGAACTGTCGATTTCGCTGACCAAGGAGTTACGGTCCGGCCAATCGGTGTAGAGGCCTTCGACATCGGTGAGCATCAGCAGCTTCTCGGCACCGAGCGCCTCGGCCAACGCCGCGGCCGCGGTATCGGCGTTGATGTTGTGCACCACACCGTCGATATCGGGTGCAATGGTGGAGACCACCGGAATGCGACCTGCGGCAATGAGATCCAGCAGCGAATCGGCGTTGACGCGTTCGACGTCGCCGACCAGCCCGATATCGGTGGCAACACCGTCGACGGTCACGCTGCGCCGGACCGCGGTGAAAAGTTGAGCGTCCTCGCCGGTGACACCGACCGCGTAGGGGCCGTGCGCGTTGATCAGGCCGACGAGTTCGCGGCCCACCTGACCGAACAGCACCATCCTGGCGACGTCGAGCACCTCCGGTGTGGTGACCCGGAACCCGCCCTTGAAATCGCCTGGGATGCCCAGCTTCTTGAGCATCGCGCTGATCTGCGGCCCGCCGCCGTGCACCACGACCGGCCGGATCCCGCAGTTGCGCAGGAACACCATGTCGGCAGCGAAGGCCGCCTTGAGCGCGTCATCGGTCATGGCGTTGCCGCCGTACTTGACCACGACGATCTTGCCGTGCAACTGCTTGAGCCAGGGCAACGCCTCGGCGAGAATCGCCGCCTTCGCCCGCGTCGAATGCTCTTCGCCGATGTCACTCATGAGCTGTAGGCCGAATTCTCTTCGACATAGGCATGCGACAGGTCGGTGGTTCGGATCGACGCGCAGGCATCGCCGGACGCCAGGTCGACCAGTACCTCGATCTCGTCACCGGAGAGATCGACCTCGCGGGCGCCGGGGGCACCGGCACCGTCGATGCAGACGGGAGACCCGTTGAACGACACGCTGATCCGGTGCGGATCGAGCGCCACCGGCGCAATACCGACGGCGGCCAGCACGCGGCCCCAGTTGGGGTCGGACCCGAACAGTGCGGTCTTGACCAGGCTGTCGCGGGCGATGGCCCGCGCGGCCACCAGCGCGTCATCCTCGGAGGCGGCACCGCCGACGGTGATCGTGATGCGTTTGGTGACACCTTCGGCATCGGCCTGCAGCTGCGCGCACAGGTCGTCGCAGACGGCGAAGACGGCCGCGTCCAGGTCGTCCTGGCTCGGGGTGACCTCACTGGCGCCGGAGGCCAGCAGGAGCACGGTGTCGTTGGTGGAGCAGCTGCCGTCGACGTCGAGGCGGTCGAAGGTCCGCGCCGTGGCCCGCCGCAACGCGGTGTCCAGCGACGCCGCACCGGCCACGGCGTCGGTGGTGATCACCACCAGCATGGTCGCCAGCGACGGTGCGAGCATGCCCGCGCCCTTGGCCATCCCGCCGACGGTCCAGTTGTCCGCGTGCAGCGCAACCTGTTTGGGCACCGTATCGGTGGTCATGATGGCCCGGGCGGCTTCTTCGCCGCCGGTCAGGCCACCGGCCATCTCGTGCACGATCTCGGTGACCCCGGCGAGCACCTTGTCCATGGGGAGCCGGTCACCGATCAGGCCGGTCGAGCACACCGCGACCTCGATGGCGCCGGTCTCGGTGCCCCAGTCGCTCAGTGCCGCGGCGACCGCCTCGGCGGTGGCATGGGTGTCCTGGAATCCACCGGGACCGGTGCAGGCGTTGGCACCGCCGGAGTTCAGGATGACCGCGCGCAGCCTGCCGGTCGTCAGCACCTGCTGCGACCACTGCACGGGTGCGGCCTTGATCTGGTTACGGGTGAACACGCCGGCGGCGTGATGATCGGGCCCCTCGTTGAACACCAACGCCAGATCGAGCGCTCCGGAAGCCTTGATACCGGCGGAGATACCGGTGGCCCGGAAGCCGGCCGGGGCGGTGACGCCCTGTGTACGCACAAGCTTGCCCACTGCCCGGTTCACGGTGCCACTCCCACGGTCGACAGTCCTTCGGTTTCGGGCCATCCCAATGCCAGATTCATCGACTGCACCGCGGCACCGCCGGTGCCCTTGGTGAGGTTGTCGATGGCGCAGACGGCCACCAGGGTGCCTGCGTCGGCGTCGACGGCGACGGCGATCTGGGCGGCATTGCTGCCGATCACCGATCCGGTCTTGGGCAGCTGCCCCTCGGGCAGCAGATGGATGAATGGTTCGTCGGCATAGGCCTTCTCATAGGCCGCCCGAATCTCGGATTCGGATGCCCGGGTCGGTGCGGTGCAGGTGGCCAGGATGCCACGCGAGGTGGGGATGAGTACCGGGGTGAACGACACCGTCACCGGCTTGTCGGTGACCTTGCGCAAGCCCTGGGCGATCTCGGGGGTGTGCCGGTGTTTCCCGCCGATGTTGTATGCCCGCGCCGATCCGATGACCTCGGCTCCGAGCAGGTCGACCTTGGCGGACTTGCCCGCACCGGAGGTGCCACTGACCGCGACGACGGTGACGGCGGGTTCGGCGAGGCCCGCCTCGATGGCCGGGAGCAGCGCCAGGAGCGCCGAGGTCGGGTAGCAGCCCGGTACGGCGATGCGGGTGGCCCCGGCGAGCGCCGCACGGCCACCGGGAAGTTCGGGCAGCCCGTAGGGCCAGGTGCCGGCGTGCGCGCTGCCGTAGAACTTTTCCCAGTCCGCCGCGTCGGTCAACCGGAAGTCGGCACCGCAGTCGATGATGACGGTGTCGCCGAGTTGTTCGGCCAGCGCGGCCGAGTGGCCGTGCGGCAGACCGAGAAACACCACGTCGTGCTCGGCGAGCAGGGCGGCGTCGGTGGCCTGCAGCACCCGGTCTGCCAGCGGCAGCAGGTGCGGGTGATGCTCGGCCAAGGTGCTGCCCGCGCTGGCCGCGGCCGTGAGCGCCCCGATGGTCAGTCGACCGTCTGCGTAGGCCGGATGGCCGAGCAGCAGACGCAGGATCTCGCCACCGGCGTATCCGCTGGCGCCGGCGACAGCTACAGATGTCATGAGTGCGATCTTTGCATCGTTATGCAGGCGAATGCAAACTCATTACAGCGCGTGTCAGGCCCGCTGGACCGCGCCGACCCGCTCGGCCGCGGCGGCGACGGCGGCATCCCTTGCGGCGCTGGCCTCGTCCTCGGTCAACGTCCGGTCCGCGGCCCGGAACCGCAGCGCCAGGGTCAGCGACTTTCGCCCCTCTCCGATCTGCGGACCGGTGTAGACGTCGAACAACCGGACATCCTCCAACAGCGCACCGGCACCGCCGCGGACGGCGTCGATCACCGACTGCGCGGCCACCTCGTCGGCGACGACGAGGCTGATGTCCTGGAAGACGGCCGGGAACGGGGACACCGAAGGCGCGGGCAGCCGTTCGACGATCGGGATGCCGTCGAGATCGATCTCGACCGCGCACGTACCCGCCGGCAGCCCCACCCGCTCGATGACGGCCGGATGCAACTGGCCGGCGTGACCGACGACAACGTCTCCGACGAGCACCGCCGCACACCGCCCCGGGTGCCAGGGCAGCTGCGCGTCGGAACGCAGCGTCAGTTCGACCCCGACCGCCCGACCGATGGCCCGTACCGCCTCGAAAGCGTCGGCGGCCTCGACCTTGCGGCCCGGGCCCCACGGCCCGGCCGGCTCACGCAGCCCGGCCATCACGATGCCCACATGCTCGGGCTGGTGCGGCAGCGAGCGGTCCAACCCGGCGATCTCCTCGTCGGTGGGCCTGCGGTCGGTGGGGATGCGTTGTACCGCACGGGTCTCGGCCGTCTGCACGGCGACATGCGATATCGCGAACAACGAGGTGTCCACGGCACCACGGGAGACGTTGCGCGTCAACGCCTCCAGCAGTCCCGGGAGCAGCGTGCTGGCCAGCTGGGGCCGGTCGGCCTCCAGCGGGTTGAGCAGTGTGACCACCGCTCGCCGGGGATCGTCGGCATCGAGGCCCCAGGCATCGAACACCCCTGCCGGCAGGAACGGTGTCGGCAGCACCTCGACGAAACCCTCCAGCGCCAACGACTTGCCGACGGCTCGGCGACGGCGCTGCACCGGGGTGAGACCTCGCCCCGGCGGGGCCAGCGGCAGCACCGAGGGGATGGCATCCAGCCCCTCCAACCGCAGCACCTCCTCGACCAGATCGGCAGGCTCGCGCAGGTCGGGCCGCCAGCTCGGCGGTGTAGCGGTGATGGTGCCGTCGGCCTCACTCACCTGCGCGCCGATCTGGGTGAGCCGGCGCACGGCCACCCCCGCGGCATATGTCACCCCGGCGACCCGGTCGGGCAGGTCGGCGGGCATCCTCACCGGAGCCGGTGACCAGTCGTTGCGCGGCGGGTCGCCACGCCAGTCGGTCAGCGTCGGATCGACGGTCCCGCCGGCGATCTCGGCGAGCAGCGTGGCGCAGCGGTCCAGTGCGGCCACCGAGATGGCCGGGTCGACCGTGCGCTCGTAGCGCCGGCCTGCCTCGCTGACCAGCCGGAGCCGGCGCTGGGTGCGCGACACCGCGGCCGGATCCCAGACGGCGGCCTCCAACAGCACATCGGTGGTCGACGACCGCACCTCGGTGGTGCCCGCGCCCATCACCCCGCCGATCGCCGCGGTCGCGACATCATCGACGATCAGGACATCGGTGTCGTTGAGCGTGCGCGTGACATCGTCGAGCGTGGTGACCTGCTCCCCCGCCGCGGCGAACCGGACGTCGAAGCCGCCGGTGATCAACGACCGGTCATGGGCGTGCATCGGGTGGCCGAGTTCGAGCATCACGTAGTTGGTGACGTCCACGGCCGGTGAGATGGCCCGGATACCGGAGAGCAGCAGCCGACGCTGCAGCCACCAGGGTGATACCGCCGCCGGATCGATACCGGTGACCGGACGCAGTCCGAAGCGCTGCACACCGGTTCCCGGCTGGATCGTCAGCGGCCATGCCTCGCCCTCTGCGGGCAATGGCGGCACGTCTGCCGGGTCGACGAATTCCAAGTCGGCGGCGCACGCGATATCGCGAGCCAGGCCACGCATGGACAGGCAGTAACCCCGGTCCGGGGTGATCGCCAGATGGAACACCACATCGTCGAGACCGACGACCTCGATGGCCGACGCTCCGGGCTCGGCGGTGCCGGCGGGCAGCACCATGATCCCGGAGTGGTCACCACCGAGGTTCAGCTCCGAGGCCGAACAGATCATGCCGTCGGATGTGCGGCCGTAGGTCTTGCGCTTGGCGATCGCGAAATCGCCGGGCAGCACCGTGCCGGGCAGCGCGACGACCACCAGATCGCCGACGGCGAAGTTGCTTGCACCACAGACGATATCGCGAGGTTCCGCTTCACCGACATCGACCTTGCAGGCGCGGATGGGCTTCTTGAACTCGGTGAGTTCCTCGATCTCGGCGACGCGGCCGACGGTCAGCGGCCCGGTGACCGGTCCGACCGGGATGATCTCCTCCACCTCGTGGCCGATCCGGATGAGGATCTGTTCGAGTTCCTCGACCGAGACGTCCCAGCCGGGGTTGCCGAGCCGGACGGTATCGCGCAGCCAGCTGTACGGAACGCGCATCAGGCACCCACCCCGAACGGCAGCGAAAAGCGCACGTCGCCCTCGACCATGTCACGCATGTCCGGAATACCGTTGCGGAACTGCAGAGTTCGCTCCAATCCCATGCCGAATGCGAAGCCGGAGTATTCGGCGGGGTCGATACCGCAGGCGCGCAACACATTCGGGTTCACCATGCCGCAGCCACCCCACTCGACCCAGCCCGGGCCGCCCTTCTTGTTCTCGAACCACACGTCCACCTCGGCCGAGGGCTCGGTGAACGGGAAGAAGTGCGGCCGGAACCGGGTCCGGCCGGCCGGGCCGAATTCGGCGCGGGCCAGCGCGTCCAGGGTGCCGCGCAGGTTGGCCATGGTCAGGCCCTTGTCGACGGCCAGACCCTCGACCTGATGGAAGACCGGGGTGTGGGTGGCGTCGAGTTCGTCGGTGCGAAACGTCCGCCCCAGCGAGATGATGTAGACCGGCAGTTCGCGTTCCAGGAGCGCACGAATCTGCACCGGTGAGGTGTGCGTGCGTAGCACCTGCCGTGATCCCTCGGGGGCGATCTGGAAGGTGTCCTGCTCGCTGCGGGCCGGGTGGTCGGGCGGGAAGTTCAGCGCGTCGAAGTTGAACTGCTCGGTCTCGACCTCCGGGCCCTCGGCCAGCTCCCAGCCCATCGCCACGAAGGTGTCGGCGATCCGCTCGGTGAGCAGCGTGATGGGGTGGCGCGCCCCGACCGGGCGTCGCGTCGAGGGCAACGTCACGTCGATGCGTTCGGCGACGAGCACCGCGGCATCGCGCTCGGCACGCAATGCGGCGAGCCGCTCGTCGAAGCTCTGCTGCGCCTCCGTGCGCGCGATGTTGACCCGCTTGCCCGCGTCGGCGCGTTCGGTCTTGGGCAGGGTGCCCAGCGCCTGACGGGCCACGGCGATCGGGGAACGATCCCCGAGATGTTCGGTCTTCGCCCTGGCCAGCGCTTCCAGGTCCGCGGCGGCGTCGAAGGCCTGCCGGGCCGCGGCAACTGCGCTGATCAGGGCATCTTCTGAGAGCTCCGTCACCCGGCGATCATAGGTGATGCCCTGTTGAGAGCGACGTCACGCACCCTCGGGGTCGTCAACGGCCGCGCCAGGGGCGGCGGGCTTCGGCAGCGGTTTGACCCAGTACATGACCAGGTCCTCGGGAACCCCGCTGGGCTTGGTGGCGAACAACTGCTTGCGCACTCGTTTGACCGAGACCCCGACCGCGGCCAGCGCGTCCGCGCCCCCGACCGCGTCAAGGGTGGTGTGCGAGATGACGAGTCCGCCGCGGGTGGCCCGCTCCATCACCCGTGCGGCGATGTTCACGTCAACACCCAGCCAGTCGGACCCGATGCGCTGCGGGTGCCCGGTGTGGATGCCGGCCCGCATGCGCGGTGTGTACCCATCCACCTCGACGGACTGCACCGCGTCGAGCGCGGCCAGCACCGCGCGGACGGCGGTGGAGGGATCGGTGAACACGACCATCGCACCGTCGCCCATGCGTTTGACGATGTGTCCGCCCTGGGCCAGCAGCGGCGGCTCGGTGACCTGTGCGACGCGGCGCAACAGTCGCAGCGTGGCGTCGTCCCCGGAGCGCAATGACCACGCCGAGAAGCCGACCAGATCGGTGAAGACCAGCGTCATCTCCCGATTGGCCGGTTTGCCCGAGACACGTTCGGTGAGCGCCTGCCAGACCTGCAGGGCTCCGAGGCTGATCTCCCGGGAGACGGCCTCGCGCTCGAGAAGTCGGTCCGCGGCCCGGGCGGCGGCACGCGGGCCGCCCTCCCCGGCGGCCGACAGCGGGTCGCCGAACTCCGGATCGCCGGGCAATGCGCGCCGCGCACGCCTGATCATCGCCACGACGCCGGGGTTGTGGTTGGTGGCCGACAGCCATCCGAAGGGACCGGCCGGACGCGGTATCTCCGGCGGCGTCACCGCCGGGGTGTGCGCGGATCGTTCCTCGAACGATTCGGCGGCCACAGCGCCACCCTAGGTGGCACCGCCGGTACCGGCAACGACGTTGCGTGACGACCTTGATCACATCGCGCCGCCGGCGGGGAAGGTCCTGGTCACGGCGGTGTGGCAACGGTATCGCCGACCGGTAACGACACTCCGCCGCCGCGTGCGGCAGCGTAGACAACGGGTGTTGTCAGGCATATCGTGGCCGGACACCCGTGGTTTTCGAGGCTCGACGAGGACGCCCATGACCGCTGCATCTGCCGGCACCGACCGGACCGCTGTTCCCAAGCCGATACCGCTCGGCCCCGACTCGTTGACCTGGAAGTATTTCGGCGACCTGCGCACCGGGCTGCTCGGCGTGTGGATCGGTGCGATCCAGAACATGTACCCCGAGCTCGGCGCGGGCGTGGAGGATCATTCGATCCTGCTGCGCGAGCCGTTGCAGCGGGTCGCCCGATCCGTGTACCCCATCATGGGCGTCGTCTACGACGGCGACCGCGCGGCGGACACCGGCGCGCAGATCAAGAGTTTTCACCACGACATCAAAGGAGTGGACGGGCAGGGGCGGCGCTATCACGCCCTGAACCCGGAGACCTTCTACTGGGCGCACGCCACATTCTTCATGCTGATCATCAAGACGGCCGAGTACTTCTGCGGAGGACTCACCGAAGCCGAGAAGCATCAGCTCTTCGACGAGCATGTGCAGTGGTACCGGATGTACGGCATGAGCATGCGTCCCGTGCCCGGCTCCTGGGAGGAGTTCTGCCAGTACTGGGACCACACGTGCCGCGAGGAACTGGAGATCAACAAGGCCACCCTCGACATCTTCTCGATCCGGATCCCCAAACCCTGGTTCGTGCTGGTGCCGACTCCGTTGTGGGACCAGATCTTCCGACCGCTCGTCGGCGCCCAACGGTGGGTGGCCGCCGGGGTGTTCGATCCGGCCCTGCGCGAGAAGGCCGGGATGCGCTGGACCGCGGGCGATGAGATCATCCTGCGGCTGCTCGGCAAGGCCGTCGAACTCGCGTTCGTCGCGGTCCCCGACGAGATCCGGTTGCATCCGCGGGCGGTGTCGGCCTACCGGCGGGCCGACGGACGAATCGCCGCCGACGCACCGCTGGTGGAGGCGCCGGGCTTCATGGCTCCCCCGTCCGACCGTCGCGGTCTGTCGATGCACTACCAGCCCCCGCACAAGTCGCTGCTCGACCGCGCGGGCTCTCTACTGCACACCACATTCTCACTGGCCGGGTTGCGTCCGGCCGCCAAACGAAAGGCTGCCTGACTCGATGCTGGAATGGTCTGATGTCGACATCGCCGTGCGCGATGCGGTGCGCGAGTTCGTCGACAAGGAAATACGGCCCAACATCGACGCGCTGGAGAGCGGCGATATGGAGCCCTATCCCATCATCCGCAAGCTGTTCGCCGCCTTCGGTATCGATGCGATGGCACGGGAATCCTTGGAGCGCAGGCTCTCCCGGCTCCGCGATGGCAGCCCCGGCGGCCAGCCGAAATCCTCCGGCGGCATGTTCGGCGGCGGACCCGACCAGGCAGGCATGGGTTTTGTGCTGATCAGTGAGCTCTGCCGGGTGTCGATGGGCCTGGTCACCGGGCTCGGCGTCAGCCTGGGTCTGACGGTGCCGACCATCCAGAGTCGCGGCACCCTGGCCCAGCAGGAACGCTGGCTGCCCGGGTTGGTCACCTACGAGAAGATCGGCGCGTGGGCGATCACCGAGCCGGATTCGGGTTCCGACGCCTTCGGCGGCATGAAGTCCTATGTCGTGCGCGACGGTGAGGACTACATCCTCAACGGGCAGAAGACGTTCATCACCAACGGCCCCGACGCCGATGTGGTGGTGGTGTACGCCAAGCTCGACTCCGGCGACGGGACGGACCGGCGCGACCGGAAGGTCCTCACCTTCGTACTTGACCGCGGCATGGAGGGTTTCGTGCAATCGAAACCGTTCCAGAAGATGGGTATTCACTCCTCACGCACCGGTGAGTTGTTCTTCAACAACGTGCGGTTGGGCCGCGATCGGCTCCTCGGCGAGACCGAGAACAGCGCCGCCGGTGACGGCAGGGACAGCGCGCGATCGAGTTTTTCCGCCGAGCGGATCGGTGTGGCGGCGATGGCACTCGGGGTGATCGAGGAATGTCTGCGGCTATCGGTCGATTATGCGAAGACGCGGGTGCTGTGGGGCAAGGAGATCGGCCAGTTCCAGTTGATCCAACTCAAGCTGGCCAACATGGAGGTGGCCCGGATGAACGTACGCAACATGCTGTTCCGGGTCATCGAGTCCGCCCAGAAGGGCTCCCCCATTTCGCTGGCCGAAGCCTCGGCGATCAAATGGTATTGCTCGCAGGCCGCCACCGATGTCGCCATGGAGGCCATCCAGCTGTTCGGCGGCAACGGATACATGACCGAGTACCGGGTCGAGCAGCTGGCCCGCGATGCGAAGTCGCTGATGATCTACGCGGGGTCCAACGAGGTGCAGATCACCCATGTGGCCAAGGGGCTGCTCGCCTGACTTCCGCTGCGAGATTCACGTCAGGGACGGACTGCGGCCCGGCGCCGTCCCTGATGTGAATCTCGGTGGCACATGCCCTGGTCAGGACAGCGCCCGCGAGCTCTCGTAGAGGCAGATCGCCGCGGCGGCAGCCACATTGAGGCTCTCTGCGCCGCCCTTCATCGGGATCTGCACCCGGACATCGGCCGCGGCGGCCACCTCGCCGGGCAGTCCGTGGGCTTCCGAGCCGAACAGCCACGCTGTCGGCACGTCGAGGTCGAGGGTCGCCAGCGAGGCCTCGCCGTCCAGCGTCGTGGCCATCACCACCAGGCCGGCGTAGACCAGATCCGATATCAACGCCAGTGTGTCGTCCGCGGACACCACCGGCACCGAGAAGATGCTGCCCGCCGATGCGCGTAGGCATTTCGCGTTGTACGGGTCGACGCTGTTACCGGCCAGGATCAGCGCGTCGGCGCCCATCGCGTCGGCGAGGCGGATCAAGGTACCGGCGTTACCCGGGTCCGAGGTTTCCACGGCGACCGCCACCAGGCGCGGAGAACCGGCGAGCAGGTCGGTCAGTGACACCTCGGGAATGCGGCAGACCGCCACCAATCCGACGGGGCTCACGGTGTCCGACAGCGCTTTTGCGGCCTTGTCGGTCACGATGTGGGTCGGCGCGTCGCCCAGCAGAGACGCGAAGCGAACCGCCGCGTCCTCGGTGACGAACACCTCGGAAACGACTCCGCGCCGCAACGCCGCCTCGACAAGGTTGGGTCCCTCGGCGAGAAAGCGTGCGGCGCGGCGACGTTCGACAGGTCGCTGCAGCTTGATCGCTGCGGCTACCCGATCTGCGCGCTCGGTGAGCGGCGTGGAGAAGCCACTCATTCAGCGGTGTCTCAGGCGGCTTCGCCCGACGGCGCGTTGACATCCTCGGGCAGGGCCGCCTTGGCGACCTCGACCAGAGCGGTGAACGCGGCCGCGTCGCTGACGGCGATTTCGGCCAGGTTCTTGCGGTCCACCTCGACGCCCGCGGCCTTGAGACCCTGGATCAGGCGGTTGTAGGTGATGTCGTTGGCGCGGGCCGCGGCGTTAATACGCGAGATCCACAGCTTGCGGAACTCACCCTTGCGCGCACGGCGGTCGCGGTAGGCGTAGGTGAGCGAGTGGAGCTGCTGCTCCTTTGCCTTGCGGTAGAGCCGCGAACGCTGTCCGCGATAGCCCTTGGACGCCTTGAGTACTGTGCGCCGCTTCTTCTGAGCGTTGACTGCGCGCTTCACGCGTGCCATGAGAGTGTTCCTTGTCTTACGGGGTGAAAGTTGGTCGGTGAAGCGGTATTAACCGTTCAGCAGCTTCTTGACGCGCTTGGTGTCGTTGGCGGCCACCACGGTGCGGCCGTCGAGGCGACGGGTCTGCTTGCTCGGCTTGTGCTCGAGCAGGTGGCGCTTACCGGCCTTCTGGCGGACGACCTTGCCGCTTCCGGTGACGCGGAAGCGCTTGGATGCGCCGCTGTGGGTCTTTGCCTTGGGCATGTGTCCTCAGTTCGTGTGGTGGATCAGTTCTGCGTGGGCTCTGCGGTATCTGCGGGGGGTGCCTCAGCAGCTGGGCGGCGCGTCGGCATATCGGCATCGTGGGCCGCCTTGGCGCGAGTCTTCGCACCACGGTGCGGCGCCAGCACCATCGTCATGTTGCGGCCATCCTGCTTGGCCGAGGTCTCGACGAAGCCGTAGTCGGCCACGTCGGCGCCGAGGCGCTGCAACAGTCGGTAGCCCAACTCGGGCCGGGACTGCTCGCGACCGCGGAACATGATGGTGACCTTGACCTTCGACCCGGCTTCGAGGAAGCGGACCACGTGGCCCTTCTTCGTCTCGTAGTCGTGGTCGTCGATCTTCGGCCGCAGCTTCTGTTCCTTGACGACGGTCTGTTGCTGGTTCTTGCGAGACTCGCGTTCCTTGAGTGCCGTCTCATATTTGAACTTGCCGTAGTCCATGATCTTGCACACCGGAGGCTTGGCATCCGGGGCTACTTCGACTAGGTCGAGATCGGCGTCGACGGCGACGCGGAGGGCATCTTCGATGCGAACAATGCCGACCTGTTCGCCATTGGGTCCGATCAGGCGGACTTCAGGTACGCGAATACGCTCGTTGATGCGGGTCTCAGTGCTGATGGGGCCTCCTACGTTGTCTTCTCGTGCCACGACCGTGTGGAACACCGGGTCAGTAGCGGAAGAACACCACGCCATCAGCAGAAAGGCCCTGCATATAGCAGGGCCCGATGCCGACCGATCACGGCTTTCGCCGTCTGCGTAACGCAGAACAGGGCATCCGCAGATGCCTGTGACCGGACCGCTGGACCGGTATGGTCAGCGGTGGGAGCGGGACTCCACTTACTGTCCCTGGCGTTCGCCGGGACGGTCGATCATGCCACTCTATCAGGCATGACCGACGATCAGAAAACCCAGTCCGCCGAAGACCCGCAGGTGAGAGAGCTCGCGGAAATCCCGGCCGTCGAGGTGATCACCCGTTCGGCCGTCATGTTGATGAGCGCGGCCGCCGAAAAGCTGGGTCTTGGGTCTGAAGACCCCGATGACAGTCCGCACCGCGACCTGGATGAAGCCCGCCGTCTGATCACCGCACTGGCCGGCCTGGTGACGGCCTCGGCGGAGTTCCTCGGGCTGCACGCCGGTCCCCTGCGCGACGGCCTCAAGAGCCTGCAACTGGCGTTCCGCGAGGCCAGCGCCGCACCCGAGGAGCCGGGACACGGACCGGGTGAGAAGTACACCGGCCCGGTCTGGTGATCCCGGCCTCGACACACCACCCGGAGCCCCCAGAATCACCCGTCCCGTCCGGTTAGCGCATATTCTCGCGCCCATGACGGCCACCTCAGCTGTGCCCTCGCCCAATCCTGCGGCGACACCCCGCCGGCCATCGGGTTTCGCCTGGGTGCCCACCGCCGCGGGCTGGATCGTCGGGGTCATCGCCACACTGTCGTTGGTGGCGAGCATCTCGCCATTCGTCCGCGCGGTCATCCGGATACCACGCGAGTTCGTCAACGACTACATCTTCAACTTTCCCGACACCAGCTTCGCGTGGGCATTCGTGCTGGCGTTGCTGGCCGCTGCGCTGGCCGCCCGCAAGAGCATCGCGTGGTGGATCCTGGTGCTCTACATGGTCAGTGCCGCGGCACTGAACGTCGCCGACCTGGTGACCGGCGACGAGACGGTCATGGAGGACATCGGCGAGATCGTCGGCCTGGTGTTCCACCTGGCAGCGATCGGCTTCCTGGTGCTGGCGCGTCACGAGTTCTGGGCCAAGGTCCGGCGCGGTGCGCTGATCAAGGCGGTGGGCACGCTGGTGGCCGGGATGGCGGTGGGCATCCTGATCGGCTGGGGCCTGCTCGAACTGTTCCCCGGTTCGTTGGAGCCCGACTACCGGCTCGGTTACGCCGCCAACCGGGTGGTCGCGTTCTCGGGAGTCGACGCCGAGGTCTTCGACGGTCAGCACCCCGGCGTTCTCGTGCGGGCACTGCTCGGCCTCTTCGGCGCGCTGGCACTGATGGTCGCGGCCATCGTGCTGTTCCGCTCTCAGCGGGCGACCAATGCGCTGACCGGTGAAGACGAGTCCGCCATCCGCGGCCTTCTCGAGCTGTACGGCAAGAACGACTCGCTCGGATACTTCGCGACGCGGCGCGACAAATCGGTGGTCTTCGCGCCCAACGGCCGCGCCGCCATCACCTACCGGGTGGAGGTCGGGGTCTGTCTGGCCAGCGGTGACCCGGTCGGCGATCCGCGGGCCTGGCCCGCGGCCATCGCGGCCTGGCTCAAGCTGTGCGAGTCCTACGGGTGGGCACCCGGCGTGATGGGCGCCAGCGCCACCGCCGCCCAGGCGTTCCGCGAGGCCGGGCTCAACGCCGTGGAACTCGGCGACGAAGCGATCCTTTACCCCGACCGGTTCAGACTCTCGGGGCCGGACATGAAACCCGTGCGCCAGGCGGTGACCCGCGCGCGCCGGGCCGGGCTGACGGTACGCATCCGCAGGCACCGTGATCTCACCGCCGACGCGATGGCCATGGTGATCGCCAGGGCCGACGAATGGCGCGACACCGAAACCGAGCGCGGCTTCTCGATGGCGCTCGGGCGGCTCGGCGATCCGGCCGACGGTGACTGCCTACTGGTCGAGGCGGTATCCGAGGGCGCGGCGGACGGCTCCGAGGATCAGGTCGTCGCCATGCTGTCGTTGGTGCCCTGGGGCGCCAACGGCGCGTCCCTGGACGTCATGCGCCGTTCGCCGCAGTCGCCCAACGGCACCATCGAGCTGATGGTCAGCGAACTGTGCCTGCAGGCAGAGGACCTGGGGGTCACCCGGATCTCACTGAACTTCGCGATGTTCCGGTCCGCGTTCGAACAAGGTGCCCAGCTCGGTGCCGGGCCGGTGGCCCGGCTCTGGCGCGCGCTGCTGGTGTTCTTCTCCCGCTGGTGGCAACTGGAGACGCTGTACCGGTCCAACATGAAGTACCAGCCGGAGTGGGTGCCGCGGTACGCCTGTTACGAAGAGACCCGCGAGATCCCGCGTGTCGGAGTGGCCTCGGTGATCGCGGAGGGCTTCCTGGTCCTGCCCTTCTCGCGGCGCAAGGAACACACCGGCGAACATGTCGCCGCGCCGAAAGCTCTGGTGGACAGCGGCGTCCTGCACGAAGACGGCAGTGCGCCCGATGCGAGCCCATTGGCCGACGACCTGCCCGGCGGGCGGGAGAACCGGTTGCCCGAGCAGGTTCGGGTCCGGATGGCGAAGCTGAAGTCCCTGCAGGACAGCGGGATCGATGCCTACCCGGTCGGCGAAGCGCCCAGCCACACGGTGGCCCAGGCGTTGGCGACCACGGCTCCCGACGAGACCGTCACGGTGGCGGGGCGGATCCTGCGGCTACGCGACTACGGCGGCGTGCTGTTCGTCCAGCTTCGGGACTGGTCGGCCGAAGTGCAGTTGCTGCTCGACGATTCGCGACTGATCCAGGGGCGCAACGCCGATTTCACCGCGGCGATCGACCTCGGCGATCTGATCGAGGTCACCGGAACCATGGGGCACAGCCGCAACGGGACACCATCGCTGTTGGTGACCCGATGGCGCCTGATCGGTAAATGCCTGCGCCCCCTGCCCGACAAGTGGAAGGGTCTGACCGACCCGGAGGCCCGGGTGCGCACCCGCTACGTGGACCTGGCCATCAACACCGATGCGCGGGATCTGATCACCGCGCGCAGCCGGATCCTGCATGCCATCCGGGAGACGTTGGTCGGCAAGGGCTTTCTCGAGGTGGAGACACCGATCCTGCAGCAGATCCACGGCGGCGCGAACGCCCGCCCGTTCATCACCCACATCAATGCCTACGATCTGGACCTGTACCTGCGGATCGCGCCCGAGTTGTACCTCAAGCGGCTGTGCGTGGGTGGTGTGGAGCGCGTCTTCGAGCTGGGTCGTGCGTTCCGCAACGAGGGGGTGGACTTCAGCCACAATCCCGAGTTCACGCTGCTGGAGGCGTACCAGGCGCATGCCGATTACAACGTCTGGATGCACGGTTGCCGTGAACTGATCCAGAACGCCGCGCAGGCCGCCAACGGGTCGCAGGTCGTGCTGCGCCCCGGCGCCAACGGCGCGCTGGAGGCGGTCGACATCTCCGGGGACTGGCCGGTCAAGACGGTGCACGGTGCGGTGTCCGAGGCGCTCGGCACTGAGATCGGCCCCGACACCGACCTGCAGACACTGCGTCGGTTGTGCGATGGCGCCGGGGTGCCGTACCTGACGCACTGGGATGCCGGTGCGGTGGTGCTGGAACTCTACGAACGACTGGTCGAAGGTCAGACCGAGCACCCGACGTTCTACAAGGACTTCCCCACCTCGGTGTCACCGCTGACACGGCCGCACCGCAGCATTCCCGGGGTGGCCGAACGGTGGGACCTGGTTGCCTGGGGGGTCGAGTTGGGCACCGCCTACAGCGAACTCACCGACCCGGTCGAGCAGCGGCGCCGCCTGCAGGAGCAGTCGCTGTTGGCCGCCGGCGGAGATCCCGAGGCGATGGAACTCGACGAGGACTTCCTGCAAGCGCTCGAATACGCGATGCCACCGACCGGCGGCCTCGGTGTGGGTGTCGACCGGGTGGTGATGCTGATCACCGGGCGCAGCATTCGGGAGACCTTGCCGTTCCCACTGGCCAAGCCGCGCTGAGGGGTTCACAGCTACTTTCCAGCCAAGCCCGTCAACATAGGAGGCGTGACCCATCCGACGCTGATGTCGCTCACCCACGGTTCGGTACCGACGACGATCCAAATCGTCACCGGCACCATCGTGTTGATCGCACTCCGCAAGCAGCGCCCGCGCGTACTGATCGCCGCGGCCGCCGTCGGCCTCGCCGCGATCCTCGCGACCAACTGGTACATCAACAGCCAAGGTCTGGCCGATGAACCCGCGCCACCGGCGCTGTGGATCTGGGTGGGGACAACCGGATTCGCCTGCTGCGCCCTGCTTGCCGGCTGGCGCGGCGCCCGGTTCCTGCGCCGGGCCGCGATGTTCAGCGCCGTTCCGCTCTGCGCCGTCTGTGTGGCATTGGCCGTCAACGTCTGGACGGGCTACTTCCCCACCGTCGGTTCGGCCTGGGGCCAACTGACCGACGAACCACTGCCCGACCAGACCGACCTGGCCACGCTGACCGCCTACCACATCGGACATTCCCTGCCGCCCAAGGGATCCCTGATCGCCGTGGACACCGGCAATGCCAACTCTGGTTTCAAACACCGCGGTGAGCTGGTCTATCTACCGCCGGCCTGGTTCGCCTCGAATCCACCACCACGGCTGCCCGCGGTGATGATGATCGGCGGCGAGCTGAACACGCCCGAAGACTGGGCGCGGGCCGGCGCGGCGGTGCAGACCGCCGACAACTTCGCCGCCCAGCACCACGGGAACGCTCCGGTGCTGGTGTTCGCCGATGTGGCCGGTGCGTTCAGCAACGACACCGAATGTGTCAACGGAGTTCGCGGAAACGTCGCCGACCACCTCACCAAGGATGTTGTGCCGTTTGTGATCTCGAAGTTCGGGGTGAGCGCCGACCCGGCGAACTGGGGTGTGGCCGGCTTCTCGATGGGCGGCACCTGCGCGGTGAACCTCGTCACCATGCACCCTGACCACTTCTCCAGCTTCGTCGACATCGCCGGTGATATCGCGCCGAACACCGGCAACCGGGAACAGACCATCGATCGCCTCTTCGGCGGCAACGCAGCCGCCTACGACGAGTTCGATCCGGTAACAGTGATGACCCGGCACGGACAGTATTCCGGGGTGTCCGGCTGGTTCGCGATCAACGGTGCGGGTGTCTCGCCGCCACCGCCGCAGGCCGGTGCCGCCAAGACACTGTGCGATGTGGGTACCGCCCACGGTATCGAGTGCGGCATCGTCACCCGACCCGGAAACCACGACTGGGCCTACGCCGGTTCGGCCCTTGCCGAGGCGTTGCCGTGGCTGGCGGCCAAGGTGCACACCCCCGAGGTCGCCCCGGTTGCGATACCCACCGGTGCGCCGGCACCCGCCGCGGCGCCGAGCGGTCCCGCTCCCGCGGCGCCGGTCGCACCCGCTGCCCCGGTCCCGGCGCCCCCGCCAGGTCCACCCGCACCGCTACCGGCGATGCCGATGCACACCGCACCCGCGGTTCCGGCGGTGCAGCCGGTGGCCAACCATCGGGCCGCTCAGTAATCGCTCTCTGCGGCCAGCACCTCGGCAAGGAAGGCATCAGGAGCGCCACCCCGTAACCGACCCCGCACGAATGCCCGAATTCGGTCCCTGGCGGCGCGGTCCTCGGTAGCCGGGCCACCCACGGTGAGCGACGCGGCACTCCAGTCGTGGTTCCACGCGGCAGGCTCGGCGATCGCCAACTCGACGGTGGCGGTGCCATCGGCGGCCAGCACCGCGTCGGCGGTGATCCCATCGCTGCGAAACCGCACGGCAATGCCGTCGGAGGGAGCCGTGACCGCGGCGCGCACGGTCAGGACGACCCGGCCCGCACCGTCGGCGTGCACCGCCCAGTCGACGGTGTCCTCGGCCGCGTCGAACACCGACGGTGGCACCGCACCCCAACTGATCGATGCGGTCCCGCCGGCGATGGACGCCTGCGCCACCGTGCCGACTCCCCCGGCGGCCAACGCATAGTCATCGCGTCGACCCGGTATCGGGACATCGGCCGGATCCGGCAGATCCATCAGTTCGGCGCAGGATTGCAGAAGTTCGGTGATGCGGGGGTCGGCCGAACTGCCGAGACCGGCGAGTGCGGCCCGGTGGGGACGCAGCAGCTCCTCGACATCGCTGTCGAAGGTGTCCTCGACGAAGAAGTCCTGGGCGGCCGCCGTCAGGGTCGCGATCTCCGCATCCAGCACCACGGCATCGAGTCCGACGATCGAGTCGCGCATGCTCGCCGGCCACCATCGACGCAGCCAGTGCCCCAACGCCAACCGCCGCAGCGGGGCCAGCGCCTCGACGGCCAGCGCCACCCCCGGAACATCGATGACCGCGGACGGCTCCGGCACCGCGTCGCCGACGGCGGCCGCCAGTGCGACGTGCCCGGACGCACCGACCACCCGCCACAGCCAATCTGCCGCACCGATATCGGTGAAGGTCAAGTGAACGGGAGCCGCGGGATCATCGACCGTCCAGGCCAACACGGCGCCCGTGACCTCGAGCACCGCCACCGCGGGCGGCTCGGCCGGCGCACCACCGGTCGTCCAGAGACCATCCTGAGCAACCAGCTTCATCGGGTGGCCTCCAGTTGCAGCATCGATTTGATGCGCTGCCGGTGGTCGAGGCTGACCGACCGGGCCACCCCCTCCAGCAACGCACGCATCTCCTCGACGTCCCGGCAGCTCTCCTGCCACACATCCCGGCCGTGCAGACGCGCCCACAACCTGCTCAGGTAGGGCCGGGCGAAGGCAGCAAGGTCCTCGGTGACCTGCTGTTGGCGCGGATGCAGCACCTCACCGGCGGCCAGGAGCCGACGTGCGTGCAACACGTAGGCCTCCTTGCGCAGCCGCGCCTGGATCCGGGCCGCCAATGGGTAGCGCGGCATCGTCGCCTCCCGCAACGGTGCCAGCTCGACAGCCACCTCGATGCCGGCAACCAGCGCGGCTTGGATGTCTTCGGCCAGCAGGCCCCACGGGGCACACGCCCGGTCGACCTCTTCGGCGAGCAGCAGCGGCACATCCGGAAGCTCGTCACGATCCATTGCCCGCCGCAGCGTGGCCCGCACCCGGTCGGAGACACTGCGGTCCAGCGGCCGGTCGGTTTCGCCACCGCCGGTGATCGGGGGCGGCGGCTGCGGCACCGTCGAGCTGAGGCCGATCGCGGTCAGTGACCACGGCAGGTCGGGTTCCGCACAGTGGGCCCGGGCGCCGAGATTATAAGGCGTCGCATCGGACACAAGAGCCTCCCAGACACGTTGTCTGGCAGCAGATTCGCCATGTGTCACCGCATCGCCCAGGACCGTTGCCAACCCGGCAAGAAACGGGCCGGTGATGGCCGGCGACGGCGTCACGTCGGCCCAACTGCGCTCCACCTGGACCGCCAGTGCCCGGACGGTCGGTTCGTCGGCGATATGACGGTTGAGCACCTCGATGGCGTTACGGTCGCGGTCGTCGTGCAGACCACGCAACACACTCACCGCGGTATCTGAATCACCTTGAACTGGAGCACCTTTGGTGACAGCAAGCTCGAAACACACCGGGAAGTACAACTCTTGGGCATTACCGGTGGTCAATCGCAGCTTGCGTCGGTGCGTCTTGAGCACGGTGAACCATTCGGCAGCGGCGCACAGCGCCACGGAATGGTCAAGTATCGCCCGGTGCATCTGCTGGGCCACCGCGCCGGAGACCACCGGGGCGGAGAACTGGGGATTGGACCGCAAACGCAATACCAGCGGATCGAGAATGCGTTTGACGGTACGACTCAGCGGGCCGCCGTCCGCGGTGCTGAGCACCTCCACGCCGGGCCCGATCGCCCGCCAGGCGCGATCGATGACGGCACGCCGCGGATACGCGGGCGTGACATCGGCGACCCGTGGCGTCGTCTCGGGCACGGTGCTCACTCGATCAGGATAGGCACGGCAGAAAAGTTGGGTTCGGTAGCGCCGCCACGGGGCGAACCTGGACCTCATGTCCGCGCACCCGCTTCTCGTCCTGTTCGCCATCGTCATGGCCGTCGGCCTGGCACTGCTGGTCGCTGCCGGCCGCAGTCGCCCCCGGCGCCCTGCTGCGCCGGCGGGGACATCTGTGGGTATCGGCACGGTGGCCTCCGTGCCGCCGGGCAGCGACACCATCACCGTGGAGGTGCACAGCGTGACCGCCGGGACGTTCACCGGGCGGCTGCTGGTGCCGGACGACCCGGTGGCAGCGGGCATCCGGCCCGGCGTGGTGTTGTTGGTGGCGTTCGACCCCGAAGCGCGCGAGGATCTTTCGCTGCCCGACGACATGGCGGCCATCCGGGCCGCATTCGACCGGATGCTGATCGGCAAGGGTTTGGTCACCGAATCGCAGGCGGACCTGATCCGGCGCGGGGTACGAGGAACCGGCGTGGTGACGGCCGCTCGTCCGACCGGCACCGGCCGGGAAGATCACTGCGAGGTCGTGCTCGATCTGATGGTCCGCCGGCCCGAGGGCGGGCAGTTCCCCGCACACGAGACGGCGTTGATCCCCGTGACCGCGTTGCGCCGGGTCTCCCCTGGTGCGGTGATCGATGCCTACTATCTGCGTGACGACGAATCCTCGGTGGCGGTGTGCATCCCGCCCGCCTGACCGACGGCGAAGGTCGCCAGCGCCGCCCAGTACACCGGGGCGGCCAGCCGGTCGCCGGCCCGCCACCGCTGCAGTTGTGCCCGCTGCCAACGGTTCACCGCACACGCTGCATCGAAATCGGCGATCTCCTGGTGGGCCGTGTCCACCGCGGCGATCACCGCGCCCATCGGATCCGGATGCGCCCCGTCGGTGAAGCGACGGTACCCCGCGCTCGTCGGTAGCGACCACAGCGTCGCCGTCACCAACTCCGCGCCGCCCAGGACCATGGCCGCCACCAGACCGGTGGCCTCGTCGAACCGATAGTCACCGCCGGAAGCGCAAGCGAGCAGGGCGACCCGAGTCGGAAAGGTCAGATCGGCGACCAGCAGGTCGGCAGCGGTCAACGGTCGGTGATCGCCGATCGGATCGGCATAGCCGGGGACCGACGACCGGCAGGCCAGATGCAGCGCCGCGCGTTCGGCGTGCCCCACACCGGCCTCGGTGCCGGCTTGCTGTGTGCTGTCGCCCACGCTGGCATGCCCGACGAAGACGAGCCTGCCCGGCCGCTGCGCCAGGGCTGCGGCGAGCCAGTGCCGGTCGGTATCGGTCCTGCGGAACAACTCGACGGCGGACTCGACCCGGGGCAACACCGTCCGGCTGCGCATCAGCTCGGCGTAGTGCCGCGCCAGCACGGTGTCGGCGGACGGGCGTCCCAGCACCGACCCGAGCGCGGAGTCGGGCCGCTGACCCGGCACCCGTGGGTCGAGCAGCAATAGCGGATCTCCCTGCGGTCGAGGCTGATTGATGCGGCGGATCCGGGCGATATTGGCCGGAACGGCCATCACGACGTCGGCGAGCTCGATGAGCCGCGCACCGGAGCTCAGCGCGGTCAGCGCGCCGGCCGGCCAGGGAATCGCGGCGGGTTGCGGGCCGTCGGGGGTGATGGCGTCCTGGCGCGCCTGCAGCATCGCGGTCACATCGGGGCGCAACAGCGGTCGCGCCAACAGACCCCACGGGATGCGACCCAGCCGTGCGCTCGGCGCGATGTGCAGCACCGGGGCCCGATCGGCATACGCGTCGAGCAGCTGCCAGCCTTCGGATCCGATGAGCAGCACCCCGAGCCGGTAGGCCAGCATCAGCTCGGACGCGGGATCGGTGAACGCGCCGCGGGTCAGCGCCCGCTCCAGCGCGTCGGCCGGGGATTCGGAGCCGCGGGGATCCGGAAGCGCACCCGCGATCTCCTCGAGCGCGGCCAGCAGGATGGTCTCTTCGACCACCCAGGTGGCGGTCAGTTCGGGGTGACCGACGACGCGCAGGCTGGCGTAGGTGGCGATCCCGACGTCGGCGTACCGCAGTATCAGAGCCGGCCGGTCGCTCATCCCCATGTCGGCCAGGCCGGTTCATCGGCGGTGATGCGCCGGCGGTAGCGCTGCCTGGCCAGCTGCCGGTACTGGGCCAGGATGGGTTCGGCGCCGGGATCCATCTGCAGCGGCGGTAGCGGCCCGAGCCTGGTCAGCGACGGTCCCCCGGTGACCGAACCGGAGGCGACATCGGCCAGTTCGGGCTCGGGTAGCTTCGGCTCACTGTCCACCAGCACCGCCTGCGCCCCGGCCCACACCGGCGCCTCGGCCTCCTGACCGTCTGCGGTGGCGAAACTACCTCGGGCACTGTGATATTCGATGAGTTCGGCGATCAGCGCCGTGTTCTCCCACTCCCAGGCCACGGCGAAGGCGCCGGCCAACATCGGGGCCGACACCCGGGCCGCCCAGTGTGCGCGGGCATCGGCGTCGGCGATGGTGTGGCGCACCGAATCCACCGCGAGGGCGGCGGGCACCTTGAGCAGGGAGGCCTGTTCCAGTTTGGCCATGGCACGGACGAAGCCCGGGCTGTCGGTCTCGGCGTTAGTGGTACCCAGCGAGGCGGCATGCTTGGCCTCCACCTCGTCCCAGCTGTCGTCCGGGTCGCCGGAGCCGTCGAATCCCAGGTCTGCCAGCGCATCGGCACGCCACACGGTGCCCAGCTGGTCATCACACCGCGCGTACTGCAGCCAGGTGCTGCGCGGCCAGTCGTCGAGCAGGGTGCGCGCCTGCGCGATGAGCTCGACCGCCGCGCCGAACCTGCCGAAGAATATTGGTATCCAACTGCGTTGCAACAGGATCCGATGAATGTGCAGGGGCTTTCCGAGTTCGCGCCAATGCCGCTCGGCATGCTCCCAACATTGATCGGCATCGGCAAGGGCGCCCGCGGCGAGTTTGGTCAGACCGAGGTGAAACAAGCAGCGGGACACATCATGGGCGCGGGCGTAGCGCGCGATGACAGGGTAGGCCTCGTTGATCAATTGCTCGACCGAGGTGTGGTCGCCGCGCGACCAGTTGCCGACCGCACGTTCCAATTGTGTCCTGGCGGTGTCGAGTTCCCATCCGTTCAGCTCGGCGCGGGCTCCTGCACGGCGCAGCCACGGTTCGGCCTCGGCAAGCCGACCGGTCTGTACGCAGAAGCCGCCGTAGCCGATTCCGGCCAGTACCAGCAGCCGGTCGTGGTGACCTCCGGAATCAGCCGCGAGGTCCAGACCGTCGAGCACCTGATCCCAGAGCGGGACGGCCATATGGTGCAGATCGTCGTCGGCGAGCGCCTGGGCGCACAGGATCTGGGCGCAGGCCACCAGAAAGCGTTGCTCGGCAGCCAGATCGGCAGGTCCGGATGACGCGGCCAACGTGGCCAGCACGGCGGCGGCCTGTTCATGCTCGCCCCGGGCGGCGTGCATCCCGGTCTGCAGGAAATCGGCGCGGCGGGCGTAGCGGCACATCATGTGTGCGGTCTCGGCGCCGGCACCGGGCTGAGCACGGTAGGCGGCGAGGCAGTCCCGGATCCGGGTGATGCATTCGACGACACCTGCATACGCGGTGCGCACCAGGTAGATCTCGCCGAGCTGGGCGAACACCTCCAGCGCCAGATCGTCGCGGTCGGCGTCCTCGATCAGCGGGAGCTGTGCGAGCAGCAGGTCCTTGGCCGCCGACTCGTCGGATGCCCACGCCAGCCGCCGGGCCCGGCCGAGCGCATCGGTGATCGACACGGCGTCATCATAGGACGGCAGCGGGCGGCGGACGCAGATGCGCGTCCGCCGCCGGCTCTTCGGCGTCAGTTGCAGCTGACCTTGATCTCGAACTTCTTCGTGATCATCCCGGCCATCGGATTCTTCAGGTCCGCGCCCGCGGCCTCACCGGTGATGGTGTACGTGCTGCCGTCGACCTTGACCTCGGCCGACCCGGTGCTCGCACCGCCCATGGCGGCAACCGCAAGCGCGTTACCGTCGACCACCAGGCCCACCGACTCGACCTTGGGGGTCGCTTCGTCGGTCATCACCACGCCGAGGCCCTGCTGGCCACCCACGGCGGCGCTGGCGACGTTGATCTTGCCGCCCGCCTTGACGCAGGTCACCGACTTCAGATCCAGGCCGGCCAGGTCCTGGCCCTCCACCTTGACCTCAGTGTCGCCGCCGGTGGCAACCTGCGCGGTGCTGTTGCCCGCGCTCGACGACGCGGCCGGCTCACTGCCCTTGTCATCGGAGCAGCCGACCAGGATGGTCGTTGCGGCGAGCACTCCGATTCCGGCGGCCAGAACGCGATTCTTCGTCATGTGTGTCCCCTTCATTCGCCCGTCGCCCCTGTGGCGCCGTCGTGGGATCAGTACATCGACCGCCGATTGCTACCGATCCCAAACTTCGGTGCGGGTACCGTGACGACATGGCCGATGAGCAGCAGTCTTGTGCCGATGAGCCGCTCGACGTCGACCTTGTGCCGGTCGATCCGTCGCCGTTACCTCCGGTGTCGGTTCCTGCCGACACCGGTTACACCGACGCGGGTGTGCCGACCTTCGACTCGGTCCGCGAGAAGATCGAGACCCGCCTGGGCACCGCGATCGGTGGGGCGGAGCTGGCCGAGGAGACACCGGAGGGCCGGAACGTGGCCGAGCAATATGAGGCGCGGCAGCGCGCCGCCGCGGATCGGCTGGCGCAGATCCGCGAATCTATGAAGTCCGACCAGGACTGACGCGGCGTGGCGGTCACCCACCGATCCTGCGGCGCGGGTGATAGTGCACTGCAGAAGTGGTACGACCGGCGGTACTACCCGGCGCGTGATACTGCCGGTAGTACTACTTCTGGAAGTGCATCGTGGCCGGCTACCGTCAGGCGCTGACCTTGCTGCGGCGCCGTCGCGTCTTGGGCGCAGGCGCCTCCTCGACCGGCGGCGGGTCGAGCATCTCCACCAGGAATTGGCCGGTGTAACTCTCGGGCGTGGCCGCGACATCTTCCGGAGTCCCCTGCGCGACAACGGTCCCGCCACCGGCGCCGCCCTCGGGCCCCATGTCCACGATCCAGTCCGAGGTCTTGATGACGTCGAGGTTGTGCTCGATGACGATCACCGTGTTGCCCTTGTCCACAAGGCCGTTGATCACCTTGAGCAACTTGCGGATGTCCTCGAAGTGCAGGCCGGTGGTCGGCTCGTCGAGGATGTACACGGTGCGGCCCGTCGAACGCTTCTGCAGTTCGGCGGCCAGCTTCACCCGCTGCGCCTCGCCGCCGGACAGTGTCGGCGCGGACTGGCCGAGCCGGACGTATCCAAGCCCGACATCCACCAGTGTCTTCAGATAGCGGTGGATCGAGGAGATCGGCTCGAAGAACTCGGTGGCTTCCTCGATCGGCATGTCGAGCACCTCGGAGATGGTCTTGCCCTTGTAGTGCACCTCGAGGGTTTCGCGGTTGTACCGCGCGCCATGGCATACCTCGCAGGGCACATAGACATCGGGCAGGAAGTTCATCTCGATCTTCAACGTGCCGTCGCCCGAACACGCCTCACACCGGCCACCCTTGACGTTGAACGAGAACCGGCCCGGCTGGTAGCCGCGGACCTTCGCCTCGGTGGTGGCGGCGAAAAGCGTACGGATCTTGTCGAACACCCCGGTGTAGGTGGCCGGGTTGGACCGCGGCGTCCGCCCGATCGGCGACTGGTCCACCCGCACCAGCTTGTCGAGCTGATCAATACCGTTGATCCTGGTGTGCCGACCCGGAACCTGCCGGGCCCCGTTGAGCTTGTTGGCCAGCACGGTGGCCAGGATGTCGTTGACCAGCGTCGACTTACCCGAACCGGAGACCCCGGTGACCGAGGTGAGCACCCCGAGCGGGAACGCCACGTCGACCTCTTTGAGGTTGTGTTCGCGGGCACCGACGACAGTGAGCTGGCGCTTTCGGTCCACCGGCCGCCGGATGGCCGGCACCTCGATGCTCTCCTTACCGGAAAGATAGGCGCCGGTGAGTGATTCGGGATTGCGCAGCAGATCCTTGTAGGAGCCGCTGTGCACGATCCGGCCGCCGTGCTCGCCGGCCGCCGGGCCGATGTCGACCACCCAGTCGGCGTGCGCGATGGTGTCGAGATCATGCTCGACCACGATCAGGGTATTGCCCAGATTCCGGAGCCGGACCAGAGTGTCGATCAGCTTGCGGTTGTCGCGCTGGTGCAGGCCGATGGAGGGCTCGTCGAGCACGTAGAGCACGCCGACCAGACCCGAACCGATCTGGGTTGCCAGCCGGATACGTTGTGCCTCACCGCCGGACAGCGTGGCCGCCGCGCGGGAGAGGGACAGGTATTCCAGACCGACATCGAGCAGGAAGCCCAGCCGGGACTGGATCTCCTTGAGCACCTGCCCAGCGATAGCCGTCTCACGGGCCCCCAGGGTGAGTGCGTTGAGGAACTCCGCACAGTCGGCGATGGACAGTTCGGCAACCTCGGCGATCGACTTGGGACCGAGCGCTCCTGCCGACAACGACACCGCCAGGATCTCCGGCTTGAGCCGCGTCCCTTGGCATTCCGGGCAGGGAATATCGCGCATGAAGCCCTCGTAGCGCTCCTTCATCTGCTCGGAGTCGGTCTGCTCCATCCTGCGCTGCAGGAAGGCGAGCACACCTTCGAAGTCGGCGTAGTACGACCTGGTACGTCCGTACCGGTTCTTGTAGCGGACGTGCACCTGGTGGTCGGAGCCCTCGAGGATGGCCTTGCGCGCCTTGGCAGGCAGCTTCTTCCACGGGGTGTTGACGTCGAACCCCAGCTCCTCGCCCAGGCCCGACATCATCCTGGTGAAGTACTCGGAGGTGTGCCCCATCGACCACGGAGCGACAGCGCCCTCGGCGAGCGTCAGGTCCGGATCGGGCACGACGAGGTCGGGATCGACCTCCTTCTTGATGCCCAGACCGGTGCACTCCGGGCAGGCGCCGTATGGGGAGTTGAACGAGAACGACCGCGGCTCGAGGTCGTCGACGGCCAGCGGGTGGCCGTTCGGGCAGGCGAGCTTCTCGGAGAACCGCTGCTCGCGATGCGGGTGATCATCCTCGCGGTCGACGAAGTCGAGCACCACGATGCCGTCGGCCAGACCCAGCGCCGTCTCCACCGAGTCCGTGAGCCGCTGCTTGGACGATGCCTTCACGGTCAGGCGGTCGACGACCACCTCGATATCGTGCTTCTCCTGCTTCTTGAGCTTGGGCGGTTCGGCCAGCGGATAGACCACGCCGTCGACCCGCACGCGGCTGTAACCCTGGCTGTTGAGCTTGTCGAAGAGGTCGACGAACTCACCCTTGCGGGTGCGCACCACCGGTGCGAGGACCTGGAACTTGGTGCCGTCCTCCATCGCGAGCACTTGGTCGACGATCTGCTGCGGGGTCTGGCGGGCGATGCGTTCACCGCAGACCGGGCAGTGCGGTGTGCCGGCCCTGGCGTAGAGCAGGCGCAGATAGTCGTAGACCTCGGTGATGGTGCCGACGGTGGACCGCGGGTTGCGGTTGGTCGACTTCTGATCGATGGAGACCGCCGGCGACAGTCCCTCGATGAAGTCCACATCGGGCTTGTCCATCTGGCCGAGGAACTGGCGGGCATAGGCCGACAACGACTCGACGTAGCGGCGCTGCCCCTCGGCGAAGATGGTGTCGAAGGCCAGCGAGGACTTCCCCGAGCCCGACAGGCCGGTGAACACGATCAGGGCGTCGCGGGGTAGATCAAGATCGACTCCACGCAGGTTGTGCTCGCGCGCGCCCTTGACGATCAGACGGTCAGACAACGGGTTTTCCTCCCAAGACAGAATTCACGGCCCATGCTAGGTGCACCCACCGACAAGCCCGAGTCGAGCCGGT
Source organism: Mycobacterium sp. VKM Ac-1816D (assembly GCF_000416385.1). Taxonomy (NCBI): domain Bacteria; kingdom Bacillati; phylum Actinomycetota; class Actinomycetes; order Mycobacteriales; family Mycobacteriaceae; genus Mycobacterium; species Mycobacterium sp. VKM Ac-1816D. The sequence continues at coordinate 41,342 of NZ_AOHQ01000113.1, forward strand.
TAGCGTGGGGGTGTGACCAGCCCCCAGATCCCGCTCAGCGAGTCCTACACCGGCCACGTCGACAGTGGCGCCGCCGCTCGGCGCACCCTGCCCGCGGCGACGATCATCAAGGCTTCCGTCGGTCCCATGGACAACAACGCCTACTTGGTGACCTGTTCCACGACCGGGAAGACACTGCTCATCGACGCCGCGAACAACGGCGATGCCCTCGTCGCGCTGATCTCCCAGCACGCCCCGGACGTCGCGCTGATCGTGACCACCCACCAGCACTACGACCATTGGCAGGCCCTGGAACAGGTGGCGAAGGCCACTGGGGCGCCGACCGCCGCGCACGCGTTGGACGCCGAACCCCTGCCGGTCACCCCCGACCGCATCCTGGCCGACGGCGACACCATCACCGTCGGCGACCTCGACCTCACCGTGATCCACCTCCAGGGACATACCGAGGGCTCGGTCGCCCTCGCACTGACAGGCGCCGACGGCGAGACCACCCACCTGTTCACCGGGGACTGCCTGTTCCCCGGCGGGGTCGGCAAGACCTGGAAGGACGGTGACTTCGACCGGTTGCTCGGCGACGTGTCCGACAAGTTGTTCGACGTGTACCCGGATTCCACCGTGGTCTACCCCGGCCACGGTGATGACACAACGCTCGGTGCCGAGCGCCCGCACCTGGCCGAGTGGAAGGAGCGCGGCTGGTGAGGCCGGTACCCGAGAAGCCCGGCCCCGGCCAGGAGTCGGTGTGGGACTACCCGCGTCCACCCCGGCTCGAAGAGTTCCGCGGCTCGATCACCGTCGAGCTCGGCGGGACCGAGATCGCCACGACCCAACGCGGCTGGCGCGTGCTGGAGACCAGCCATCCGCCCACCTACTATCTGCCCGCCGAGGCCTTCCGCCCCGGTGCACTGCGCGCAGCCAGCGGCTCGTCCTGGTGCGAGTGGAAGGGGCAGGCCAGCTATTTCGACCTGGTGTCGGGCGATACCGTCAGCCGGCGGGCAGCCTGGACCTACCCGACGCCGACGCGCGGTTTCGAGCCCATCGCCGGCGCGATCGCGGTGATGGCCGCCGCAGTCCAGCGCTGCACGGTCAACGGCGAGACCGTGCTGCCCCAGCCGGGCGGCTTCTACGGCGGGTGGATCACCAGTTGGGTGAGGGGACCGTTCAAGGGCATCCCTGGGTCGATGGGCTGGTGACCGGCACACCAACCGAACACCGCCCGGACACCAAAAAGCCCGGCGCCCGCACTCGCGGCGGACACCGGGCTCACGGCTTCACAGTGCGATCAGGACGTGTGCACGATCAGCACGTCGACCTTGGAACGGCGCGCGACATTGGCGGGCACCGACCCGAGCAGCCGGCCGGCGATGGTGCTCAGGCCCACATTGCCGACGACCAGCAGGTCGGCCTTGACCTGTTCGGCGAGGTCGACCAGCGCATCGACGGGTGCACCGACGACGGCTTTCTCCTCGACCTCTTTGGCACCGGCGGCCTTTGCCCGGTCGGTGGCCTCACGCAGGATTGCGTAGATCGGCGCATTGCCGGTGGTCTTGTAGCCCTCATCCTTCAAGACGTCGGCGGCGTGATGGTCCTCGCTCTGCGGGAAGTACGCGGTGGCGATAACCACTTTCGCTCCAGACCCCGCGGCGATCTCGCCCGCACGATCCACCGCACGCAACGACGAGTCCGATCCATCCGTGCCGACCACGACGGTCCGATAGGCGCTCATTCATGCCCTCCAAGTTCGATGTCAAATCGATAGCTAGCCACCGAGACCCTAACGCCTCGCCGGACGGGCACGGGCGCAATTGGCCACACGACCCGCGGCGGGCGACACCTCGGCAGTGTTCGTCATGTCGAATCGTAGCCCCGACGAGCCCTGCGCAAACCGTTCCGTGACCGAGATGACCAGGCCAGCAGCCCGATCTGCCGTATCGCAGCACCCCCGCCCCGGTGATGTCCGACACCATGCTCGACAGCACGCCCCACGCGGGTGCCTCGTTTGCTGAGAGCGCGCGACACCACCCGGCCGGGACGCAGCACGGGCGGTACCGGGATCGTGCCCGGTACCGCCCGTATCTGGATTTACCTGTCTGTCAGGCGATCTCACTTACCGGTGAGCTTGTCCTTGACGGCTTCGACACCGTCCTTGACCTTGTCGGCGGCATTGGTGAGGTGATCCTTGACCGCGGCGACGGCCTGGTCGACCTGGCCTTCGGATTCCAGATCCGAGTTGCCGGTGGCCGAACCGACCTTCTCCTTGGCCTGGCCCTTGAGATCCTCGGCCTTGTTCTTGGCGTTGTCGGCGATTCCCATTCTTCTCTCCTCTTCGTGTGTGAGCCCGCAGGGTTCTGCGGTCTCGGCCTATTTCGCTGCCCTTTCGGCCAGCAGTTGGAATTCGAGATCGGTGTCGGCGGCGCGACGAAGGTCGTGCGCGCACCGATGCGCGAGCTGGCGGATCCGGGCCGAGTCGGTGGTCACCGGGAACTCGGCGCTGATGCGGACCACCGGGCGTCCGGATACGGTGCGGGTGGCCGCCTTCGCCGACGTCACCGCGGGGTGGTTACCCAGATCTGCCGCCGCCGCATCGGCCAACCGAGCCAGATCGACGGCTCCGTCGTGGGCGGTCGAAACCGTCCGCACCGAACGCGGTCGAAGGTGCGACAGGGTCAGCCACGCACCGATCAACAGCAGGACCACGCCACCGGCACCGAGCGCCGGCGACCACAGGTGCCACTCGGTCGCGCGTCCGAGCGCGGCGGGGTCGATGCGCGCCGCGGCGTCCCTGGCCACGGCGACATCGGCGCCGTAACCGATCACCCAGGCCGCACCGGTCAGAATCAGCACAGCCACCAATGCCGTGAGCACACGGTCGAATACGCGCAGTGCCGTGCTCATCGCACACTCCCCCCGTCGTCCCCGAAGTCCTGTTCATCGATCCATTGCCGTTGTCGGCCGCGCCGAACCCAGACGAGGTCATCGACCGGTTCATGGGTGCGCTTGCGCGGCTTCAGTGCAGTGATCAGAAAGACCACCCCGATGAGCGCCGCCGCGACCGCGCCCGGCCAGGTCCACCACTGCCAGTGCGCGTCGGCCAGTGCCGAGAGCATGGGCGCGATCCACGGGTCATCGGGTGTCAGTGCGTCTCGCAGGGCCACCGCGCCGAGGGCCATCAGCAGAACTGCGACGAGCACGCCGCAGTAGGTGGCGCCGGCGATCCGGCGCGGAGCGAAGCGGCGTGGCGCGGCACCGACGGAATCGGGTACCGGGACCTCGGCGCAAACATCCGAGTAGGCATCGGCGATTTGGGCCGGTGTCCGTTCCGATTCGACGCGGGTGATGGTCACCTCGACCCGATCCGGGTGCTCACCGAGCGTGGTGGCCAGTTCGCGCACCACCGCCGAGCGCGCCGAGGCCAGCACCGAGGCGCTGTCGACGGGCCAGGCCGCGGCGATCTGGACATCCACGCCCGACGTGTGATCGGCGATGGTGACCGAGGGCAGAGTCCGCCCGGGCACCATCGTCCGGTGGGCCACCACGCCCGGCGTGGCCAGTACGGCACGTTCGATCACGCGTTCGCGCACCCGGTCGTCGATCAGCGTGCGCCCGCGGGTGGTCGGCTCCGCCACACGCGTCACCGCCTCGCTCGACATGATCAGCTCCCCGACCTGCGACCGAGCGCCGTCAGGTCGATGGTGCCGTCGAGGTGGGCGCCGATGGCCGCACCTGCGGCACCGAGCACCAGGGCCAGCAGGAAGCCGATCAGCCCGCCGGTCACCGCCGCGATGGCCACCAGCAGGCCCGCGAAAAGCCCTGGTATCACATACTTTTCAGTCATTGTCTTCTCCTCTAGGGTTAACGTCCGGCAGCTCTGATCACGGGGCCGCCACATCTCCGACCACCACCTGCACCGGCACCCCGGCGGCGGCGCTTGCCACCTGCTGCACCCGGGTGGCGGTGTCGAGAAGGTTCCCCCGAAGCGCAAGGACGACGTGAACCTTGCCGTCCTGGGGGCCCAACCGGATCCCGCCGACCGTGCGGCCGGGCAGATACGTGGTCGGGACGCCGGGGCCGGAGTGCAGGCCGACCACACCGTCGACGGCGGTCACCGCCGCGACGACGCGATCGACCCGCTCACTCGCGGCGCTCACTGGACGCGGGGTTGCGCGTCGGTCGCGATCTCCTCGCCGTTGTCGTCATCGGCGAAGTGCACGTCGTGCACGGTGATGTTGACCTCGGTCACCTCGAGTCCGGTCATGTTCTCGACCGCGGAGATGACGTTGTTGCGGATGCCGTCGGCGAGATCATGAATGGCCACCCCGTACTCGGCGACGATGCCGATATCGACGGCCGCCTGGCGCTCGCCGACCTCGACATTGACGCCCTGGGTGAGGTTCTGGGTACCGGGCAAAGTCTCGCGCAGTTTCCCTACCACCCGAGCGGCCTGGCCGCCGAGGTCGTAGACGCCGTCGACCTCGCGGGTCGCGATGCCGGCGATCTTCGACACGACGACGTCGGCGATGGTGGTCACGCCATGGTCGGAAGCCAGCTTCTCCAACTCCTTGCCTGCGCTGTCCGCCTTGGCTGCGGAGCTGACCTCACGGGACGGTGTTGCGGTGGTCATCTGAGTCTCCTTCACGAGTTCCTCCAGCTCGGAACATTTTGTCCGGCTCACATGGTTAGTCGGGGCCGAGTGCGTGAAGCGCACGCACGGGAGATGTAGAACACAGCGGGTTTGAAATGTGCGCCAAATGGACAACTAGTGCCAGGTGCTCGACTCGCTGTCCGATGAGACGCTCGCCCGACGCGCTCAGCGGGGTGATTCGGCAGCGTTCGACGTGTTGGTCGTCCGGCATGCACCGGCGTTGCTGAAGTTCGTCAGGCAAACGTATCCGGAGTCCGGCGACTGCGACGATATCGTCCAGGAGACCTTCATCGCCGCATGGAAGGCGCTGCCCAACTTCGCATTCCGTTCCGCGTTCCGAACGTGGCTGTACTCCTTGGCGTCTCGCAAGACCGTCGATGCGATGCGCCGCCGGCGACCACAGAACGATCTGGACTCGGCGCCGGAGACCCCCGACTTCCGACCTGGGCCCGGCCAGCGGGCCGAGCACGCCGCGTTCTTGACGACCCTGAACCGCGAACTGGCCAAGCTGCCCTACCCGGCGCGCGCCGCGTGGTGGCTCCGCGAGGTCTATGACCTGCCGGTGGCCGAAATCGCCACGGTGCTGCACACGACCGAGGGTTCGGTCCGAGGATTGTTGCAGCGCACCCGGAAACGTCTGGCCACCACACTGGAGGAGTTCCGACCATGAGGACGACCGGCCGGTTTTACAGTGGTGCCTCGGTGCGCAACACTGGAGACGATATGAGCACGGCAGCGCGGGACGATTACGAAGCCACCGCCGAGGCGGCGGCCTGGATCGCCGATGCCACCCGCCGATTTGCCGGTCTGCGCGAACCGGAGGCCGAGAGCGACACCCGTTGGGCCGAAACCGGTTCGGCTCTGACTGAACTGAGAAGTGGCATCGCCCAACGCATTTCGGCGTTACCGCGGCGAGGCAAGCTGATCCGCACCGCACGCGAGGGCATCGGCGTCACACATATCGCGTTGGCCAAGCTGCTCACCTGGGCGCTGGCCGAACCGGCAGCCGAGGTCGCCGCGGCCGTCGCAGATGTCGAGCTCAGCGTGCAGGACGATGTCCTGACCGCCGTTCACATCCACCTCATCGGCATCGGCGCCGAGCAGCGACGACACACCTATCTGCAGGACGGCGATTCACTGCGCCGCGATGCGGCCGTGGTGCTGCGCGAGACGATCGGTGTCGACACCGCCGAGATCACCGCGACCTGGGATGACGTGGTCGTCACCGGTCGGTGAAACCGTGCCGGAATGAGCACGCGGACCGGGTAGCGGCCTGCCGGTGATCTAGCGGCAACAGTTCGGGTCGAGCACCGAACACAGTGCGATCAAGGACTCATGGCGGGCGCGGTGATAGACATTCATTCCGCGCCGTTGCGACTCGACGAAGCCCGCTCGCCGCAACTGTGACAGGTGATGACTCACAGTCGATTCCGATAGCTCCACCGCCGCTGCCAGATCGCAACTGCACACTTCACCCTCGCGGCTGCTGAACAGCAACGACATCAGTTTGACCCGCACCGGATCGGCCAACGCTTTGAGGCGCAACGCAATCTCCAACGCCGCATCGTCATCGACCGGACCGGCGGCGACCGGCGAACAGCAGACCGGCGTGGATACGTCGATGGTCGGCAGCGCTTTCGGCATGAACCCATCCTGCCACACCTTATTGACAAATATCGAAGAGGTGGCAGGATCAGCAGCGTCTGCAGTTCGACATAAGCCACAAAGGTAGGAGGCGGTCATGTCCCGCGCCCAACTCGCCCTCAACGTCGATGACCTCGATCAGGCCATCACGTTCTACTCCAAACTGTTCAACACATCCCCGGCCAAGGTGAAACCGGGATACGCCAACTTTGCGGTCACCGAACCTCCGCTGAAACTCGTGCTCATCGAAAACCCCGGCCACGGCGGAACGATCAACCACCTCGGCGTCGAAGTCGAATCCAGCCAGGCCGTCCATGCCGAAATCGCCCGCCTCACCGACGAAGGCATGTTCACCGAAGAGGAAATCGGCACCACCTGCTGTTTCGCCACCCAGGACAAGGTGTGGGTGACCGGCCCGGCAGGTGAGAAATGGGAGGTCTACACCGTGCTGGCCGACTCCGACACCTTCGGCACCGGCACGAGCGCACCGGTCACCGATGGCAGCGGGGCAGGAACCTGCTGCACCGCCGACAGCGCGTGACATCCAAAACCGATGCCGGCGGCGAATCGGTCGTCGTCGGGAAACTCTCGATGCTCGACCGATCTCTCCCGGTCTGGATCGGTGCCGCCATGGTCGCAGGTCTGCTGCTGGGCCGGCTGATTCCCGGCGTCAGCACCGCCCTCAACAGTGTTCAGGTGCAGGGCATTTCGGTCCCCATTGCCCTTGGCCTGCTGATCATGATGTACCCCGTGCTGGCGAAGGTCCGTTATGACCGGCTGGACACCGTCACCGGCGACCGCAAGCTGTTGCTGAGTTCCCTTGTCCTGAACTGGTTGATCGGTCCCGCGCTGATGTTCGCACTGGCCTGGCTGCTGGTGCCCGACCTGCCCGAATACCGCACCGGGCTGATCATCGTCGGCCTGGCACGCTGCATCGCCATGGTCATCATCTGGAACGACCTGGCCTGCGGTGATCGGGAAGCCGCGGCCGTGCTGGTCGCGCTCAACTCGCTGTTCCAGGTCGTCATGTTCGCCGTGCTGGGCTGGTTCTACCTGTCGGTGCTGCCGGGGTGGCTGGGCTGGGACACCGCGTCCATCAACGCCTCACCGTGGCAGATCGCCCAATCCGTCTTGGTGTTCCTGGGCATCCCGCTCCTGGCGGGCTATCTGTCCCGGCGACTTGGCGAGAAAGCCAAAGGCCGCACCTGGTACGAAACCCGATATCTGCCGAAGGTCGGGCCGTGGGCGCTCTACGGCTTGCTGTTCACCATCGTCATCCTCTTTGCGCTGCAAGGCGAACAGATCACCAGCCGACCAGTCGACGTGGTGCGCATTGCCGCTCCCCTGCTGATCTATTTCGCCGTCATGTGGGGCGGCGGATACCTGCTCGGGGCCGCGCTCGGACTGGGTTACGAGCGCACCACCACGCTCGCGTTCACCGCGTCCGGCAACAATTTCGAACTCGCCATCGCCGTGGCCATCGCCACCTACGGAGCCACTTCCGGCCAGGCGCTCGCCGGGGTGGTCGGCCCGCTGATCGAAGTACCGGTCCTGGTCGCCCTCGTCTACGTATCCCTGTTCCTGCGCAAGCGCTTCTGGCCCCAGACGAAAGCACCGACCACATGAGCGACACCAGACCCGCAGTCCTGTTTCTATGCACCCACAATGCCGGGCGCTCCCAGATGGCCATGGGTTTCTTCCGCTGCCTCGCCGGCGATCGCGCGGACGTGTACTCGGGTGGATCAGAACCGGCCGCCGCACTCAATCCTGCCGCCGTGGCCGCGATGGCCGAAAAGCACATCGACATCTCCGGCGAGCAGCCGCAGCGGTGGACCCACGACATCGTCGAAAGGGTGGATGTCGTGGTCTCCATGGGCTGCGGTGACGAATGCCCCTACATTCCCGGCAAGCGTTACGAGAACTGGGAACTCGCCGATCCGGCCGGCCAGGACATAGACGCGGTCCGTCCCATCCGCGACGATATCGAACGCCGCGTTCGAGTGCTCCTGGACGAACTCGGTGTCCGCCGGCGGATCTGATCCGCCGGCGGCCAGGGACCAACCGCCGTCGATACGGCTACGAGCGAGTGACGGGATTCGAACCCGTGTAAACGGCTTTGCAGGCCGGTGCCTAGCCACTCAGCCACACCCGCAGCACCGCTCAATCTGCCACCGACGGCGACGAGGTCACAGAGTTGCGCTCGCCGTGATCGCTACTTCCTCGATCTCCGGTCACCCCTGTCGCACCGTCGTTCTCCCGACCCACCGGGCGTTCCGTGGACCGCATCCCCGGTTCGACGGCGCTGGCCTCGGTGCGACTCGGCTCCCGACCCACCGCCGGGCGGTCGGTTTTGCCCGCTGAGCTGTCGTCTGCCGACGACCGACTCGAGGGCCTGGTGAGCTCCGCCCTGATCGACGCCTCGGATGGCTCGGACTCCGCGCGCGTCGGGGTGGTCTCCTCGGTGTCGGTGGACGCCGACGGATCATTGGCCGGTTCGAGAACCGGTTCCAGCGCCGGGGTTTCGACGACGGGCTCCTCCACCACCGGCTCGTCGATGACAGGCTCCTCCACCACCGGCTCGTCCACCACGGGCTCGTCGACAACAGGCTCGTCCACCACAGGCACGTCCACTTCCGGGACTTCCTGGACAGGCGCTTCGACAACGGGTTCGACAACGGCTTCGACGATGGGCTCTTCCAGAACAGGTTCGCCGACAACGGGATCCGCCGACAACGGATCGGTCGCCGGTTCGACACCCACCCCACCAACGGTTTCCTCCACTGCGACGGGCGGTTCCGCCGACACCGCCTCGCCCAGCGGTTCGGTGGCCGCGGCGCCGAGCGACCGTGGGGCGTCGAGCGCCTCCGGTGCGTCGACCTCTGCCGGTGCGTCCGTTCCGGCTTGTTGGTCCGCCATGGCACGCATGCCCGCGCCCACACCGACCGGTTCGGTCGTCGTGCTCGCACCGGTAAGCCCGCCGAGGATCGACCCGAGCAGGTTGGTGACCGCCGAGACCACCCCGGCCACCAGATTCGGCACGAAGCTCAACACCTGGGTCACCACGTGCTGGATGAGTTCCAGCAGCGAGCCCAACGGATTCGACGGGTTGCCCGGATTACCCGGCGAGCATCCGTCCAGGCAATCGATCAGCCGCTGGAAGTCGCGCAGCGCCTCGGGGCTGCCCTTGAAGTTGCCGTATTCGTCGAACAAGCCGAAGAAGCGTTCGTCGCCAATGGCATTCATATCGTCTTTGGTCGTGTACATGAAGATGGGACCGCCGCCGGAGAACGACTGCCATGCATTCAGCAGATCGGTGATGAACGCCAGCTGCTTTTCCGGGGTGACCACGCTGGTCGGCAGACCGTATTCACTGATCCAGATCTTGAGTTGTTCCTCGCCCGGTTGCTGATGCTGATCCATCAACTCGCGGATCTTCTGGATCTGGAACAGCGGCATCAGTTCGCGCCAGTCCAGCTCGCCCTGCTCGGAGAATTTGGTATCGAAGTTGTAGGGGTGAATCGAGATCGCATCGAAGAACCCGTCGGCGCCGGCGGCATACATCGCCTCCACGAAGTCGACGGCGTTCATCGTGGCATCGCCCCAGGTGAGAGTGGCGCTGACGACGGCGCCGACCACGGTGATATCCGGACTGACCGACTTGAGCGAGGTGTAGGTCGCCTGCAAGAGTCGGGTGTACTCGACCGGGTCGATGGGGTTCCAGAAGAACGATGAGTTCGGTTCGTTCCACACCTCGTAGGCGGTGATCTTGTCGCGGTACCGATCGGCGACGGCGGCCGCGAAGTCGGCGAAGTCCTGCACATCGGACGGATGCCCGCTGCCGGTCGGACCGTCGGTCGCCCAGTCGGGCGACCATTGCAGGACACCGAGGATGCCCATTCCCCGACGGTCCGCCTCGTAGACGATCTGATCGAGCTTGGCCCAGTCCAGGTCGGCCTCCCAGTCGACCGGAGCACCCATGGGGTCGGTGGGTTGGACGAAGATCCACGGCACCAGCAGCCGGACGTTCTTCACCCCGAGCGACTCGATCAGATCGAGATGCTCGATCACCTGCTCGAGGCTGTCGGTGAAGTAGATGTTCGAGTCGGCCATGCCGACGGTCGACGGAGACTCGACGATCGCAGCGACGTTGACGACCTCATGAGCAACCACGCGATGGGTGGCGGGGATAGCAAATTGACTAACGGTGGCCGCAACCAAGGCAACCGTTGCGATGCCAATAACGATTCGGTTGGTAAAAGTGCGTACCAGTCGAACACCGCGACCCCACATGTGACCACCCAGCTCTCCAGTAATGGCGTCGAACCTGCAGGGATCGACAATGCAGGGAAATTAGCCGACCGGACCGCCTTTCGCGCAACTTACTCAAAAGTAATGTGAGGATTACTCAGTGGTACATAACTGGACCATCCGTCAGCAAATAATTTTCAGGTCGGTAATTTTCATAGTTTTCTCCGCGGGCGCCGATTCTGGCAAATGTCACACAAATCAGCCCCACTGCGACGCCTACGCCGCCGAGGGTCACAGCAGACGCAATGGTCCAGCTGGGAGCAGGCTTCCCAGGAACATCAACGGTTGACCGCCGCCACAGCAGAACTCAGCCGTACCATCACTCACTCTCCAGCTAAGTCCGCCACCGCCGTGCGTACGGTGCGGGCAAAGTCCACCCCCGGGTGTGGACAACGAGTGCCGATACCGGACACGGTGTCACTTCTCGACACCTGTCTTGACATATGAGATGCCGCCTCAATCGCGGATGTGTCGGTCCAGTCGGGTGGCGCGCCAAGCCGCGACGACGGCCACACATGCCAGCGCCGCGAACACGATGAACAGCACCCGGGCTGCGTGCACATCGTCGGTCGCGGAGTGGTTGACGACGACGCCCGCCAGCCCGGCCCCGAACGCACCGCAGATCAACTGGACGGTGTTGATGGCCGCGGCCGCGACGGGCCCCTCCGCCGGATCGTCGACACCGCCCATGGCCCACGCCGACAGATGCGGCCAGGCCATCCCGATCCCCGTTCCGGTAATCACCAACGCCGCCACCCATAACCCGACCGACCAACCCGCCATCGACTGCTCGACCATCACCGCCGAGCCCACCAGACCGACGACCATCACCACGGGCGAGGCGACCACGATCCGGCCCACGACCGCGCGACGATCGGCCGAAGCGCTCAGGATCTCGCTGACGGTCCAGCCCACGGCCAATGCCACGCCCAGAAAGCCGGCCGCCAACGGTGCCAGGTGTGCGAGCCGCTGGCCGAACAACGGCACATACATGTCCACCATCGTCGAGGCCATCAGCAGACCCAGCGTGAGATACATCCACTTCAGCGGCCCGCGCCGGAAAGCCGTGCGCGGCAGAACCGAGTAACCCATCGCCGGGTTGCCCGTCGCCAGCGCTGCCCGGCGATCAACCACGATGAACGCACCGATCAGCGCCCCGCTGAGCGCGAGGATCAGACCGGTCACGAGCAGGTCGGACGCCAGACCTGCCACGCTGACCAGCAGGGCCGCGGCGCCCAAGAGAACCAGCGACCAGATCGGAACCCTGCTTGCCGCGGCCCGATCACCGCGGGTGCGTCGGGGCAGCGATATCGGGACCAGCGCCGCGATCACCGCGGTCAGTATCACCAGGGCGCCGAAAGCCCAACGCCACGAGGCGAACTGGGCGAACATCCCGCCGGCCGCCGGCCCCAGTAGCGTCCCTACACCCCACATCGCCGATACCAGCGCCGATGCCCGCGTCCACAGCGCCTGCGGTAACGCGGTGTTGATCACCGCGTAGCCCAGCCCCGCCAGTAGTCCGCCGGCCCCGCCCTGGACGGTGCGGCCCACCAACAGCAATTCCATCGTCGGCGCCAACGCACAGGCGATACCGGCCAACCCGAAGACCGTCAACGCGCCGAGATACGCCGACCGCGGGCCAAACCGCGCCAGCACCGCGCTGACGGTCGTCGCGGCGGCAACCGAAGCGACCAGGTAGACCGTCATGACCCACGCATAGAAGCGCTGCCCGCCGATCTCGGCGACGGCGCTGGGCATCAGGCTGATGGTCAGGAACTCGTTGGTGGCATACAGTGCCACCCCGCCGGCCAGAACCGTCGATACGCCAAGGTGTTTCGGGCCGAGCAGCGCACGCCAGCTGCTGCTGCTCGAGATACGGGTGTCGGTCACCACGCCAACTTAGAAGCTCAACCGCGGTTGAGCTCAAGTCGGCATCGCGCGACGGTCGCCACTCCCCTACTTCAAGCCGGCGGCATCCATGCCGCGCAGCTCCTTCTTCAGGTCCTGGATCTCGTCGCGGATGCGCGCTGCCAGCTCGAACTGCAGATCGCGCGCAGCGGTCATCATCTGCTCGGTCAGATCCTTGATCAGATCGGCGAGCTCGGCACGCGGCATGTTCGCCGTGTCACGCCCCTCCACGATGCCGGCGCTGACGGCGCGCCCGGGCTCACCCTGCGCACGCCTGCCACGCGAGGAGTTGCGGCCCGACCCGCCCACCTCGACGTTCTCGGTATCGTCGGCCTCGCGGTACACCTGGTCGAGGATGTCGGCGATCTTCTTGCGCAACGGCTGCGGGTCGATGCCGTGGGCCTCGTTGTAGGCGATCTGCTTGGCCCGGCGGCGCTCGGTCTCGTCGATCGCCTCTTTCATCGAGTCGGTGATCTTGTCGGCGTACATGTGTACCTCACCGGACACGTTGCGCGCGGCGCGGCCGATGGTCTGGATTAGGCTGCGCGGCGACCGCAGGAAGCCCTCCTTGTCGGCGTCGAGGATTGCCACCAGCGACACCTCGGGCAGGTCCAAGCCCTCACGAAGCAGGTTGATACCGACCAGCACGTCGTACTCGCCGAGCCGCAACTGCCGCAGGAGCTCCACACGACGCAGGGTGTCGACCTCGGAGTGCAGATACCGCACCCGGATACCCATCTCCAACAAGTAGTCGGTGAGGTCTTCGGCCATCTTCTTCGTCAGCGTCGTGACCAGCACGCGCTCGTCACGTTCGGTACGCAACCGGATCTCGCCGATCAGATCGTCGATCTGGCCCTTGGTCGGTTTGACATGCACCTGCGGGTCGACCAGCCCGGTCGGGCGGATGACCTGCTCGACGAACTCACCGCCCGCCTGGGCCATCTCGTAATTGCCGGGCGTGGCCGACAGATACACCGTCTGGCCGATCCGCTGGGCGAACTCCTCCCAGGTCAGCGGCCGGTTGTCGACCGCCGACGGCAACCGGAACCCGAAATCGACGAGGTTGCGCTTGCGCGACATGTCGCCCTCGTACATGCCACCGATCTGCGGCACCGTGACATGGGACTCGTCGATGACGAGCAGGAAGTCCTCGGGGAAGTAATCGATGAGGGTGGCGGGGGCCGTGCCCGCACCGCGGCCATCGATATGCCGCGAGTAGTTCTCGATACCCGAACAGAACCCGACCTGCTTCATCATCTCCAGGTCGTAGTTGGTCCGCATCCGCAGCCGCTGCGCCTCCAGCAGCTTGCCCTGGCCTTCCAGCTCGGCCAGCCGCTCTTCGAGCTCGGCCTCGATGCTGGAGATCGCCACGGCCATCCGGTCCGGCCCCGCGACATAGTGGGTGGCCGGGAAGATCCGCACCGAATCGACCTTGCGAACCACGTCACCGGTCAGCGGGTGCAGGTAGTACAGCGCCTCCACCTCGTCACCGAAGAACTCGATGCGAATGGCCAACTCTTCGTACGCGGGAATGATCTCGACGGTGTCCCCACGCACCCGGAATGATCCACGGGTGAACGAGATGTCGTTACGGTCGTACTGGACATCGACCAGCAGCCGCAGCAGGCCATCGCGGGGCACATCATCGCCGACCTTCAGCTCGACCGAGCGATCCAGGTAGGACTGCGGGGTGCCCAAACCGTAGATGCACGACACCGAGGCCACCACCACGACATCGCGCCGCGACAGCAGGCTCGAGGTCGCCGAGTGCCGCAGCCGCTCGACATCGTCGTTGATCGAGCTGTCCTTCTCGATATAGGTGTCCGTCTGAGCGATGTACGCCTCGGGTTGGTAGTAGTCGTAATACGAAACGAAGTATTCGACGGCATTGTGCGGCAACATTTCCCGCAACTCGTTGGCCAGCTGGGCGGCCAAGGTCTTGTTGGGCGCCATGACCAGTGTCGGCCGCTGCAACCGCTCGATCAGCCAGGCCGTCGTCGCCGATTTGCCGGTGCCGGTGGCGCCGAGCAACACGATGTCACGCTCGCCGGCGCGGACCCGACGTTCCAGATCGTCGATGGCCGCAGGCTGGTCACCCGCCGGTTGGTACTCGCTGACCACCTCGAACTTGCCACCCGAGCGCACGATGCCGTCGACGGCGTCGGCGGCAGGCCGGTATTCCGACTGCGCCAGCACAGGATGTTCGGTAGCAAAAGCCATATCTCCAGATTAAGCGCGGGTACCGACAAGTTCATTCCCCGCGACCACCCGGGCCGCGCTACCGTGACGCGGTGTCCGAACCCGCGCGCATCACCCTGCGACTCCTCGGCCTGATTCTGCTGGTGGTGGGCGTGGTCTGCGCGGTTCTGCTGGTGTGGCCGGGTCCCGGTGAGATCGCGGCTCGGCTGGGCTCTACCTGCGGCGACGGCGGTCTCGGCCCGTCGCGCCAGTGCAGCTGGCTGGAGGCCGCCGACCTGTTGTGGACCGGCTGCGGGCTGGCGATCGTCATCGGGGCTGTGCTGCGCATCGTCACCCGGCCGCCCGGACGTGGGCCGCTCGTGCTCGACCTGCGCAATCTGCGTCGAGGGCGCTGATATGCACCCGCCCAAACGCGAATACTTCGACCTGCGCGCCGGCACCAATACCGACCCGAAGGGCATCGTGCGCGATGTCGACGTGTTCGACGTGCGCCCCTGGGGCCTCTACATGGCCCGGCCCGCCCCCGGGCGGGACCAGTTCCACTACCTGGAGTCGTGGCTGCTGCCGGCGCTGAACCTTCGCGCCACCATCTTCCACTTCAACCCGGGCCACGAACGCGACCAGGACTTCTACCTCGATATCGGGGACTACACCGCCGGCGTGGACGGGTGGTCGGCCGAAGACCACTATCTCGACCTGATCGTGCGTACCGGCCGCGAGGTGCTCCTCACCGACACCGACGAGCTGATCGCCGCGGTGTGTGAGCAGCTGGTGGCCCCGACGGTCGCGGAGCGCGCGATCACCGTCGCCACGGCGACCGTCGACGGATTGGCCCGCAACGGCTATGACCTGGACCGCTGGCTGGCCGGGCACGGTGTGGTGCTGACGTGGCGGGCGTAAAGTCACCGTCATGAGTGTTCGCAGGCACGCAGCGGTGCTGGCTGCCACGGCAGCGGGGCTACTGCTGGCAGGACAGCTCCTCCCGGCTTCGGCGGTTGCCGAGCCCGACGCCGAACAGCCCCAGCCGGCGGCCACCGACTCCGCCCCGGCGCCGCTGCTGCACAACATCACCTACCGCGCGCGGGCCGACGGCACCTCACGCGGCGCGACCGTGGCCTACAAGGCCGATGATCAGAACGTCAACAGCGAGCAGCCGACTCTGCTGCCGGGCCAGACGTTCGAGGTCAACACCGTGATGACCGACCCGAAACTGGCGGGCCTTGAGCTGTCCATCGAATGGCCGTACGGGTCCAACCTGCACTGCGAGATCCTGGTCGACGATCAGATCGTCGCCCAGGCCGACCAGTTCATCGCACCGCGGCTCTTCCGGCCCAAGGACGATCCGCTGTACGGCACGATCCAGTGTGGTGCGCCGCTGAACGATCCGGCCGCCGGTGCCGCGGCCGCCGGTGTGCCGGCGCTGCCCGGCTACCCAGGACAGCCCGCGCCTCCGCCGCCGGCCTGACAGCTCAGCTGCTCCAGCCGGTGGTCTTCGCCCACTCGGCGGCGCGGCGGTAGGCGTCGAGGAACCACGGCTCCTTGGCCACGGCGTAGTCCGGCGCCGTCAGCGCACGCCGCTTGGCGGCCAGGTAGTCCTGGCGCACACCGGGGTTGGCCCGCAGCCAGTCGACGAACAACAGCGCGAACTGCTGGTTGGGCCACCCCTGCACCCGCAGGTGCACATTGGTCGCCCGTCCGGGGTCGGCCGAGGCGTGAAACCGCTTGCGCCACAACGAGGGATCGTCACTGTGCGCGGTGTCCGCGTCGAGGACGTCCACCCTGGGATAGCCGGCCGTGCGCAGCGCGTCGGCCAGTTCGTCGGCGACCTCCAACGACGGGACCGTCACCTGGATGTCGATGACGTCCTTGGCATCCATCCCGGGGACAGCGGTCGACCCGATGTGATCGATACGGGTCGCGCGATGCCCGCAGGCCGTGTTCAGCCGGGCGAGGATCCGCTGCGCCTGATCCGGCCAGCTCGCGTCGTAGGGTACGACCGCGGCATCGCGCCGGGCGGGACGACCCGCCTCCAGATTGTGCGCGAACGGCAGGATGCGCTCATGCCACAGGCCGCGGGCCTGCTCGACGAGCGCACCCGGTGAACCGGAGTTGTCCAGCCAGATATCGGCCACCTTGCGGCGCTGGTCTTCGGTCGCCTGCGCGGCGATGCGGGCCCGGGCGTCGGCCTCGGAGAAGCCGCGATACTCGATGAGCCGGGCGACTCGCAGTTCGACATCGGCGTTGACGATGATGACCAGCGGGAACAGCGGCGCCATCTGCGACTCCACGAGCAGCGGGATGTCCTCGACGATCACGGCGTCCTCGGAGGCGGCGGCGATCAGCTCCGAACGGCGGTGTGCCACCAACGGATGGACGATGCCGTTGAGTGTCTTGCGCTTGTTCTCGTCGCTGAACGCGACGGCGGCCAGTGCGGGACGGTTCAGGGCGCCGGCATCGGGACCGTCGGCGTGCAGGATGTCGTGGCCGAACGCATCGACAAGGGCGGCCAGCCCTTCGGTGCCGGGTTCGACGACCTCGCGGGCGATGACGTCACCGTCGACGATGATCGCGCCCAGCTCGCTGAAGGTCGAGGACACCGTCGATTTGCCGGCGCCGATACCGCCGGTCAGTCCGATACGAAGCACGCCCGACAGTCTGTCAGGGCCCCGCGAGCAGACGCAAAAGTGCCGAAATCTGGGCGATTTGAGCAGTTCTTCGTCTGCTCGCCACGAAGCCCGGAGACGACGAACGCCCCGACCCAAGGGGCCGGGGCGTTCGTACTTCAGAACTGCTAGGCGTTGCCTGCGAGCTTCTCCCGCAGAGCGGCCAGCTGGGCGTCGCTGGCCAGCGAACCGCCGGCCGACTCACCCTCGGAACGCGACGAGCTGCTGGAGGACGACGGGCGGGCAGCCTCTTCGGCCTCGGCAGCGGCGAACTTCTCCATCTGCGCGGTGTGCATCTTGTGCCGACGCTCGGCCTCGGCGTACCGGGCCTCCCATTCGGTGCGCTGCTTGTCGAAGCCCTCGAGCCACTCGTTGGTGTCGGCATCGAAGCCCTCGGGGAAGATGTAGTTCCCCGCATCGTCGTAGCTGTCGGCCATGCCGTACTTCGAGGGGTCGAATTCCTCGGTGTAGTCCTCGTTGGCCTGCTTGAGGCTCAGCGAGATCCGGCGACGCTCCAGGTCGATGTCGATGACCTTGACCATGGCGTCGTCGCCGACCTGGACCACCTGGTCCGGGACCTCGACGTGGCGCTCGGAGAGCTCCGAGATGTGCACCAGGCCCTCGATGCCCTCTTCGACGCGGACGAACGCACCGAAGGGCACCAGCTTGGTGACCTTGCCCGGCACGATCTGGCCGATGGCGTGGGTGCGGGCGAAGTGGCGCCACGGGTCTTCCTGAGTCGCCTTGAGCGACAGCGAAACCCGCTCGCGGTCCATGTCGACGTCGAGCACCTCGACGGTGACCTCGTCGCCCACGGTGACGACCTCGGACGGGTGGTCGATGTGCTTCCAGGACAGCTCGGAGACGTGCACCAGGCCGTCGACGCCGCCGAGATCGACGAAGGCGCCGAAGTTGACGATCGAGGACACGACACCCTTGCGGATGGCGCCCTTGGTGAGCTGGTTGAGGAACTCGCTGCGCACCTCGGACTGGGTCTGCTCCAGCCAGGCGCGACGGCTCAGAACCACGTTGTTGCGGTTCTTGTCGAGCTCGATGATCTTGGCCTCGATCTCCTTGCCGATGTACGGCTGCAGATCGCGGACGCGACGCATCTCGACCAGCGATGCGGGCAGGAAGCCGCGCAGGCCGATGTCGAGGATCAGGCCGCCCTTGACGACCTCGATGACGGTGCCCTTGACGGCCTCGTCCTTCTCCTTGAGCTCCTCGATGGTGCCCCAGGCGCGCTCGTACTGAGCCCGCTTCTTGGACAGGATCAGGCGGCCTTCCTTGTCCTCCTTGGTGAGGACCAGGGCTTCGACCTCATCGCCCACGGAAACGACCTCATTGGGGTCGACATCGTGCTTGATGGACAGTTCGCGGGAAGGGATGACACCTTCGGTCTTGTAGCCGATATCGAGCAGGACCTCGTCGCGGTCCACCTTGACGATGGTCCCTTCGACGATGTCGCCATCGTTGAAGTACTTGATGGTCTTGTCGATAGCGGCGAGGAAGTCTTCCGCGGAGCCGATGTCGTTGACGGCTACCTGCGGGGAAGTGACGGAGGGACTTGGCATGTGGTGGCTTGCTCCGGACAGGTTCAATCGTAGGGACAATGAGTTTCTGCTTTGTGGTCGTGCTGCACAATCGCGCGGGCCGGGCGGCAGATTCGACACCAGGCTCTTTCGATGATGCGGTGTTCCCGCGGGGTCCGAGACATGACGGAACGCACAGGTACTGTTCGAGGGTACTAGAGGTGGTACACGCTGGACAAACCCGACCCCCGCGGCCGGCGGTGGTTAGTCTCCTCACGTGCCCGCGCTGACGCCACCTTCGCACCTACCGATCTGGCCGCCGACCGTTCGCAAGGTCGGCGCCCCACTGGCGGTGATCATCGGCCTGAGCGTCATCGTCGGGCTGCTGATGATCCTGCTCACCGCGACAAACCCGGTGGGCACCGCCATCGGTTTCGTGCTGTCCAGCATCGCGATCACCCTGGTGGTGCTGTGTTATCTGTGGCTGGACCGCTGGGAGCCCGAACCCCCGCGGCTGCTGATCCTGGCCTTTCTGTGGGGCGCCTCGGTGGCCATCATCCTGTCGCTGGTCCTTGAGCTGTGGGCCGATGCCGTGTTCATCCCGACCCCGGGTCTGCCGGAGGGTTTCGAGTCGACCGCATTGCGCGCACCGATCATCGAGGAAGCCGCCAAAGGCCTGTTCCTGCTGATCATGATGACCGGCCGGCGCCGCCACGAGCTGAACTCGCTGACCGACTGCCTGGTGTACGCCGGCCTGGTCGGAGCGGGTTTCGCGTGGTTCGAGGACATCCTCTACATCGCCAACAGCGAGTCGTTGGCCGGCTCGCTGGTGACCGCCGCGCTGCGGCTGATCATGGCGCCGTTCGCCCATTCGCTGTTCGTCTCGGCGCTGGCCGTCGGGGTGTACTTCGCGCTGCACCGGCGCAACCCGCTGGCCAAGCTGGGCTGCATCATGGCCGGCTACGTCGGCGCGGTGGTGCTGCACGCGATGTGGAACGGGTCGTCGGTGATCAGCATCGAGGCGTACTTCCTGGTGTACGTGTTCTGGATGATGCCGGTGTTCGTGCTGGCGATCTGGCTGGCGGTCAAGAGCAGGCACCGCGAGCAGCAGGTGGTGGCCGCCAAGCTGCCGAACATGGTGGCCGCCGGCCTGGTGACCGCGAACGAGGCCAGCTGGCTGCGGTCCATCCGGACCCGCAAGCTGGCCGTCGCCGAGGTCACCCGATATCGCGGCAAGGCCGCGGGCAAGGCGGTGAAGGGTTTCGCCTCCCAGGTCGTGGAGCTCGCGTTCGTGCGGGACCGCATCGACCGCGGGTTCGGCGACGCCCGGGTGCAGGCGATGCTCACCGAGGAAGCCCATCGGGTGCACGCGGCGCGGGCCGCCACACCGGAACTGCAGTACCTGGCCGCCTACCGGATACCCGGTCCCTGACGCAGGCCGGCGCGGCGGCCCCGCCGGACGATCTGCCAGCACACCAGCCCGGCCTGCAGACCGAAGGCCACCGAGATCATCGATATCAACGTGGCCGGTAGCGCAGAATCCCCGTCGGCGCCGAACAGCTCGGTGACACCGATCAGCCCCATCGAGCCCGGAACCAACAACCAGAACCCCGGCAGGATCATGGTGATCGCGGGCGGCGCGCCGCGCCGTCGCGACACCGCCAGCGCCACCAGCGTCAGCGCCAGACCGCCGCAAAAGCCGCTGGCGTAGCTGCCGAGCAGCAGGTCGCCGGCGTACTGCGCGGTGAAGGCGGTGTAGGTGATGAGCAGCAACCAGGGCAGGAACGACACCGGTGGTGCCAGGAACAACAGCACGCCCAGGCTGTAGACGGCGACGCCGAGCCACGGGGCCCACGGGCCGATGTGGTTGACCGCCTCCGAGCTCAGCTGGTCCTCGCGCATGCCGAGCAACTGGGTGGCGATGAGGATCCCGAACGCCAGCTGGATGATCTGCACGAAGCCGGCGATCAATCTGCTCGTGCCGGCGATGACATCACGCGAGGTCAGCTCGATGACCGCGAGTGTGATCGCCGCGCCCGGCAGGAACACCGCCAGCGGCGGTATCAATGCACGCAGCCCGACATGATCGAGGTCCAGCCGCAGTGCGGCCACGATGCAGATCGAGGCGACGGCGAAGGCACTGATCGCGGGCACCAACTGGGCCAGTATCGGGACGCGCTGACCGGCGACCAGCAGACCGCCGACCATGGCACCAAGCGCCAGCGCGGCCAGCACGTTGAGAAATGTGGGTTCCAGCACCAGGGACAACCCAGCGCTCTGGATCCCGTAGCCGATGACGGTCACCCAGGAGGGATAACGCCGGGCGGCCGCGCCGATGGCGTCCAGTCGACTTTCACCCTGTTCGGCGGACACCCGGCCGGCCAGGGCATCCGAGACCAGGCGGGCCAGCGGAAAGATCTGGTCGAACCGCAGGTCGGCGTCCACCCGGGCACCGTGCACCGCCGTGCCGCCGGAGCCGTCCGGTCCGACCACCTGGACGTGATTGGGCAGCGCGATGCCGTCGTTGCGCACCCCGAACCGGGCCGCGGTGCGGTCGAGCGTCTGGCGCACCAGCGTCACCGGGTAGTTCGCAGCGCACATGGCCGCACCCAGCCGGGCCAGGAAGCGGATCTGCTGATCGCTGTCGGAGTTCATCGGCACGGGGCCGCCCTGACGCGGCGCTAGTGCGCCGCGGCGTCCCAGCTGCGTCCGAAGCCGACCGAAACCTCCAGCGGCACGTCGAGCGGGTAGGCGTTGCCCATGTGTTCGCGCACCAGCTTCTCGAGCTCCCCCCGTTCCCCTTCTGAGACCTCGAACAGCAGCTCGTCGTGCACCTGCAGCAGCATCCGGGATGTCAGCCCGGCCGATTTGATGGCCTGGTCGACGTTGATCATGGCCACCTTGATGATGTCGGCGGCGCTGCCCTGGATCGGGGCGTTGAGCGCGGCCCGCTCGGCCGCCTCCCGGACATTGCGGTTGCTGCTGTCCAGTTCGGGCAGGTAGCGGCGGCGGCCCAGCACCGTGGAGGTGTAACCGTCCTTGCGGGCCTGGTCGACCACATCACGCAGGTAGTCGCGGATGCCGCCGAACCGGTCGAAGTACTGGTCCATCTGTTCTTTGGCCTCTTCGGTGCTGATCTTCAGCTGCGCCGAGAGACCGTAGGCGCTCAGCCCGTAGGCCAGGCCGTAGGACATCGCCTTGACCCGGCGGCGCAGCTCCGGGGTGACCTCATCGATCGGCACGTCGAAGGCCCGTGACGCGACGAACGAGTGCAGATCCTCACCGGTGTTGAACGCCTCGATCAGGCCCTCGTCCCGCGACAGATGCGCCATGATGCGCATCTCGATCTGGCTGTAATCGGCCGTCATCAGTTCGGTGTAACCCTCGCCCACGACAAACCCGTCGCGGATCCGACGGCCGGCCTCGGTGCGGATCGGGATGTTCTGCAGGTTCGGCTCGGTCGACGAGAGCCGGCCGGTGGCCGCGATGGTCTGGTTGAACGTGGTGTGAATTCGGCCGTCTGCGGCCGTCGATGCCAACAGTCCGTCGACGGTGACCTTGAGCCGGGTGGCATCCCGATGGGCCAGCAGGTGCTGCAGGAACGGATGCCCGGTCTTGTCGAAAAGCCCCTGCAGCGCATCGGCATCGGTGGTGTAGCCGGTCTTGGTCTTCTTCGTCTTGGGCATCTCGAGCTCGTCGAACAGCACGACCTGCAGCTGCTTGGGCGACCCGAGGTTGATCTGCTTGCCGATCACCGCGTAGGCAGCCTCGGCCGCGTCGCGGATGTAGTCGCCGAACTCGTTCTGCAGCCCGCGCAGGAAGTCCACGTCGACCGCGATCCCGGTGCTCTCCAGTTCGGCGAGCACCCGCTGCACCGGCAGCTCCATGCGTTCCAGCAGCGAGGAAGAGTCGATCCGGGCCAGCTCTTCGTCGAGCGCATCGGCCAGGTCCATCACCGCTGCCGCCCGCAGCAGCACTGCCTGCACGGCCTGCTCGTCCACGCCCTCGTTGTCATCGAGCAGCGAAAGCTGTTGTTGCTCGGGGTTTTCGGCGCGCAGCTCGCGCTTGAGATAGCGCAGCGACAGGTCATCGAGTGCGAAGCTGCGCTGGCCCGGCCGCACCAGGTAGGCGGCCAGCGCGGTATCGGAGGTGACGCCGGCCAGCTTCCAGCCGCGACCCTCCAGGTCGTGCATGGCGAGCTTGGCCTCGTGCAGCGCCTTCGGCGGGCCCGGGTCGGCCAGCCAGGCCGCCAGGGCGGCTTCGTCATCGGGATGGATCGTCGCGGTGTCGATATAGCGCCCGTCACCGTCGTTGGCGACGATCGCCAGCGCGGTGGCATCACTGTCGAAGGCCAGGTGCGTACCGACCACGGCGACACCGAACCGGTTGCCCAGGCTGTGCTCGGCCAGCCAGGCCGCCAGCTCGCCGGGCGCCAACGCCCCGCCCCGCACGTCGAAACCCTGGTCGACCTCCGGGTCCGCCGAGGCCAGCGTGTCGAAGAGCCGATCGCGCAGCACCCGGAACTCCAGGTCGTCGAACAGCCGGTGGATCTGATCGCGGTCCCAGGGCAGCATCCGCAGGGTGTCCGGGGTGTGCGGCAGTGGCACGTTCTTGACCAGCTCGGTGAGCTCCCGGTTGAGCACCACCGAGGACAGGTTGGCGCGCAGCGCGTCGCCGACCTTGCCCTTGACCTTGTCCACGTTGTCGACCAGACCCTGCAGGGAGCCGTGCTCGACGATCCACTTGGTCGCGGTCTTCTCCCCCACCCCCGGGATGCCCGGCAGGTTGTCACTCGGATCGCCGCGCAGCGCGGCGAAATCCGGGTACTGCGCGGGAGTGAGGCCGTACTTCGCCGCCACCGCTTCCGGGGTGAACCGGGTCAGTTCACTGACGCCCTTCACCGGGTACAGGATGGTGACATCGTCACTCACCAACTGCAGTGAGTCCCGGTCTCCGGTGACGACCAGCACCCGGTACCCGGCGTCCTCGGCCTGGGTGGCCAAGGTGGCGATGATGTCGTCGGCCTCGAATCCGGGCTCGGCCAGCACGGTGATGCCCAGCGCACCGAGCACCTCCTTGGTGATGTCGATCTGCCCGCGGAACTCGTCGGGAGTGGCCGAGCGGCCCTCCTTGTACTCCGGGTACTTCTCCTTGCGGAAGGTCTGCCGGGAGACGTCGAACGCGGCGGCGATATGGCTGGGTTGCTCGTCGCGGAGCAGGTTGATCAGCATCGCGGTGAATCCGTAGACCGCATTGGTGGTCAGACCGCCCTGGGTCTTGAAGTTCTCGGCGGGCAGCGCATAGAAAGCACGGAAGGCCAGCGAGTTGCCGTCCAACAGCATCAGGGTCGGCTTCTGACCATCGGTCGACGCGTCGCCGGCCGGATTCTTGGCGGTGCTCTCGGTCTTCGCGGGGCTCACGCACCCAACTCTAGGCACCCGCTCCGACAGTTCCGCACCGCTACCCTGAGCCATCCCGGCCTGCGGTCGCCCGATCACGCAGCAGGCGCGCGGCCGGACCGCTCATGTCACGTCGCCACGCCCACACCAGTCGTCCCCGCAGCGCCGGGTCGAGGTCGATCGCATGCAGTCCGGAGCGGTTGCGGGCCATCGACTCGGGCAGGATCGCGACGCCGAGCCCATGTGCGCCCAGGTCGGCGAGCTCCCGCGGACTGCTCGCCTCGAACGCCACGTTCGCGGTGATTCCCGCTTCGGCACAGGCATTGTCCAGACGCGTCCGTAGTCCCGTCCCGACCGGCAGAGAGATCAGCGGGTGGCCGGACAGTTCGGCCACCGGCAACGTCGCCCGGCCGGCCAGCGGATGATCCGCGGCCACCGCCGCGACGACGGCCTCGTCGGTCACCGTGTGGACATCCAGCCCGGGTGGATGCTCGTCGAGGCCGAGGGAGACGATGGCCAGATCGAGCCGTCCATCGGCGAGCTTCGCCAACAACGCATCGGAATTGTCGGTCGCCAAGGTGATTTCGACCGCCGGGTACTGCGTGTGGAAGTCCGCGATCAGTCCGGCGATATCCACCGGATGCAGGGTCACCGTGCCGATCGCGACCGCCCCCCGGATCAGGCCGGCGACCTCGTCGACCGCGCGTCGGGCCGAGCGCACTGCGGCCAGCGCGGCGCGCGCATGCGGGAGGAGCGCGATACCGGCCTGGGTCAGCCGGACATCCCGGCTAGAGCGGATCAGCAGCGTCTGGCCGACCTGGCGCTCCAGGCGCCGGATCTGCGCGCTCACCGCCGGTTGCGCCACCCGCTCCCGCTCGGCGGCCCTGGTGAAACTGCGCTCCTCGACCACCGCCACGAAGTACTCCAGCTGCCGCAACTCCATAACTTTTGATTATAGATATCAGAACAAACATGTATTGGAGTTATTCACGCTGTTCACGCAGGGTGGTGACATGGACGAAGAGATCGTGATCGCCGGAGCCGGAATCGGCGGCCTGAGCGTCGCGTTGACCCTGCACGCACGCGGTGTCCGCACCGTCAACCTCGAACGCGTGAGCACGTTGCGCCCCCTCGGCGTGGGGATCAACCTGCTGCCTCACGCGGTCCGGGAATTGGACGAACTCGGACTGTCCACCGCCGTACGCGATATCGCGATCGCACCGCATTCGATCGAGTTCTACGCCTCCTCCGGCGCTCTCCTGTTCCGCGAACCGCGCGGGCTGGCCGCCGGCGACAGCCACCCGCAGCTGTCGGTACATCGCGGCACGTTGCAGATGCTGCTGCTCGATACCGTCACCGAGCGCATCGGCGATGACGCGGTCCGACCCGGAGTCGGTGTCACCGGATTCGCCCAGAGCGCCGACGGCGTCCAGGTGCACACCACGGCCGGAAAGATCTGCGGCGCAGCGCTGATCGGCGCGGACGGAATCAACTCGGCGGTACGCCGCACCCTTCACCCCGGGGCCGACCCGCTGATGTGGTCGGGTATCACGATGTTTCGCGGGGTCGCCGACACCCCGGCATTCCTCGATGGGCAGACCATGGTGATCGTCAAGGGTGATGGCGGAATCGAACTGGTGGCCTACCCGATCGGCGAGCGGTTGGTGAACTGGGTTCTGCAGGTCCCTATCGGATCTGCGGGCGTGCTCGACGTTGACGCACAGTGGAACTCGGCGGCCGACGCCGCACAGGTGCGCAGGCATATCGCGGAATGGCGGCTGGACCGGCTGAACCCGGTGGCGTTGGTCGAGGCGACCGAACAGATTTACCGGTACCCCATGGTCGACCGGGAACCGCTGCCGCACTGGGGAACCGATCGGGTGACCCTGCTCGGCGACGCGGCCCACCCGATGTATCCGGTGGGCGCCAACGGCGGATCTCAGTCGATCGTCGACGCCAGGGTGCTGGCCGACGCGTATGCCGTGCACGGGATCCCCGGGCTGCGCCGCTACGCCGAGCAGCGACGCCATGAGACCGCCGAGGTGATCGTCGCCAACCGCGATATGCATCGCGCGCTCGGCCACACCTCGGCCGATCTGCGCCGCATCACCGCCAAATACCGCCACGACACGGCAAGGAGCAACCACTGATGTCCACCTATGTGTTGATTCCCGGGATGTGCCACGGCGCCTGGTGTTTCGACGATCTGGCCGCGGCACTGCGTGCCGCGGGCCACCGCGTGCTGGCGGTGACGCTCACCGGTGTCGCCGAACGAGCCCACCTGTTGCCGAGCGGGGTCAACCTGGACACCCACATCCTCGACGTGATCGCGGCCATCGACGCCGGTGCCGACGGCGATGACGAACTCGTCCTGGTCGGGCACAGCTACGGCGGGATGGTGATCACCGGCGTCGCCGACCGCATCCCGCACCGGGTGGCATCCCTGGTGTTCGTCGACGCGGTGGTCCCCCACGACGGTGAGTCCTGCTGGGATCTGGTCAACGAGGAGGAACGTCAGTGGTATGTCGGCGTCGACGCCACCGGTTTCGGCGTCCCACCGATGCCGTTCTTCGACGACCGCGCGACCGCGCACCCGTTGGCCACCGTCCTGCAGCCGCTGCGACTCGACGGCGATCTGAACCGGTTTCGTCGACGGGTCTTCATCTACGCCCTGGGCTGGCCGGGTGATTCGCCGCTGCGGCCCTCCTACGAACGGGTGCGTGACGACCCGAGCTGGGTGGTCCACGAGCTCGACGGCAAGCACAATCTCATGCGCGACAACCCCGACGATCTGCTGCGCATCCTGCTGGGCTCGACCTGAGAACTGCAACACGTTTCAGTTTTGCGCTCGGTCTGGGTATTCTGACGTCCGTGCCAGCAGCATCGACAGCTCCCGCGGTGGAAGGGTGGTTCGCCACCGATGAGTCCGGGGCCACGCATCTGATCGGCGGTAAGTGCACCGCGTGTGCCACCTATGTCTTCCCACCCCGGGAAAACAACTGCCCCAACCCCGGCTGCGACAGCGACACCCTGGCCCTGGTGCCGTTGTCACGGCGCGGCACCGTATGGAGCTACACCGAAAACCGCTACGCCCCACCCCCGCCCTATCCCTCCCCCGATCCCTTCGAACCCTTCGCCGTCGCCGCGGTCGAACTGGCCGCCGAAGGACTGATCGTGCTCGGCAAAGTCGTCGAAGGCACCCTGGCCGCCGACCTGAAGGTCGGGATGGAAATGGAACTGACCACCATGACCCTCTACACCGACGACGACGGCACCGCACGCACCACCCACGCCTGGAGGATCGCTCAGTAATGGCAACCGAACCGGTATACATCCTCGGCGCAGGCATGCACCCCTGGGGCAAATGGGGACGCGACTTCACCGAATACGGCGTCGTCGCCGCCCGCGCTGCCCTGACCGAAGCAGGCCTGGACTGGCGCCAAATCCAACTCGTCGCCGGCGCAGACACCATCCGCAACGGCTACCCCGGCTTCGTCGCCGGGGCCACCTTCACCCAAAAACTCGGCTGGAACGGCATCCCCATCACCTCCAGCTACGCCGCCTGCGCCTCCGGATCCCAAGCCCTACAATCCGCCCGCGCCCACATCCTGGCCGGCCTCTGCGACGTCGCCCTGGTCATCGGCGCCGACACCACCCCCAAAGGCTTCTTCGCCCCCGTCGGCGGCGAACGCCGCAACGACCCCGACTGGCAACGCTTCCACCTCATCGGCGCCACCAACACCGTCTACTTCGCCATGCTCGCCCGACGCCGCATGGACCTCTACGGCGCCACCGTCGAAGACTTCGCGAACGTCAAAGTCAAAAACGCCCGCCACGGCCTGAACAACCCCCACGCCCGCTACCGCAAAGAAGCCACCATCGACGACGTCCTGGCCTCCCCCGTCGTCTCCGACCCACTACGGCTGCTCGACATCTGCGCCACCAGCGACGGCGCCGCCGCCGTCATCGTCGCCTCCAAGGCGTTCACCGAGAAGCACCTCGGTTCGGTTGCCGGTGTCCCGTCCGTGCGCGCGGTCAGCCTGCAATCCCCCCAATACCCCCAACACCTACCCGAACTCCCCGATATCGCCACCGACTCCACCGCGGTCGTGCCCGGGCCGGATCGGGTGTTCAAAGACCAAATCCTCGACGCCGCTTACGCCGAAGCCGGCATCGGACCCGAAGACCTCTCCCTGGCCGAGGTCTACGACCTATCCACCGCACTGGAACTCGACTGGTACGAACACCTCGGACTCTGCGCCAAAGGCGACGCCGAACACCTGCTGCGCTCCGGCGCCACCACCATCGGCGGCAAAATCCCGGTCAACCCCTCCGGGGGCCTTGCCTCCTTCGGCGAAGCCATCCCCGCCCAAGCCATCGCCCAAATCTGCGAACTCACCTGGCAACTCAAAGGCCAAGCCACCGGCCGCCAAA
The DNA here is from genome assembly GCF_000416385.1 of Mycobacterium sp. VKM Ac-1816D. Taxonomy (NCBI): domain Bacteria; kingdom Bacillati; phylum Actinomycetota; class Actinomycetes; order Mycobacteriales; family Mycobacteriaceae; genus Mycobacterium; species Mycobacterium sp. VKM Ac-1816D. Next base: position 70,068 of record NZ_AOHQ01000113.1, read on the forward strand.
TCGAAAACGCCACCGTCGGCATCACCGCCAACCAAGGCCTCTTCGGCCACGGCTCCTCCGTCATCATCGCCACCTAACGCCGATCCCCCACCGGGCCGCGACGCCACTGCACGCACGCTCGCGCAAAGATGGTGTCGTGAGCGAGAGCGTCGTCGTACGGGTCAAACCCGGCAGCCGCAAGGGTCCGCTCGTCGAGGTCGGTGATGACGGGGAGCTGACCGTCTATGTGCCCGAGCGCGCGGTGGACGGAAAGGCCAACGCGGCCGTCACCAAGCTGCTCGCCGCCCATCTGGGGGTACCGCGCAGTCGGCTGGAGCTGGTGTCCGGGGCAACCGCGCGGGTGAAGCGATACCGCATCGCCTGACGTGAGCGTGCGTGAACTCCGCCGCGAACCCGGCGAGTCGGGCTGCAGACACGCACGCTCGCCGGAAAGTGGGAACAGGGGCAGTTAGGCGACGCCGAGATAGGCGGCGCGGATGCTGTCGTCGTGCAGCAGGTCGCGGGCGACCCCGGTGCGGGTCACCTCACCGGTCTCCAGGATGTACGCGCGGTCCGAACGGCTGAGCGCCTGCTGGGCGTTCTGCTCGACCAGCAGCACCGTCGTGCCCTGACTGTTGATCTCGGAGATGATCTTGAAGATCTGCGATATCACCATGGGCGCCAACCCCATCGACGGCTCGTCGAGCAACAGCACCTTGGGCCGCGCCATCAGCGCCCGACCGATGGCCAGCATCTGCTGTTCCCCACCGGAGAGCGTGCCACCGACCTGCGCGCGTCGTTCGGCCAACCGCGGGAACGTCGTCAGCACCCAGTCGAGCTTCTCGTCATGTTCGGCCTTGGACGGGAATTTGCGCCCGTAGCAACCCATCTCGAGATTCTCGATGATGGTCATGCCGGGAAACACCCCGCGACCCTCGGGAGCCTGGATGAGTCCGTCGGCAACCCGCTTGTGCGCCTTGACCTTGCTGATGTCGACGCCGTCGAACCAGACCGAGCCCGAGGTCAACGAGAGCAGACCCGAAATGGCCCGCATCATGGTGGTCTTGCCTGCGCCGTTGGATCCCAGCAGGGTCACCAACTCGCCTTCGTGCACGGTCAGCGACACACCGTTGAGGGCTCGGATCCTGCCGTAGTGCACGACGATATCGCGCACCTCGAGCAGGACCTTGCGGGTATCGACCTCATGCGAGTTCGTCATCGGGCACTCCCAGGTAAGCGGCGATGACCGCCGGATCCTCGCGGATTTCTGCGGGCAGGCCGTCGGCGATCTTGCGGCCGAACTCCAGCACCACGATGCGGTCGGTCACCCCCATCACCAGCCGCATGTCGTGTTCGATCAACAACACGGTGTACCCGTCATCGCGGATCTTGCGAATCAGGTCGATCAGGGCCGACTTCTCGCTCGGGTTGAACCCGGCCGCGGGCTCGTCGAGGCACAACAGCTTCGGTTCGGTGGCCAGTGCCCTGGCGATCTCCAGGCGACGCTGATCACCGTAGGGCAGATTCTTCGCCTTCTCCTCACCACGATGGGCGATCCCCACGAAGTGCAGCAACGCCGCCGAACGCTCGATGGCCGACTTCTCTTCCCGGCGGTGCCTACTCGACCGGAACAGGGCGCCGGGCACCGAGGTGTGGTGCCGCGCATCGGTGCCCACCATGACGTTCTCCAGCGCCGTCATCTCACCGAACAGCCGGATGTTCTGGAAGGTCCGCGCGATGCCGAGGCGGGTGATCTGGTGGCGTTTGATACGCCCGATGGGTGACCCGTCGAAGGTCACCGATCCCGAACTGGGCCGGTACACCCCGGTGATGGCGTTGAAGCAGGTGGTCTTTCCCGCACCGTTGGGTCCGATGAGGCCCAGGATCTCACCGCGTCTGATGTCGAACGTCACCGCGTCCAGGGCGGTCAGGCCACCGAACTTGACCGTGAGATCGTTGGTCTGCAACAGGATGTCGCCCTGGTCGGTCTGGATCTCACGGTGCACGCCGGCGATCTCGGCGACGTTGTCCTCGAAGTTCTCCGGCGCGCTCATTTGGCCGACTCCATGTCGGTCGGGTTGGCCCGCAACAGTTTTCGTGCCGCCTTCGCGTATGTCAGGAGGTGTTGACGGGCCGGGAACAGGCCCTGGGGCCGGAAGATCATGAGCACCACCAGCGCCAGTCCGAAGAAGAGGTACTTGAGGTTGCCCATGTCGATGCCGAGGAAGTGCACACCGAGCAGTCGGTTCGGCAGGTAGACGATGATGAACGCGCCGAGGATGACACCCAGTTTGTTGCCCTGCCCGCCGAGCACGACGGCGCACAGGAACAGCATCGAGTTGATGATGTTGAAGGTGGGCGGTGCGACGTACTGGACCTGGCCCGCGTACAGCGCACCGGACAGTCCTCCGATGGCCGCGCCGATGGTGAACGCCCAGAGCTTGAACTTGAATGCGTTGACGCCCATGACCTCGGCAGCGTCTTCGTCCTCGCGGACCGCGATCCACGCGCGGCCGACGCGGCTGCGCTCGAGGTTCCCGACGAGCAGCAGGATGATGACGACGAGCACGAGACCCAGCCAGAACCACCAGGTTCCGTAGTTGGTGTCACCGCCGGAGTTGGATACCGAGAACACGCCCTCTGGGTGCTGCTCGGTTTCCAGGAAGTGCGGGAAGGCCACCTCGTTGAGGCCGCGCGGGCCGTTGGTGACATCGGAGAGGTTGTCGGCGAGCAACCGGATGATCTCGCCGAACCCGAGGGTGACGATGGCCAGGTAGTCGCCGCGCAGCCGCAGCGTCGGGGTGCCGAGGATCAAACCACTGAGCGCGGTGATCGCCATCGCGATGGGCAGGCAGGACACCCAGGCCCACGGCGTGCTGAAGAAGCCCGAGGCGCTCATCTGGTTCCACGGACTCTCCGGGCTGGTCAGCAGCGCCACCGTATAGGCACCCACGGCATAGAACCCGACATAGCCGAGGTCCAGCAGTCCGGCCTGACCGACCACCACGTTGAGCCCGATGGCGATGATGGCGATCATCGCGAACTGCGCCATCGTGCCACCGAAGCTGATGCCCGGTGTGTCGATGAAACCCGGTGTGAAAAGCGGTGAAAGCGCCAACCCGGTGAACAGCACGACGCCGAACACCCATTTCTGCGGGCGATTCAGACCGTCCCACCAGTCCATGACCTTCGCCCAGGGGCTAGCCGTGCCGTCGCTCATACGCGTGCCTTTCCGAGGCTCTCACCCAGGATGCCGGTCGGTCTGACCAACAACACCAGCACGAGCAGGACGAAGGCGACCACATCGCGCCACTGGGTGCCGAAGACGGCCTGCCCGTAGTTCTCCATCACCCCGAGCAGCAATCCGCCGAGCAGTGCGCCGCGCAGATTGCCGATACCGCCGAGCACCGCCGCCGAGAAGGCCTTGATCCCGAGCAGGAATCCGCCGGAGTAGATGATGCCCTGGGGCACCTTCAACGTGTACAGCAGGGCCGCGGCACCGGCGAGCAGGCCGCCGATCAGGAAGGTCGTCATGATGACCCGCTCCCGCGAAACCCCCATCAGGGTGGCGGTATTGGGGTCCTGCGCGACGGCGCGCACCCCGCGTCCCAGCTTGGTCCGGTTCAGCGCCAGATCGGTGAGCAGCGCCAGCACCAGCGCCGCCCCGATGATGACGATGGTGGTGTTGGAGATCGCCACCCCGAAGATCTCGAACTGGGTTCTGGGCTGCACCAACACGATCGGTTGTTGGGCGTTGGGTCCGCCATAGCCGGGGATCAGCGTCGGCAGGATGAACAGCACGAATTGCTGCAGGACGAAGGACATGCCGATGGCGGTGATGAGGAAGGTCAGCGCACGGGCGTTTCGTTTGCGCAGCGGGCGGTAGGCGATGAATTCCAACCCCACCGCCGCACCGCCGGAGACCAGCATGGCGAACAGCATGGCCACGGCCAGGTACAGGATCGTCAGCGCGATGCCCTTGTTGTAGGCATTACCGCTCGGGGTGAAGCCCAGGATGACGTCGAGGGCGAAGTAGGCACCGAACATCCCCAGCATGAAGATCTCGGAATGCGCGAAGTTGATCAGTCGCAGCACACCGAAGACGAGCGTGTAGCCGACGGCGACCAATGCATAGATCGCGCCCCATGACAGGCCGTCGATCGTCAACTGCCAGAAGCTGTCGACCAGCGCACCGACGTTGAAATTGATGTTGGCGGCCAAGTTCATCCGGGACGGGGCTCCTCAGTGTGTCGTGGGCTCGCAATGGTCCGAGACGAACGAAGCGCGTCCGAGGGCAGGCGCTCCCGGACGCGCTTCGCGTCGGCGATTACTGGACGTCGTACACCCAGATCAGCGTGGAGGTGAGTTCACCCACGGGCGTCCACTGGTATTCGCGGGCGACTCCCTGCCCCTTGTAGTTGCGCACGTAGTCCAGCAAGGCCGGCCGGGTGATGGCACCCGAGTCGATGCCCTTGAGCAGGATGGTGCCCAGGTCGTAACCCTCGGTGCTGTACGTGCCGGGTTCCTGCCCGAACTTGTCGGTGTATTCCTGGGCGAAGCTGCCGGTGGCCGGGCCGCACGGGCAGGCCAGCAGCGCGCCCTTGGCGGACTCGCCCGCCTGCTTGACGAACTCGTTGTCCTTGCTGCCGTCGGCACTGACGAAGGTGCCGCCGAAGCCACTGTCACGCAGCTGCTGCACCAGCGGGGCGGCCTCCGCGTAGTACCCGCCGAAGAACACCGAATCCGGTGCGGCGCCGTTGATCTGGGTCACCGCGGCGGAGAAGTCCTTATCGCCCTTCTTGACCGAGATGTTGCAGGCTGAATCGGCGACCGGGCCGAGCGTGTCGCGCACCGCGGTGGCCAGGCCCAGACCGTAGTCGGTGCTGTCGTCGACGACGCAGACCTTCTTGTGGCCCAGCGTGTTCTTGAGGTAGTTGGCGACCGAGGGTCCCTGGACACCGTCGTTGGCCAAGCCGCGGAAGAAGGTCTTCCAGCCGTTCTCCGAGAGCGTGACGTTGGTGGCCGATGCGGTGACCGCGGCAAGGCCGGCCTGGTCGAACACGCCGCCGGTGGCCTTGGTCTCGCCGGAGAAGGCCGGGCCGATCAGACCGATCGTGTACTGGTCCTCGATGATGCGCGGGGCGATGTTCGACGCCTTCTGCGGATCGCCCTCGGTGTCGAAGGTCTTCAGCTGCACCTGGCAACCCGGGTTGGCGGCGTTGTGCTTGTCGACGGCGAGCTGGACGCCGTTGCGGATGTTGATGCCCAGCGCGGCGTCCGGACCGTTGAGCGCACCGGCCATCGCGAGCGACACCGGCGGGCAGCTCGCCTTACCGTCCCCGGCGGGATCGGCCGGGGTCGCGCCTGCTGTCGCGGCGACCTCACCGCCGTTCTCGTCGATCTGGACCTTCTCGACGATCTTCAGATTCGTCTGAGCCGCCTCCTCTTCGGGTGTGCTCTGGCTGCAGCCGGCAATAGCCAGCGCCATCAGACTCGCCCCGCCGAGCGCAAATGCCTTGCGTGCCACGTGACCGCGCACGTCTCACCTCCGGTTCCCTGTTCTCCGTCAGGCATCTTCGGAACGGCCGGAACGGCCGAATCTGGCGATGCTTCGCCGACGACCTTAGCCACTACATCGCCGTATCGCGTGCTGTTCGGCGACGTGTGGCGCGGATCGGCTCGCCGAGGAGCCCAAAGAGCGGGGTCGGAAACGCAGTCTTAACCCGCGGTGTCGCGCGGGGGCATTACTTCTGCGGTTCGGCGGCGTCCTCGCCGGGGGCGTCCAGCGTCTCCAGCACCACCTCGGCCACGCGTTTCATCGTGGTGCGCCGGTCCATGGCGGCCCGCTGGATCCATTTGAACGCCTCGGGCTCGGTCATCCCCTGGTTGGCCTGCAACAGCCCCTTGGCGCGCTCGACGAGCTTGCGTGTCTCCAGCCGCTCCGAGAGGGTGGCCACCTCGTTCTCCAGCGCCGAGATCTCGCTGAACCGGCTGACGGCCAGCTCTATCGCCGGGATCAGGTCGGTGATGGAGAAGGGTTTGACCAGATAGGCCATCGCCCCCGCGTCACGGGCGCGTTCGACGAGTTCGCGCTGGGAGAAGGCCGTCAGGATGACGATCGGGGCAATGCGTTTGGCGGCGATCTCGGAGGCGGCGTCGATACCGTCACGGCGCGGCATCTTCACATCCATGATCACCAGGTCCGGGGTCAGGCTCTCGGCGAGGTCGACGGCCTCCTGACCGTCACCGGCCTGGCCCACCACCTCATACCCTTCGTCACGCAGCATCTCGGCGAGGTCCATCCGGATCAACGCTTCGTCTTCGGCGATCAGCACGCGTCGCGCGGCGGAGGCTTCGGTCATGGATGCCATCATGGCTGACATTGTGTCGCGATTGCCGACATCGGGCGACCGCGGGGTGAACAAGGCCCAGCCGGTCCCTGCGGTCAAGGCACCCACACGCATCCCTTAAAGTAGGAGACCGCAGGAACGCTCGCCCTCGTATCCCAACTGGCAGAGGAAACGGATTCAAAACCCGTGCAGTGTGAGTTCGAATCTCACCGAGGGCACCAGTAAGACCGTCAGGACCACCATATGAACCTCCACTCGTCCCCGGCGGATCGATGAACACACTGGTCTACGCGACGGACTGGGACTCCGCGGCGCTGTGGACGCGCAACGCAGGCGATCTGATCGGCACCGCGGCGTTCGCCATATCGGGGGCATTGCTCGCGATCCGCCGCGATTTCGACATCGTCGGCGCGCTCACCCTGGCCGCCATGACGGCCTGCGGCGGCGGGGTGATCCGCGATCTCATCATCGGCAAGACGCCACCCACCGCGTTCGTGGATCTGCGCTATCTGGCTGTTGCCGTCCTGAGCGCCCTGGTGGTCTTCGTGTGGTCGCCGCCGGCGCGGCTGTTGGGCCGCCCCCTGGACCTGGCCGACGCGCTGGGGCTCGGCGCGTTCTGCGTGACCGGCACGGTCACTGCGGCCAACCACGGCCTCGGTCCGGCGTCCTCGGCGCTGCTGGGCGTGGTCACGGCCGTCGGCGGTGGGGTGATCCGCGATGTGCTCGCAGGCCGGACCCCCAGCATCCTGCGCCCGGATCAGGAGATCTACGCGATACCAGCACTTTTCGGCGCCGCCATCACGGCGTTGCTCATCGAGTCTGGGCACTTCGGTGCGCTCACCGGTGGCGCGGTCGCGGCCTCGGTGTTCGTGTTCCGGGCGCTCGCCCTGCATTTCCGTTGGCGTGCCCCGCAGGCGCGTGGGCGCGACCGCGGCTGATACCGGCCGGCGCCGAACGCGAAAGTGCCGCTGCAGGTGATCACACCCTGCAGCGGCATTCCCCTCGCGTATCGAGAGTCGGCTACTCGCTGTCACCAGAAGACGTTGAGGCCGAGACACTCTCGTTGTTGCGCGGACGCTCGCTCGCCTCGGTGCTGGTACGCACCTCGGTGCCCGATTCGCTGCGCGGCCCCTTCGGGTTCCGGACGCTGATCTCGTCGCGGGCCTTCAGGTTCGGGCGCACCGCATCGGTGTCCTCGGACCGCACCGAGAACTTGGCGTCCCGGCTGCCCTCGGACTCGGTATCGGCCTTGAGATCGGACTTGAGGTCCTTCTCCTGGGCCGCGGTCTCCTTCTCGGATTCCTTCACCGACGTCGAGGTGTCCTCCTTCTCGGGAGCCTTCGGGGTGGCGGTCTCGTCGACCACGACCTCGTCGACCGGGGTCTCCTCCACGGGAGCCTCGACGACCGGGGTCTCCACAACCGGCGTTTCCACGACCGGGGTCTCCTCCACCGGAGTCTCCTCCACGGGAACCTCGGCAACCGGAGTCTCCTCCACGGGAACCTCGGCGACCGGGGTCTCCTCGACCGGGGCCTCGACCTGCTCGGAAGCCGGCGTCGACTCGGTCACCGCACCCGCCTGCACACCATGCTCGGACAGTGCCGGCGTCGCGGCTTCGGTTCCGGCCTTGTCGGTCTCGGCCGGCGCGTCGGACTCTTCGACGGCTGCCATCCGCATCGCCGAAGCCGGCTCAGCGGCGGCGGTCGGCCGGATCCCGAAGATGCCGTTGAAGAAGTTCGACACCATGGCCCCGATGGCGTTGAACAGTCCACCGAAGTTGAAGAAGCTGGTGAACGCCTGCTGGATGGCCTGCAGGAACGCAGCGATCGGATTGAACGGTTCGGCACCCGCGCCGGGGCCCGTTCCCGGACCGGTACCCGGTCCCGGGTTGTTCGGGTTGCCGAGGAACTCGATGAGTTCCTTGATGACCTGACCGACGGGCTTCATGGTGCCGTCCGGACGGAAGATGCCCAGGTTGGCCTCGTCGTTGTCGGCCGGCGGGTTCAGCCAGTCCTTGATGGTGTAGAGAAACATCGGACCCGCGCCCTGCATGGTCTGCCAGAACTCGATGATGTCGCGGACGAAGGCGGCCTGGGTGGCCTCGTCGACCCGGTTGGTGGGGATGCCGTACTCGGTGATCCAGATCTTGATCTGCTCCTCACCCGCCTGCAGGTGCGAATCCATCAGTTCGCGGATCTTGTTGAGCTGGTAGAGCGGCATGCCCTCTTTCCACGCCAGGTCCTCGCCGACGGAGAACTTCCACTCGAAGTTGTACGGGTGGAATGACAGCGCATCGAAGTAGCCGTGGGCGCCGGCGTCGTACATGCCCTTGACGAAGTCGATCGGGTTCAGGGTCAGCCCGGGCCACGTCTTACCTGCGCCGATGACGCCACCGATGACCGTGATATCGGTGCCGACCTGAGCGGCCGCCTCCTTGAGCGCGGTGTAGGTCTTCTTCAGCATCGCGGTGTACGCGGCCGGGTCCAGGGTGTTCCAGAACTGGATCGAGTTGGGCTCGTTCCACACCTCGTAGGCCGAGATCTTGTCGCCGTAGCGCAGCGCGACGGACTTGGCGAAGGCGGCGAACTGGTCGAAGTTGGCGGGCTCACCGTTGAGCGGTGTGGTGGACGACGCCCACATCGGGGTCGAGTTCAGCACGCCAAGGATGCCCATCCCGCGAGCCGCCGCGGCATTGACCACCTTGTCGAGCTGGTCCCAACGCGGGGCACCCAGTCCGAACGGGGTATCGGGGTGCAGGGGTTGCACACCGGCCCACGGAACCATGATCCGGACGTTGGTCACCCCGAGCGACTGCATCATGTCGAGGCGTTCGTTGATCTCCTCGATGCTGGCCGACATATAGATCTCCGAGTCGGCGATGCCAATGGTCGAAGGAGACTCCACGATGGCGGCCACGGGCTGCACTTCATATGACTTGTGTTTGCTCGCTGGCAAGACAAAGTAACTAGAAGTTGCCGCGAATAGCGACGCGGCTATCAGGACTATCGCTCCTCTGATGGCAACTCTGTGGACAGCCTTGGGCATCTTGTCCCACATGGCGACTCCCGTTCTCGGACCTGGTCGTTCGGCGTTGCCTACGCACTCCGCATGAAATTAACCCACCCGACAGCAAATTGCCAAATAAGTAAAAAAGTCGCTCTGAAGTGCCGATTTACGTGCCGAATAATCCATTTCCAGCAAACTCGTGTCCGAGACTGCAGAATTACGATTCGCCTCCAAAGTGCCGAAGATGGCAAAGAAAACGTGTTTCAAGATCGCATTCGAGTTGCAACCATCTTGTGACCTGAGTCACATCAGTTTGCCCACGTCCGTTAGCTTTTCGTGACGCAGGAGTGATTCGATCTTGATGCGCCCGGCGTGTCAGCGAATATTGACGACAATGTCAGCTAACATGCCGTCGTGTCCCCCGATTGGGGGACATGCACCCGAGCCACAGATTTGGACAAGGTTTGCCAGGCGCCTCCGCGGATCCGCCGAAACTGCGGCTGTGAGCCTCCCCACGGGGAGTACGCTCCGAGAGTGGCAGCGAGGGTGCCCGGCCGGTGCCTCCCCGACATTCCCGAGGGCAGCCGGCAGTATGAGGATGCGGCCAGTCGGCGACTGGCAACTCTGACTGTCAGCACGCGGATCGCGGCCGCGATCGTCGGCATCTACGGCTTTGCCGAGCTGATCCTGGTACCCGAAGTACCGCATATCGGCCTGGTCAACGTGGTCAGCGCTGCGCTTTTCCTGGCCATTCCACTGCTCTACCGCTTCGGCTCGTTGGTGGCGCTCGCCGCCTTCGTCACCATCGCCTATGCCAGCACCGCGTACATGTGCAGCCAACTCGGCACCGATACCGGTCTGCAGTTCTACTTCTTCGTCGGCGCGGCGCTGATCATCCTGATGATCGGCACCGACCACCTCGTGATCGCCTCGGCGTTGGCCGCCTCGGGGCCGGTCCTTGCGATCGCATTGGAATGGCTGGTGCCCGACAACACCGGGGTCTTCTCGGAGGCCGCGATGCGTGCCAACTTCGTCATCACGGCCTGCACAGCAAGCCTCATGGTGATCGTCGTCGTGGCCTCGGCGATGCGCCGGATAGAGCGCGCCGAAAGTGCGCTGCAGGCCGAATTCGACAAATCCGAGGCGCTGCTCGCCAACATCCTTCCCACGACCATCGCCGACCGACTCAAGGATCGGCGCGACGTGATGATCGCCGACGGATTCGCCGACGCATCCATCCTGTTCGCCGACATCGCCGGGTACACCCAGCGCGCCAGCGACACCGATCCCGCGGACCTCGTGTTGTTCCTCAACCGCCTCTACACCGATTTCGACGGCCTGGTCGACCGGCACGGTCTGGAGAAGATCAAGACCAGCGGTGACTCGTACATGGTGGTCTCCGGCGTGCCGATCCCCCGCCCGGACCACCTGGAATCACTGGCATGCCTGGCGCTGGACATGGCCCACGCCGTCGACGGGCTCCGCGACGCGCAGGGCCGCGAGGTACCGCTGCGCATCGGGATCGCCGCCGGCCCGGTGGTCGCTGGGGTGGTGGGATCACGCAAGTTCTTCTACGACGTCTGGGGTGATGCGGTCAACGTGGCCTCCCGCATGGAGAGCACCGACGAGGAGGGCCGCATCCAGGTGCCCCAGGACGTCTACGAACGCATCAACGACTCCTATCTGTTCGAAGAGCGCGGCGAGGTCGCCGTGAAGGGCAAGGGCTGGATGCACACCTGGTATCTGGTGGGCCGGCGGCCGGCGCACGATCCCACCGGCCCCGCCGCGCTCTCCGATGGCCCTACACCTTGTGATTCTCCGATCGGATGAGCCAGGCCAGCTTCTCCAAGCCGTCGATGAGCTGATGCAGGATGTCCGCGGTGCTGGGGTCCTCGGCGTCGACGGCGTCATGCACACCACGCAACGTGTCGACGGTCGCGTAGATGCGGGTGCCGATCAGATCCACCACCTCGGTGGTGTTGCGTTCGTAGGGCGGGAACGCGGGCAGCGTGGTGGTGGCCGCCACCGTGTCGGAGCGGCCGTCGGCCACCGCATAGAGCGTGCGCATGCGTTCGGCGATGGTGTCGCTGCCCTCGCGGGCAAAGTCGACCAGCTCGTCGAGCTGTAGGTGCAGATCCCGGAAATTGCTACCGACCACATTCCAGTGCGCCTGCTTGCCCTGCAGATGCAGCTCGATCATGTCGACCAGAACCTGTTGCAGGCTGGCCTGCAGCTGAGGTGAGGCCTGGAAGCCCTGGATATCACTTTCGGTGCGCCGTGTTGTCGTCATATGAGAGGCAACGCCGTCTTTTCTGGAATCATTCCAGATTCTTCGACCCTCCGCCGCGCTGCTGATCCTGCTGAGACAGCAGTCGCGCATAACCCGCACCCGTACCGAGCAGCACCAGTCCGGTGACGATGAACACCGCGACCCGGAAGATGCCGTCCAGGGTGCCCAGATCGAACAGGAACAGCTTCGCCATGGCCGCGGTCACCAGCGCCATACCGCCACCGAGGGGCACCGAACGGTCTGCCCGGTCCAGGCGCACGGCGTACCAGAGCAGACCGGCTGCCAGCACGATCCAGCTGATGGTCGCCGCCATGTGCCCGGCCAGAAATCCACCATCCGTTCCACCGATCAGCACACCGGCGGTGACGGTGAACACGGTCACCGCATAGGCACTGAGCACGGCCGCCCCGGCCAGCAGCAGCCGTCCGGTGTCGGCGTCGCGGTGACGTCGCGTCAGAGACCACGTCTGCGCCGCGCCGTAGAGCACCACCAGCAGGCTGGAGATCAGCACCGACACCGCCTCGGCGCCGGACCGCTCGGTTGCCGTCGTGATCGTGCCCGGGCCCGCCAGCTCGAGGTAGTAGAGGCCCCCGACCGCGCCGAACACCAGCGCGGCGATCTGCGCACCGGTGTCGTGCCGCCCGGCCACGGCCACCACCACCGCCAGCGCCAACAGCAGCGGGCCCGCGGCGCGGCCGTCGAAGGCCACCGCGACGGCGACCAGTGCGGCGACCACCGACAGCGCCGACCACACCTGACGGACAGGTCCGGCCAGGCCGGGAATGTGATCACCGAGCAGCACGACCGCCAGCAAGGACAGTGACAGCGCCGCGATCATCAGCGCGGCGATCCGACCGTCCACCGCGACCGACACCAGCAGCAGCGGTGCCGCGCCGACCGTCGACACCACCGTCATCGACGCGCGATGTGTGCTGTGCGACAACAGAATCAGCGCCGATCCGATGGCCGATAGCGCGGCGATGGCCGCCCCACCGGCCAGCCAGGCGTGGTCGTGGGAGCCGAACGCCGCACCGACCAACGCCAGGAACACCGGCCCGCTGCCCGCCGCCGTCCGGGCCGCATACATCCAGGTCCAGTCGCGGCCGAGCTGCACCGGAAGAGTCGCCGCCGAGAGCGCCAGCATGAATCCGATCAGCAGCAGATCCACATCACCGACCACCACCGGTGCCAGCACGGTCAGCGGGACCAGCACCAGCAGCGCGAGTTGTTCGGAATCCCAGCGCCGCGCCAGCATCAGGCCACCGCCTGCGATCACCGCCGACAGCACCAGTCCGATGACCGGCGCCACCCACTCATAGATTGTGCTGACTGCCACCACATCGATGTACGCGGTCGCGATACCCGTGGCGGCCAACGCAATGGCACCGACCCGGCCACCCGATCGGCTGTTGAGCCAGAACGCCCCGGCGACCAGGCCTGCCGCCAACACGGCACCGGCGGCAACCCGGACCGGCGGCGCGAGCAGGCCGGCCTGGGCGGCCAGCACCACCAGCAGCACGACGCCGATGAGCGTCACCGCCACACCGGCGGCGGCCAGCACCTTCCCGATCCAGTTCTGCGGGCGCGCGGTCGGTGCGGCGACGGGCGGCACCGCGGCGGGTACGGCCGGCGTCGGCACCGCCGGCGCGGTCGGGGCGGGATACCCGGGTTGCTGCGGGACCGGCGCGTACCGCGGATGCTGTGGGTACTGCGCATGGTTCGGGTAACCCCACCAGAACTGCTGCGGGGCGGCCGGTGCGGACTGGCCGAGGGCGCCGGACAGTTGCGTCAGTTCGGCCGACGCACGGGCCAGCTGCTGCGACATGGCCACGAACTCGGCGGACAGTCGGGTGAGCACCTGCTGCGGTTCGGTCATGGCTGACATCCTGACCGACGAACTCACCGGATGAGATGAGTAGGACTACTCGATCATTCGTCGAGTCCGTGCTCGATCGCGTAGCGGGCCAGCTCGACCCGGTTGGCGACCTGCAGCTTGCGGAACGTCGCCTGCACGTGGTTCTCGACGGTCCGATGGCTCAGCGACAGTCGCTCGGCGATCTGCTTGGCCGTCAGCCCCTTCGCGACATGACGCAGGATCTCGGTCTCGCGGTCGGTGAGGCTGGGCACCGCGGGACCGGCCTTGTCGCCGACCGGTTCGGCCGCGATGCGCCGGTACTCGCCGAGCACCAGACCCGCCAGCCCGGGCGTGAACACCGCGCGGCCCGCCGCGGTAGCTCGAACTGCTTCGCCCAGTTCGGTTTTCGACGCACTCTTGACCAGATACCCGGTGGCCCCGGCCTTCACGGCTTCCAGCACGTCGGCGCGTTCATCCGAGGCCGACAAGACCAGGATCCGCGAGGACGGCGACACCGCGAGCACCTCCGCGCAGGCCTGGGCACCGGTCCCGTCGGCGAGCCGCATGTCCATCACCACGACCTCGGGGTGCACCACCTCGGCCCGGCGCCGCGCCGAGGCCACGCCGTCGGCGGTCGCGACCACCTCGAAACCGTCATCGGCCAGATCGCGCGCCACCGCGTCGCGCCAGATCGGGTGATCGTCGACCACCATCACCGTCGGCATCACTGTCCTCCCTTGCCCGATCGGGGAACCGTCAGTTCCCACTCGGTGCCGCCGCTGGACGGTGTGGTCAGATCCGCGCGGCCGCCGAGTGCGGCCATCCTGCCCTGGATGGACTTGCTCACCCCGACCCGCCCCTCCGCCGCGGCGGCGGCCAGCCGTCCCTCGGGTATGCCGGGCCCGTCATCGCGGATGCTGACAACCACCTCGTCTCCGAGATCCTCCAGCAGCACGAAGGCCCGCGCCTGCGGACCGGCATGGCGTTCCACATTGGTCAGCGCGTTGACCACAGCAGCGTCGACCTCGGCGGCCACCGCACTGTCCAGGTACACCGGGGCGGCAGGCACGCTGACCGACACCCGGTCGGCACCGTGCCTGCGCAGCAGCGCGCCGAGATCGCTCGCCGCTGTCGGCGCGTGAGCGACGAGGGTGTCCTCGGTGCTGAGCAACCGGCGCAGCGCACGCTCCTGCTCCCCCGCGGCCTCCGCCAGTTCGGCTGTCTCACCACCGATTTCGCGACCGCGTCGGGCCACCATCGCCAATACCTGCAGCACCCCGTCATGCACATGCCTGGACAGTCGTTCCCGCTCGGCCAGCGCCGCACTGAGCCGCGTCGCCCGCTCCAACTCGGCATGTGCCCGGCGCGCGGTGGTCGCCGCCATCCCGACGGCCAACCCCACCGCCAACTCGATCAGGATGGTGGGGCTGCGCACCAGATCCACCGCGATCGCCCCCTTGAGCGCCGCGCCGGTACCCATCACGGCCAGACCCATCACCATTCCCGCGGCGGGCCCGGCCAGGATCGCCGCCGAGACCACCGCGTTGGTCGCCCACAGCGTCGTCGGCCACGACTGGTTGTCCAGCACCCACTGCTCGGAGGCGACCAACCAGGTGGACCCCATGAACGCGAGCACGACCGCGGCCTCACCGATCACCCAGGTGCGGCACCTGCCGAATCCGCCGAGATAGGCCACACCGCACGCAATGGTCCACGCCGTCAACACACCGAACAACACCCAGCTCAATGCAGGCCGGTCCAGTTCGTGGTACTTGGAAACCTGGAAATAAAGCGCATAGCTCCAGCTGAGCAGCCGGAACACCTGCGCGGCCCGCCACAGCGGGGCGACCGGGTCCACCGTCGCCGCGTTCATCGGGGCTACATCACCTTGGACAGGAAGGCCTTCGTGCGCTCGTGCTGCGGATTGCTCATGACCTCGGTCGGCTTGCCGCGCTCGACGACCACACCGGCATCCATGAAGACCAGCTCGTCGGCGACCTCGCGGGCGAAGCCCATCTCATGGGTCACCACCAGCATGGTCATCCCCTCGGAGGCGAGCTTCTTCATCACCGAGAGCACCTCCCCGACCAGTTCGGGATCCAGTGCCGAGGTGGGCTCGTCGAAGAGCATCAGCTTGGGACTCATGGCCAGCGCACGCGCGATCGCGACCCGCTGCTGCTGACCACCGGAGAGCTGGGCCGGGTAGGCGCCGGCCTTGTCGGCCAGGCCGACCTGGTTGAGCAGATCCATCGCCCGCTCGGTGGCCTGCTTCTTGTTCTGCCCCTTGACCTGGGTGGGGGCCTCGACCACGTTGCCCAGCGCGGTGCGGTGCGGGAACAGGTTGAAATGCTGGAAGACCATGCCGACGTCACGACGCTGGCGGGCCACATCGCGGGGCTTCATCTCGTACAACTTGCCGCCGCGCTCCTGATAGCCGACGAGGGCACCGTCGACGTAGAGCCGGCCGGCGCTGACGGTTTCCAGGTGGTTGATGCAGCGTAGGAATGTCGACTTACCGGAGCCCGACGGCCCGACCAGGACCAGCACCTGGCCCTTCTGCACCTCCAGAGTGATGCCCTTGAGCACCTTGAGGGCGCCGAAGTCCTTGCAGACGAGTTCGGCCTTGACCATGGGCTGTGCTGATTCGTTCACCGGCGACACTCTCAGGCACCCGTGCCCATCTGCGCCTTGGCCAGCGCCTCGAGTTGTTTGGGACTGAGCTTGCGCGACGCTCCCCTGGAGAAGTAGCGCTCCAGGTAGAACTGGCCGACCATCAGAACGCTGGTGATGATCAGATACCAGGTCGCGGCGACCAGCAGCAGGGGTACCGGTTCGAAGATCCGGGCGGCGATCTCGCGGGTCGCGATGCTGTACAGGTCGAACGCATACGGCACCGCGGTCACCAGCGATGTCGTCTTCAGCAGACTGATGACCTCGTTACCGGTCGGCGGGATGATCACCCGCATCGCCTGTGGCAACACGGTGCGCCGCATCGCCAGACCCCAGGACATCCCCAGCGCGGTCGATGCCTCCAGCTGGCCCTCGGGCACCGAGGTGATGCCCGCGCGGACGATCTCCGCCATATAGGCCGCCTCGTTGAGGGCGAGGCCGATCACGGCCAGCGCGAACGGGAACGACAGGTTCTGCAGGTCGATATGGAAGAAGGTCGGCCCGAAGGGCACCCCGAGCTGGATCTTCTGGTAGATCGTGGGCATCAGGCCCCAGAACGCCAGCTGCACGTACACCGGGGTGCCGCGGAAGACCCAGAGGAACACCCAGGCGACCGAACTGAGCACGGCGTTGTCGGACAACCGCATGATCGTCAGGATGACGCCGAGCACGATGCCGATGACCATCGAATAGACGGTCAGCTGCAAGGTGTTGGCGACACCCAGCAGGATCCGCTCGTTGAACAGGTATTTCGTGAACGTCGACCAGCCGTAGGCCGGGTTGGTGGCCGCACCGTAGAGGAAGAGGCCGACCACGACGATGATGACGGCCGCCGCCACCCACCGCCACGGATGACGCAGCGGTACTGCGTCGATCGCTTCGGGCGAGTTGGACGGTGGCGGCGAGCCGGCATCACTCATGTGTGTCGATATCCCTGTGTGTCGATATCGCTAGGAGACCGCGCCGTTGATGACCGGCTTGTCGATCATCCCCTCCTCAAGACCCCAGTTCGCGGCGATCTCCTTGTACTTGCCGTTCTCGATGAGGTGCTCCAGGGCCTGCAGCAGCGACTGCGCCAGCGGCGAACCCTTCTCCACCGGCCAGCCGTAGGGCGCCGAATCGAACGTCTCGCCGGCCTGCTCCAGCTTTCCGTTGGTCTGCTTGATGGCGTACAGCGTCACCGGCGAGTCCGCCGACATGGCGTCGGCCTGGCCGAGCACCACCGCGTTGGTGGCGGCGTCCTGGCTGTCGAACGGGATGATGTCGATGGCCGGCTTGCCCTCGTCGGTGCACTTCTTGCTGCGCGCGGGCAACTCGTCGGTCTCCTGGACGGTGGTCGCCTGGACGGCGACCTTCTTGCCGCAGGCATCCTCCGGATTGATCGAGCCACCGGCGGGCTGGGCCCACAGCGTGCCCGCCGAGAAGTAGGTGACGAAGTCGACCTGCTGCTCGCGCTCCTTGCTGTCGGTGAACGAGGACATGCCGACGTTGAACGTGCCGCCCTGGATCGACGGAATGATCTTCGCGAAGTCGGCCTCGCGGTATTCGGGCTCCAGCCCGAGCGTCCCGGCGACGGCGTTCATCAGGTCCACGTCGAACCCGACGATCTTGCCGGACTCGTCCTTGAACTCGTTCGGTGCGTAGGGGATGTTGACGCCGACGATCAGCTTCCCGGACGCCTTGATGGCCTCGGGGACGGTGTTGGCGATCGCCTCCACCTTCTCGGCCGGAGCGGCCGCCGTCGGGGACTCTTGCCCACCACTCGGTTCCGAGCTCGAACACCCCGACAGCGCCAGCGCGCCGGTCGCAGCGAACACGGCGGCGTAGCGCCAGAGCCTGGTCCGGCGCTCTTGGATTCCACCCAACACGGTGTGCCTCTACTTTCTGTTGCCGAGCCGTCACGGTCTGGTCCGTCGACAGCTCCAGCCGAAGACGTTAACGACCGATGATCCGGCGCGCAGCGCCGGTAACGGAACAGTAGTGGAGCCGTAACGTGCGAGTCGGCCGAACGCCGATCTGACTCGCGCGATGGCCGGGGCCGAACTGCCCGAGAAACGCCGACTACCTGGCGACAATGCCCGGCGGCACGGTCATCCCGTGTGCGACACTCACCACATGCAAACCCCTGCTCCCCCAAGCCTGTTGCAGCACCTGTGGAAGTCGACGCTGATCTCAGGTGTGTTGGCGGCCGCCCTCGGTATCGCGGTGGTGGCCTGGCCAGGGATCTCGGTCCTGATCGCCGCCATCTTCTTCGGCGCGTACCTGCTGGTGACCGGCATCGCGCAGGTCGTGTTCGCGTTCAGCCTCGACGTCTCGGCCGGTGGCCGGGTGCTGCTGTTCATCAGCGGTGCCGCCTCGGTGGTGCTCGCGGTGCTGGCGTTCCGCCAGCTGGGCAGCGCGGTGCTGCTGCTGGCCATCTGGATCGGTATCGGCTTCATCTTCCGCGGCGTGGCGACGGCGGTCTCGGCGATCAGCGATCCCACCCTGCCCGCACGCGGCTGGAACATCTTCCTCGGCGTCATCAGCCTGATCGCCGGCATCGTGGTGCTGGCCGCACCGTTCGAGTCGATCGGCACACTGGCCCTGGTCACGGGCATCTGGCTGATCGTCATCGGCGTGATGGAGGTGGTGACCGCGCTGGGCATCCGCTCGGCCTGGAACAAGCGGGACTCCGTCCACGAGACACCGGCCGCACCCGCACCGGCCACCGAGACCGTGGCCGCCGAACCGACAGCGCCGGCCGCGCCGACGGATCCACCGACCAGCTGAGTAATCCGCACCACGATTACGCGCGGCGGGACCATCGACCTACTACACTCTGTCGTAGTCGAGCAAGGGAGCTCGACCCACAGCCGAGAAGTTGGTGCCCATGGAAGCGCTCGATGTCGCACGGTGGCAGTTCGGGATCACCACCGTCTATCACTTCATCTTCGTGCCGCTCACCATCGGTCTCGCGCCGCTGATCGCGGTGTTCCAGACCATCTGGGTCGTCACCGACAACACCGCGTGGTATCGACTCACCCGGTTCTTCGGCAAGCTCTTCCTGATCAACTTCGCCCTCGGCGTGGCCACCGGCATTGTGCAGGAATTCCAGTTCGGGATGAACTGGAGCGAGTACTCCCGATTCGTCGGTGACGTCTTCGGTGCCCCACTGGCGATGGAGGGGCTGGTCGCCTTCTTCTTCGAATCGACGTTCCTGGGGCTGTGGATCTTCGGCTGGACCAGGCTGCCCAAGCTCGTACACCTGGCCTGCATCTGGATCGTCGCCTTCGCGGTCAACGCGTCTGCCTACTTCATCATTGCCGCGAACTCGTTCATGCAGCATCCGGTCGGCGCGCGCTACAACCCCGAGACCGGGCGCGCCGAACTGACCAGCATCACCGAGCTGTTCACCAACAACACCGCGCTCGCGGCCTTCCCGCACGCCGTCGCCGGTGCGTTCCTGGTCGCAGGCACCTTCGTCGCGGGCGTCTGCGCCTGGTGGATGGTGCGCAATCCCGACGGTCCCGACGCACGCACCATGCATCGCCCCGCCGCGATCCTCGGCTGCCTGATCGCCTTCGCCTCCGCGGCCGCGCTGACCTACACCGGTGATGTGCAGGGCAAGCTGATGTTCCAGCAGCAACCCATGAAGATGGCCTCGGCGGAATCGTTGTGTCACACCGAAACCGACCCGAACTTCTCCGTTCTCACCGTCGGAACCCACAACAACTGCGACAGCGTCATCCACCTGATCGAAGTGCCCTACGTGCTGCCGTTCCTGGCCGAGGGCACGTTCAGCGGCGTGGAACTGCAGGGCGTGCAGGACCTGCAGGCCGCCTACGAGCAGAAGTTCGGGCCCGGTGACTACCGGCCCAACCTGTTCGTCACCTACTGGTCATTCCGCGCCATGATCGGTTTCCTCGCAGTCCCGATGCTGTTCGCGCTGACCGCGTTGTGGCTCACCCGCGGCGGCAGGGTCCCCCACCAACGTTGGTTCGGCACGTTCGCGCTACTCACCCTGCCCACCCCGTTCCTGGCCAACAGCGCCGGGTGGATCTTCACCGAGATGGGCCGTCAGCCGTGGGTGGTGGCCCCCAATCCAACCGGCGACCCGGTATTGCGATTGACCGTGTCGCAAGGGGTTTCACACCACTCGGTGGCCACCGTGCTGACCTCACTGATCGTCTTCACGGCGATCTATGCGCTGCTCGCGGTCATCTGGTTCTGGCTGATCCGCCGTTACGTCGTCGAGGGCCCGCTGGAGCACGACACCGAACCCATCCCGCCGACACCGCCCGGTGAGGACGAGGTCAAGCCACTCTCGTTCGCGTATTAGGAGGCGTGCCATGGACCTTCAGATCTTCTGGTTCATCACTCTGGCAGTCCTTTTCACGGGCTTCCTGGTGCTGGAGGGCTTCGACTTCGGCGTCGGCATGCTGATGGCGCCGCTGGGACGTAGTGCGCGGCGGATAGGTGGCGACCCCGACAAACATCGCCGCGCGGTACTGAACACCATCGGCCCGGTCTGGGACGGTAACGAGGTATGGCTGATCACCGCGGGCGGTGCGATGTTCGCGGCCTTCCCGGGGATGTACGCGACCATGTTCTCCGGGCTGTACCTACCGTTGCTGGCCATCCTGCTCTCGATGATCGTGCGCATCTGCGCCATCGAATGGCGGGGCAAGGTCGACGATCCACAGTGGCGACGCTGGGCCGATATCGGGATCGCCGTCGGTTCCTGGGTGCCCGCCGTGCTGTGGGGTGTCGCCTTCGCGGCTCTGGTGCGCGGCCTGCCGGTCGACGCCGACCATCAGATCGACCTGGGCTTCGCCGATATCCTCAACCCGTACACACTGCTCGGCGGGCTGTCCACCTGCGGGTTGTTCCTGCTGCACGGGGCGGTGTTCATCACCCTGAAGACCGAAGGCGCGGTGCGGGCCGACGCCCGGCGCTTCGCCGCCAGGCTGGCCATACCCGTCACGGTGGTGCTGGCCACCTTCGGGTTGTGGACCCAGTTGTCCTACGGCACCGACTGGACCTGGTTGGTCCTCGGCGTCGCGGTGATCTGCCAGCTCGGGGTGGTGATGCTGGTGCTCAGCGACGGCGGTGACGGCTGGTCGTTCGCGTTGACCACCGCCGTGGTGATGGCCGTGGTGGTGTTGATCTTCGGCAGCCTGTTCCCGAACCTGATCCCGTCGACGCTGGATCCGGCGTGGAGCCTGACCATCGAGAACGCCTCGTCCTCGCCGTACACCCTGACCATCATGACCTGGGCGGCGGTGCTGGTGACCCCGCTCGTGCTGATCTATCAGGGCTGGACGTATTGGGTGTTCCGGCAACGCATCTCGGCTGAGCGCATCCCCGACCCGGCCGGGCTCTCACCGCGTATACCGTGAGTTCGACCGCACCGGGACTGCCGGAGGCACTTCGCTCGACCCAGGCGGGCATGCGCCGCTATATCGCGGCGATGGTGGCCTACGGCACGGTGATCGCGGCGGCCACCATCGCCGCCGCCTGGATCCTGGCCCACATCGTGGCCGGTGTCATCACCGAACCGGCCACCCGCAGCCTGGCCCACTGGCGCCTGCACCTGGGGGCGCTGGCGGCCATCTGGGTGATCCGGGTGGTGGCGCAATGGCTGCAGGCGCGGCTGAGCCAGCGTGCCGCCACGGCGGCGATCGGCGACCTGTCGGCGCGGGTGCTGCGCACGGTGACCGAGATGGACCCGCAGCGCAGGCAGCGGGTACTCGACGAGGCCACCGTGGTGGTGACCCGCGGGCTCGACGGTCTGCGGCCGTACTTCACCGGATACCTACCCACCGTCGCACTGGCCGGAATCCTCACCCCGGCAACCGTTGTCGTCATCGCCGTCGCGGACTGGCAGGCCGCCGCGGTGGTGGCGATCGCCCTGCCGCTCATCCCGCTGTTCATGGTGCTGATCGGCAAGCTCACCGCCGACCGCTCGGCGGCCGCCCTGGCCGCGATGACGACATTGCAGTCCCGGTTACTTGACCTGGTCGCCGGCATTCCCACCCTGCGCGCCCTCGGCCGCGCCGGCGGACCCGCCGACCGTATCGCCACCCTGGCCGCCGCGCACCGGCGCTCGGCGATGCAGACGCTGCGCATCGCGTTCCTGTCGGCGGCCGTGCTGGAACTCATCGCCACCCTGGGGGTCGCACTGGTGGCGGTCAACGTGGGTCTGCGCCTGGTGTTCGGCGATATGACACTGGTGGCGGCGCTGACCGCGCTCCTGCTGGCCCCCGAGGTCTTCTGGCCGCTGCGCCGGGTCGGAGTGCAGTTCCATGCCGCCCAGGACGGCAAGACAGCCGCCGACGCCGCGCTGCACCTGCTCCAGACGCATCCGAGCAGGCCGAACGGAACGCACCACAGCACCGGTGAGCACATCGAGATCGACCTGCGCGACCTGACGGTGCGCGGTCGCGACGGTGCCGCCCCGGACGGCCTGTCCGAATCGTTGCGGCCCGGTGCGGTCACCGTGCTCACCGGACCCAACGGGGCGGGCAAGAGCACCACCCTGCAGGCCATCCTGGGTCTGCTGGAACCCGACGCCGGGCAGGTTCTCATCGACGGCACCGATCTGGCCGAGATCGATCGGCACCAGTGGTGGACCCGCGTGGCCTGGCTACCGCAACGGCCCGCACTGCTACCCGGCACCATACGGGCCAACCTGGAACTGTTCGGACCGCTCGTCGACCTCGACGCCGCATGCCGGGCATCGGATTTCGGTTCGGTACTGGCGACACTTCCCGACGGACTGGACACCGTGATCGGCAGGGACGGGACCGGATTGTCGCTCGGGCAGCGGCAACGGCTGGGGCTGGCGCGCGCGCTGGGATCCTGCGCCCCGGTGCTGCTACTCGACGAGCCGACCGCACATCTGGACGCCGATGCCGAAATGATTGTCCTGGAATCCATTCGGTCCAGGGCGCGGGCCGGATGCACGGTCGTGGTGGTGGGTCACCGCGCTCCGGTGCTGGGGATCGCCGACCGGGTCGTGCCGCTGGGAGGTGCCGTCGATGTCCATCCGTGAGGTCATCGCGCTGCTGCGTCCCAGGCTGCCCCGGTTGGCATTGGCGGTGCTGTTCGGGACGCTGGCACTGGGCAGCGCACTGGCCCTGGCCGCCGTGGCCGCCTGGTTGATCACCAGGGCCTGGCAGATGCCGCCGGTGCTGGATCTGACCGTAGCCGTGGTGGCCGTCCGCGCGCTGGGGATCTCGCGCGGGATCTTCAGCTACTGCGAGCGGCTGGCCATCCACGACGCCGCGCTGCGCGCCGCGGGCAATGCCCGGGTCGGGCTGTACCGCCGACTGGTCGCCGCGCAAGCGGAATCGGTGCTGCGGATAGCCGGCGGCGAGCTGGTGGCCAGGGTCGGGAACTCGGTCGACGAACTTGCCGATGTGCTGGTGCGGTCGGTCCTGCCGATGTGTGTGGCCGCCGTGCTCTCGGTCGCCGCAGTGGGCGTCATCGCGGTGATCTCCCCGGCAGCGGCGCTGGTGCTGGCCGCCAGCCTGCTCGTCGCCGGTGTGCTGGCGCCCGCACTGGCCGGGCGGGCGGCCGCGGCCACCGAACTGCTGGCCGCCCGGCATCACGGTGCGCGTGACACCGCCACCCTGGTCGCCCTCGAGCATGCCGACGAGCTCCGCGTGGCGGGGCGCCTGGCCGGGGTCATCGCCGAATCCGAACGCGCGCACCGAGACTTCGGTGCTGCCACCGACCGGGCGGCCGCACCGGCGGCGGCCGCGGCCGCGGTGTCCACCGCCGCAGTCGGGGTATCGGTGCTGGGGGCCGTGCTCATCGGCATCCTGCTCGCCGACCACACCACACCGACGGCACTGGCCATCCTGATGTTGCTCCCGCTGTCGGCATTCGAGGCCACCAGCGCGCTGCCGGCGGCCGCCGCGCAATGGGTGCGCTCGACACTGGCGGCGCAGCAGCTCGCCGAGCTGACCGCTGCCGATCCCACCGGCCGGGTCCGGCCGGCCGTCCCGGCCATCGCTGCAGCCCCCGGTGACCGGATCGCCGTCGTCGGCCCCAGTGGCAGCGGTAAGACCACCATGCTCATGGCGATCGCCGCGAAGTATCCCGAAAACCCGGTCACCGCAGCATTCTTCGCCGAGGACGCGCACCTGTTCGACACCACCGTGCGCGACAATCTGCTGGTCGGCCGCGGTGATGCCACCGACGCCGAGCTGGAAGCCGCCCTGAGTCAGGTCGGGCTCGGCGAGTGGTTGGCCGGCCTGCCGGACGGGCTGGGCACCGTGCTGACCGGAGGTGTGGCCGCGGTATCGGCAGGCCAACGTCGTCGTCTGCTGCTGGCGCGGGCGGTGATCACCGATTTTCCGATCGTGCTGCTCGACGAGCCCACCGAGCATCTCGACGCCGCCGACAGTGACCGACTCCTGACCGCGATACTCACCCCCGACGGCCTGTTCGCCGCCCATCGAGCCGTCGTGGTGGCCACCCATCACCTACCCGAACACCTCGGTTGCCCGACGATCCGGATGCCGCAACCTGCCGGGTAACGTGGCCCTTCATGAGCTACCAGCCCGCTGCGGCGGCGCCGCCGTACCCGGTCCGACAGACCGGACCCCGCAACGGAGTGGGCGCCGGGGCGTTCGTGGTGGCGGTGGCGGCGCTGGTGTTCTCGTGGAGTGTGATCGGCGGCGTCGTCGGCGGCATCATCGCGGTGGTCCTCGGTGTCAGCGGCCGCCGCCGCGCGCGTCGCGGCGAGGCCGACAACGGCCCGGTCGCGACCGCGGGCATGGCGCTGGGCGCACTCGCGGTGGTCGTCGGGATCGCGGCCGTACCGGTGTGGTCGGGATTTCTCGGCGATGCCGGGGTGGGCGATTACCTCGGCTGCATGGAGAAGGCGATCGGCGAATCGGGCACATCACCGGACCCTGCTGCACAGCAGAAGTGCGAGAACGAATTTCGTGACCGCATCGAGCACATCTCCGGCCTGGGAACCGCCAGGGGTTAGCCCGCGCCGGGGAAGTGTTTGACGATGCCTTCCTGCACGATGGTCGCCAGCACCCGCCCGTCGGTGTCGAAGAAATGCCCACTGCTCAGCCCCCGGGAATCGGCCGCGACCGGTGACGAGGTGGCGTAGAGCACCCACTCGTCGAAGCAGATCGGTCGGTGGAACCACACCGAATGATTCATCGTGACGGCAAAGATCCGGTCGAAACCCCAGGACAGCCCGTGGGTGGTGATGATCGAATCCAACACCGTGGTGTCCGAGGAGTACACCAGCGCCGCGGCGTGCAGCACCGGGTCCTCGGGCATCGGCGCGTCGGCGGTCATCCACACCCGGTTGTGCTCCAGCCGGTCACCCTTGTCCCGCATCACCCAGGCCGGGTCGTTGGTGTAGCGCCATTGGATGGGCTTGAGCGCCTCGACGAACAACGGAACGGTCTGCTCGTAGCCGACCAGCAAGTCCTCGATGGTCGGCAATCCGTCGGGGTGCGGCACCTGTGGGGCAGGCACGTTGTGCTCCAGTCCGCGCCCGCCCGCCAGATGCGAGACCAGCGCCGTCCCGAGCAGCACACCGTCCTGGGTCACGTCGACGCGCCGGTTGGCGAAACGACGCTCGTCACGCAACCGAACAACCTGGAAATGCAGGTCTTTCGTGGGATCACCACCGGCGATGAAATGCATCGACAGCGTGCTGGGCGGCAGCTTCGGCGACACCGTGCGGCTGGCGGCGACGAAGGCTTGGGCCATCATCTGCCCGCCGAACGTCCGGACAGGGTTGCGGCTCGGGTGCGATCCGGTGAACGCATCCTCACCATCCGGGCGGAGCGCCAGAACCGTCAGCAGTTCCTCGAGATGTTCCGCCGACAAGTCGCTCCCCTAGTGGTCGTCCTCACCGATCCGGTGCACGTGGATCAGGTTGGTCGAGCCTACTGTGCCGGGAGGAGCGCCCGCGACGATGACCACCAGGTCGCCGCGCTTGTAGCGACCCAGGTCCAGCAGCGCCTGGTCGACCTGCCGGATCATCCCGTCGGTGGTCTGCATGTGCGGGACGATGAAGGTCTCGGTTCCCCAGGTCAGCGCCAGCTGGCTGCGCACCTCGGGCAGCGCGGTGAACGCGAGCAGCGGCAACGGTGTGTGCAGCCGGGCCAGCCTGCGGACGGTGTCACCGGACTGGGTGAACGCCACCAGCGCCTTGGCCTCCAGCCGCTCACCGATATCGCGGGCCGCGTAGGAGATGACACCACGCTTGGTGCGCGGGACGTGGGTCAGCGGCGGCGCCTCGGTGGAGTTCGACTCCACCGCCTTGACGATGCGAGCCATCGTGCGCACCGCCTCCAGGGCGTACTTGCCGACGGAGGTCTCACCGGACAGCATCACCGCGTCGGCCCCGTCGAGCACCGCGTTGGCGACGTCGGAGGCCTCGGCCCGGGTAGGCCGGGAGTTCTCGATCATCGACTCCAGCATCTGGGTGGCGACGATGACGGGTTTGGCGTTCTCGCGAGCCATCTGGATGGCCCGCTTCTGCACCAGCGGAACCTCTTCCAGGGGCAGTTCGACGCCGAGGTCACCGCGGGCCACCATGATGGCGTCGAAGGCCAGCACGATCGCCTCGAGGTTCTCGATGGCCTCGGGCTTCTCCAGCTTGGCGATGACGGGCACCCGGCGGCCGACCCGGTCCATCACCTCGTGCACCAGCTCGATATCGGCCGGTGAGCGCACGAACGACAGCGCCACCAGGTCGACACCGAGGCGCAGCGCGAACTCCAGGTCGGCGATGTCCTTCTCCGAGAGCGCAGGCACCGAGACGTTCATGCCGGGCAGCGAGAGGCCCTTGTTGTTGCTGACCCGGCCCCCCTCGGTGACCTGGCAGACGACATCGTTGCCGTCGATGTGCTCGACGATCAGTCCGACGTTGCCGTCGTCGACGAGCAGTCGGTCACCGGGTGCCGCGTCCACGGCCAGCTGCTTGTAGGTGGTGGACACCCGGTCGTGGGTGCCCATGAAGTCGTCGACGGTGATGCGCACCGTCTCGCCGGCCTGCCACAACGTGGCCCCGGTGGCGAACCGACCCAGCCGGATCTTGGGTCCCTGCAGGTCAGCAAGGATGCCGACGGCGCGTCCGGTGTAATCGGAGGCCGCCCGCACCCGGCGGTAGGACTCTTCGTGGTCGGCGTGGTCACCATGGCTGAAGTTCAGCCGCGCCACATCCATGCCCGCCTCGACGAGGTCACGCACGGACTCGTCGGTGGCGGTGGCAGGGCCGAGGGTACAGACGATTTTTCCGCGTCTATTCACGTCTGGTGAGCTTACTCGTTGATCGATTCAGATGACCATTCAGACCGCGTGTCAGACGACTGCCAGGGGCAGTGACCCGGGCCGCACCGGGGCGGGCAGCTCGGACTCGCCCATCAGGTAGAGGTCGACCGCGCGCGCGGCGCTACGCCCCTCGGCGATGGCCCACACGATGAGCGACGCGCCGCGGTGGGCGTCGCCGCAGACGAACACCCCGGGCTCCTCGGTCTGCCAGTCCGACCCGCAGGGCAGCGCGCCACGGCCGTTGGTGGTGAGCCCCAGACCCGCCAACAGCGGCATCGGCTCGACACCCTCGAAACCGATGGCCAGCAACGCCAGCTCACACGGGATCTCGAACGGGTCGCCCACCGGGACGATCTGGCGGCGGCCGTCATCGTCGCGTTGCACCCGCACCTCGGCGATCTGCACCGCGCGCAGCGCACCCTGCTCGTCACCGAGAAAACTCTGCACCGCGACCTCGAACCGGCGCGCCCCACCCTCGGCGTGCGCCGGCGAGGTCCGCAGCACCAGCGGCCAGGTCGGCCACGGCGAGCGCTCCTCGTCGCGGGTACGCGGCGGTTCCGGGTTGTAGTCGAGCTGGGTCACCGAGAGCGCGCCCTGCCGGTGGGCGGTGCCCAGACAGTCCGCGCCGGTGTCACCGCCACCGATGATGACGACGCGCTTGCCGGCGGCCGTCGGTTCGGCGGCCCGGTCCCCCTCGCACTCCTTGTTCGCCGCGACCAGATGTTCCATGGCCAGGTGGACCCCGCTGAGCTCGCGGCCGGCCACCTCGGTATCGCGAGCCCGCAGCGCTCCGACGGCCAGCACGATCGCATCGTGCTGGGCCCGCAGTGCCTCGACCGAGAGATCGACACCGACCTCACAGTCGGTCACGAATCTGGTTCCCTCCGCACGCATCTGGGCCAACCGTTGGTCGAGGCCGGATTTCTCCAGCTTGTACTCCGGAATGCCGTAGCGCATCAACCCGCCGATGCGGTCATCGCGTTCGTAGACGGTCACCTCATGACCGGCCCGGGTCAGCTGCTGGGCGGCCGCCAGACCCGCCGGACCCGAGCCGACCACGGCCACACTGCGTCCCGTGGAGATGGCCGCCGGCTGCGGCACCACCGCGCCGGTCAGCCAGGCGTGGTCGGCGATGGTCTGTTCGATTCGCTTGATCGTGACACTGCCGCCGGTGGCGGGCTCGGCGATGGACAACACGCAGGCCGCCTCGCATGGTGCCGGGCACAGCCGACCGGTGAACTCGGGGAAGTTGTTGGTGGCGTGCAGCCGGTCACTGGCCGCGTCCCAGCGACCACGCCGGACCAGGTCGTTCCATTCCGGGATCAGGTTGCCCAGCGGGCAGCCCGCGGTTCCGGAGTGGCAGAACGGGATACCGCAATCCATACAGCGACGGGCCTGTTGGGACACCTCGGCCGCCCGGTCGGCGGGCGGCCGGATCTCGTAGACCTCATGCCAGTCCCCCACCCGTTCGTCGACCGGGCGCTTGACGGCATCGTGCTTGGCGACGCGCAGAAAACCGGTGGGATCAGCCACGGCTCGCCTCCATGATCGCGGTCTCCACATCACGGCCCTCGGCGCGGGCCAGCCGGGTGGCGCGCAGCACGCGCTCGTAGTCGATCGGCATGATCTTGGTGAATCCGGCACTGCGCCGGGGCCAGTCGGCCAGCAGCGACACCGCCACCGTGGAATCGGTGGCCTGCGCGTGCCTGCTCACCACGTCGTGCAGCCAGCCCAAATCTTCGGCCTCCAACTTCTGCAATGCCACCATCTCGGTGTTGACCTTGGCCGGGTCCAGTCCCAGGACGAATGCGATACCCCCGGACATGCCGGCGGCCATGTTGCGGCCGGTGTCGCCGAGCACGACCACCCGGCCGCCGGTCATGTATTCGCACGCATGGTCACCGACACCCTCGACGACGGCCAACGCCCCGGAATTGCGCGCGCAGAAGCGCTCCCCGACCCGCCCGCGCAGGAATACCTCGCCCGAGGTGGCGCCGAACAGCAGCGTATTGCCGGCGATGACATTGTCCTCGGGCAGGAAGAGCACGTCATCGGGTGGTCGCACGACGATCCGACCGCCCGAAAGGCCCTTGCCCACATAATCGTTGGCATCACCGATGAGGTCGAGGGTGATTCCGGGCGGCAGGAACGCGCCAAGCGACTGGCCTGCCGACCCGGTCAGTGTGACCATGATGGTGTCGTCGGGCAGACCGGTCGCACCGTAACGGCGGGTGACCTCGGCGCCCAGCATGGTGCCCACCGTGCGGTTGACGTTGCGGACCGGCAGTTCCAGCCGGACGGGGTGGGCATCCTCCAGCGCGCCCTCGGCCAACTGGATCAGGGTCTGGTCCAGCGCCTTGTCCAGCCCGTGGTCCTGGTCACGCAGCCGGCGCCGGGCGATCGTCCCGTGGGGGCCGGACGGGGCGGCGAAGATCGGGCTGAGATCCAATCCGGCACTCTTCCAATGCGCCACGCCCGTCGCGGTATCGAGCATGTCGACCCGTCCGATCGCCTCGTCGAGACTCCGGAAACCCAGCTCGGACAGCATCATCCGGAGGTCCTCGGCGATGAACTCGAAGAAGTTCTGCACGAACTCCGGTTTGCCGGTGAAACGGGCACGCAACTCCGGGTTCTGGGTGGCCACCCCCACC
The DNA here is from genome assembly GCF_000416385.1 of Mycobacterium sp. VKM Ac-1816D. Taxonomy (NCBI): domain Bacteria; kingdom Bacillati; phylum Actinomycetota; class Actinomycetes; order Mycobacteriales; family Mycobacteriaceae; genus Mycobacterium; species Mycobacterium sp. VKM Ac-1816D. The sequence goes on from NZ_AOHQ01000113.1 coordinate 100,164, forward strand.
GGGCAGGTGTCCAGATGGCACACCCGCATCATGATGCAGCCAGCGACGACCAGCGGCGCGGTCGCGAAACCGTATTCCTCGGCACCGAGCAGCGCGGCCACCATGACATCGCGGGCGGTCCGCATGCCACCGTCGCACTGCACGGTGATCCGGTCACGGAGACCGTTGAGCATCAGCGTCTGCTGGGTGTCGGCCAGCCCGATCTCCCACGGGGCGCCGGCATGTTTGAGACTGGTCAGCGGGGCCGCACCGGTACCGCCGTCGTAGCCGGAGATCAGCACCACGTCGGCGTGCGCCTTGGACACCCCGGCGGCCACGGTGCCGACACCGACGGAGCTGACCAGCTTGACGTGGACGCGGGCGGTGTCGTTGGCGTTCTTCAGGTCGTGGATGAGCTGGGCCAGATCCTCGATCGAGTAGATATCGTGATGCGGCGGTGGCGAGATCAGGCCGACACCCGGCGTGGAGTGCCGGGTCTTGGCGATGTTCGGGTACACCTTGTAGCCGGGAAGCTGGCCGCCCTCACCGGGTTTGGCCCCCTGGGCCATCTTGATCTGGATATCGGAGGCATTCACCAGATAGTCGCTGGTGACCCCGAACCGGCCGGAGGCCACCTGTTTGACCGCGCTGCGCCGCATGGGATCGTAGAGCCGGTCGGCGTCCTCACCGCCCTCACCGGAGTTCGACCGCCCGCCGAGGGTGTTCATCGCCACGGCCATGGTTTCGTGCGCCTCGGCGGAGATGGACCCATAGCTCATGGCACCGGTGTTGAAGCGGGCGACGATATCGGCGACCGGTTCTACCTCGTCCAGCGGCACCGGCGTCCCGGCGCGGAACTCGAACAGGCCGCGCAGGGCACCACCCTCGCGGGCCAGCCGGTTCACCTCCTCGGAATACCTCGCGAAGACGTCACGCCTGCCGGTCCGGGTCGAATGCTGGAGCAGGAAAACGACTTCCGGGGTGAACAGATGCAGCTCACCGTCGCGCCGGAACTGATACTCACCGCCGACGGAGAGCCTGCGGTATGCCCGCTCGGTCGGATTCTCCGGATAGGCCCGCCGGTGCCGGAATCTGACCTCCTCGGCCAGCACGTCGAGTCCGACCCCACCCAGTTGCATCGGCGTGCCGGTGAAGTATTCGTCGATGACGGCGCGGTCCAGACCGATGGCCTCGAAGGCCTGCGCACCGGTGTAGGAGGACACCGTCGAGATGCCCATCTTGCTCATCACCTTCATGACACCCTTGCCGAGTGCGGTCAGGTAGTTGCGCACCGCGGCGGCCGGGTCGATACCGGTCAGTTCACCCTCGCGGATCAGGTCTTCGATCGATTCGAAGGCCAGGTACGGGTTGACCGCTGCCGCACCGAAACCGATCAGCAGCGCGATGTGGTGGACTTCCCTGGCATCTCCGCTCTCGACCACCAGCGCGACACAGGTGCGTTGTTTGGTGCGCACCAGATGATGGTGGACCGCGGCAACGGCCAGCAGCGACGGGATGGGGGCCCGGGTGTGGTCGGAATCGCGGTCGGACAACACAAGTGTGCGTGCGCCTTTGGCGATGGCATCACTGGCCCGCGCACGCAGTTCATCGAGCGCCTCGGCCATCGCCTCACCGCCGCGCTCGACATCGTAGAGAGCGCGCAGGACCGCGGTGCGCAGTCCTGGGTGTTCGCCGTCGTCGTTGATGTGCACGATCCTGTTCAGATCGTCGTTGTCGAGAACCGGCCAGCTCAGCGCGATCTGCCGACATGATGCGGCCGTCGGTTCGAGCAGATTCTGTTCCGGGCCCATCACCCGGCGCATGGAGGTCACCACCGACTCCCGGATGGCGTCCAGCGGCGGGTTGGTCACCTGGGCGAACAGTTCGACGAAATAGTCGTAGAGCAATTTCGAACGCTGGGACAGCACAGCCAGCGGGGTGTCGGTGCCCATGGAGCCCAACGGTTCCGCACCGGTGGCGGCCATCGGCGTGAGCAGCAGCCGCAGCTCCTCCTCGGTGTAGCCGAACGCGACCTGGCGCCGGACCACCGAATCGTGGTTGGGCTGGACCCGCACCCGGCTCGGCAGGGTGGTGATATCGAGCAGCCCGGCATGTAGCCATTCGTCATACGCCTCGGCGCCGGCGAGTTCGTCCTTGATCTCGTCATCGGTGACGATGGCGCCCCGTGCCGTGTCGACGAGGAACATCTTTCCCGGCTCCAGGCGGCCTTTGGCCACCACCTGCGCGCTGGGGATGTCGAGTACACCGCTCTCGCTGGCCAGGATGATCCGATTGTCGATCGTGCGCCACCAGCGGCCGGGACGCAGCCCGTTGCGGTCCAGCACCGCTCCCACCACGGTGCCATCGGTGAACGTCACGCACGCCGGTCCGTCCCATGGCTCCATCAGCGAGGCGTGGTACTGCCAGAAGGCGCGCCGCGCCGGATCCATCCCGGTGTTGTTCTCCCACGCCTCCGGGATCATCATCAGCACCGCATGGGGCAGGCTGCGGCCGCCGAGATGCAGGAGTTCCAGAACCTGGTCGAAGGACGCCGAGTCAGACGCCTCGGGCGTGCAGATCGGCGAAAGCCGAGCCAGGTCACCGGGAATCAGGGTGCCGCCGAGTTTCGCCTCGCGGGCGTGCATCCGGTTGCGATTTCCCCGCACCGTGTTGATCTCACCGTTGTGGGCGACGAACCGGAACGGGTGTGCCAGCGGCCAGGACGGGAACGTGTTCGTCGAAAACCGGCTGTGCACAATGGCGATGGCGCTCACGCAGCGTTCGTCACGCAGATCCGGGAAGAACAGCGGAAGCTGCATGGTGGTGAGCATGCCCTTGTAGGCCATGGTCCGACTCGACAGCGACGCGAAGTACACGCCCAGATTCTCCGATTCGGACCGTTTGCGCAGCGGGTACACCATGCGGTCGAGGTCGATACCACCGCAACGCGCGGGCGCCGCCACGAAAAGCTGTGCCATGTGCGGCATGCAGCCGAGTGCGGTGGCGCCGATCTGGGCACCGTCGGGATCGATCGGGACGGTGCGCCAACCGAGGACCTGCAGACCCTCCTCGTCGGCGATCTGCTCGATCCGGCCTTGGGCCGCGGCGCGCTGTGTCGGGTCCTGCGGCAAGAAGCAGATTCCCGCGGCGAAGCCGTTCGTGCCATCGGCTGCTTCGGTCGGTAGCTCGAATTCCACCACCGCCCTGAGCAATTCGACCGGTAGCTGAATCAGGATCCCGGCGCCGTCACCGCTGTTTTGTTCGGCACCGGCCGCACCCCTGTGCTCGAGATGCGCCAGGGCGGTGAGCCCGTCGGCGACGATCTCGTGGGAGCGGCGCCCCTCGACGTCGACGAGCATGGCGACGCCGCAGGAATCGGATTCGTTGTTCGGGTCATAGAGACCCTGAGCTGGTGGGAGCGCTGAGAACAGCAACCGGTGCCTCCGCAGTCTTCGTGGTGAATCGAAGGGACTGCATCGGCCCGCACCGCCAGTGTATCAGCGCAGCAGGTTCACTACCCGCTGGAAACCGTCGGTACCAGCGGAAAGCCCGGCCAGTTCCGCACCACCGTCCAGGCCACCAGGGCCAGCACCACGGTGACCGTGGCGGCGGGTGGCATGAGCGTGCGTCCCTGCCGCCAGCGCACCGCCAACCACAGCAGCAGCATCGGGATCCCGACGAGCATGAAGACGTTGTCGACCACGGCGGCGGCGAAATCGGCGTGCAGCACGTCGTGGGTCATCCGCAGGCCACCGCACGCCGGGCATTCGAAACCGGTCAGGGTCTTGAACGGGCAGGCCGGGAAGAAACCGGGCCGGTGCGGGTTGCCCAGGCCGATATAGGTCAGTGCACCGGCCAGGCCGAGCCCGGCCCCGAGGACACCGGCCCGCCCGAGGGCGGTCGTGCTAGGTGCCATCGCGCAGGGGTCGGCCGTGCGGATCGCGCACCTTGTCGGTGAGGATCAAGATGGCGTCGATGAGACCCCAGATGACCGCGCCGATGCCGCAGGTCGCCAACCCCACGATCAACTGGGCGATGCCGAAACCCGTCTGCCCGAGATAGATACGGCCGATCCCGACCAGGCCGAAGAGCCCGAGCAACTGCAGCAGACCGGCAATCGTCTTGGACTTGTCCGAGAACGGTTCACCGGTGACCGGGTGCCTGCCGAACGGGGCCGACGGGTCGTAGCCGGGCAGGCCGCCCGGCCCCGGGTATCCGCCGGGATACGGCGGGGGGAACTGGTTGGCTTGGTACTGGGGCGGCTGGTAGCCCGGCGGTGGGCCGAAGTTCCCGGGGTCGGGCGACTGCGGATAGGACTGCGGATCCGTCATGCCCTCAGGATGCCAGAAGCCCGAACTCGGCGCGGTGACGCCACGACTCCCATTGCCGGGGAAACCACCGTCGCAACAGGTCGATCATGATGGGCACCGATGTCGACGCCCCTGGCGAGGCGCCGAGCAGACCCGCGATGGTGCCATCGGCCGAGACGACCAGTTCGGTTCCCGTGCGCAGCGCGCCGTTCGGTGCGACCAGTTGGGCGCGCTGGCCGGCGGTGATCCATTCCCAGTCCCGCGGGTCGGCGTCCGGGTAGTAGCGGCGCAGCTGGGCGAATCGGCGTCGCCGCGAGGCCAGCAGCTGACCGATCAGATACCGGATGAGGTCACGACTTCCGGTGATCGCACGGATCAACGCGCGCATGTTGTGCGGGCGGACGGTGCCGAAGAAGTCGGTGAAACGGCCGCTGGTGAGCAGTCGGGTACTGAAGGTGCCGTACGGGCCGAACATGAGGTGGGCGTCCCCGTCGACGACCCGACGGTCGAGGTGCGGCACCGACATCGGTGGCGCACCGATGGGTGCCTGACCGTAGACCTTGGCCGCGTGGTGTCTCGTGATCTCCGGATCGGAACAGCGCAGAAAGGCCGCACCGACCGGTAACACCCCGTAGCCGTGGACCTCGGGCAGGCCTGCACGTTGCAGCAGCGTCAGCGTGTGTCCGCCGGCGCCGACGAACACGCGGTCGGCGTCCAGTTGGAATCGCTGTCGGCCGCACCGCCCGGCGACCCGCCAGCCGCCGGCGGGCGTCCGCGTCAGTGTGCGGACCTCGTGGCCGACCAGGGTGTCACCGGTGATCAGCCGCGCCAGGTCGCGGGTGAGCGCCCCGAAATCGATATCGGTACCCGCCGGATGCCAGGTGGCGGCCACTCGCTGCGCGGGGTCGCGGCCGGCCATGACCAGCGGTGCCCACTCGGCGATGACCGCGGGGTCCTGCGAGTACCGCATCTCGGCGAACGCCGCAACGGTGCGCATCGTGTCGAAGCGGCGCCGCAGATAGGCGATATCGCGGTCACCGAAGACCACATCCATGTGCGGGGCGGTGGTGACGAAGCCGGGGTCGAGCAGACCGGAGTCGACGAGGTGTGCCCACCATCGCCGGGACAGCGCGAATTGCTCGGCGACAGCGGCCGGGGTGCCGGCGTTGGCGGGATCGGGCATGTAGTTGAGCTCGCAGTATCCCGAGTGCCCGGTGCCGGCGTTGTTCCACGGGTGACTGCTCTCGGTGGCGATGTCGTCGGCACGCTCGACGATGGTGACCCGCCAATCCGGTTGTAGTAGTGCGAGCATCGCGCCCAGCGTGGCAGACATGATGCCGCCACCGATGAGTGCGACATCGACCGGAGCGGTGCGGGTATCCGTCGTCATGATTGAAGGATCGGCCTGACGACATTGATCCGTCCAATGAATGTTCTGGTGATTATCATCCGAATATGGATCAATTGGCAGGCCTGCTGGCACCGCACCTGCGGGCCCTCGACGAGCTGGTGGCCTGCGACGGACACATCACCCGCGCGGCCGAGCGACTGGGCATCCCGCAGTCGTCGATGAGCAGGCGGATTCACGCGTTGCAGAAGTCACTCGGTGTGCCGCTGGTGATCCAGGACGGTCGGACGGTGCGTCTGACCCCGGCCGCGATACGGCTGGCGAGTCGAATCCGCGATCCGCTGCGTGCCATGGAATCTGGTATCGAGTCCGTCATCGGCGACGCGGACGCCGAACACGGAACCGTCCGGTTCGGGTTTCCGCTGACCATGGGTTCGGGTCGGTTGCCCACGTTGATCGCGGATTTCCATCGTCGGGCACCCGGCATCCGGCTGCAGATCAAACAGGCCCACGGCTCGGCATTGGCGGCCGACGTCCGTGCCGGAGAACTCGATGTCGCCGTCCTCATCCCGGCACCGCAGCGTCTGCAGCACACTGTGATCGGCATACAACCGATTCAGGCGGTGCTTCCGGCCGACCACCGGCTTGCCAATCGGCGTCGGATCCGGCTGTCCGAGCTGCGCGATGAGACCTTCATCGCCAACCCCACCAGCTACAACCTGCGCCAGCTGACCGAGAACTGGTGCAAAGCAGCCGGTTTCACACCCAGCATGGCGTTGGAGATCACCGAGTTCGCCACCATGCGCGAGCTCATCGGTCGCGGGCTCGGTATCGCCCTGCTACCCCATGACGGCCGGGTTGCGCCGGGCACCACCGAGATCGCGCTGAGCCCCGCCACCTATCAACGCGAGATCGCGCTGGCGTGGTCGCCGACCGCCGCGACCCCGGCAGGCCGGCGGTTTCTCGGCTTCCTGCGCGAGCACTTCTGAGAATCCGTCAGCCGCGATCCGACCACCGGAACACCGCCAGACAACCGATCAGACCGCCGATACACCACGCGGTCAGGACGAAGAAGATGCGCCAATGCTCCCAGCTGCCGGCCGGCTCGACCGCGGCGAGCTCCGGGGGCAAGAGCACCGATCGGAACCCCTGCGCCATCCACTTCACCGGAAACAGCGAACCGATGACCAGCATCCAGGTGGGCAGCGCCATGATCGGGACGTAGGTGCCGGACACGAACTGCAGGCCGACCGCAGGCCCGTTGGTCAGCGCCGCAGCCGACACCGCATTGCTGGCGATATTGCTGATGAGCACCCCGAGCAACGAACAACTGATGACCCCGAGCAGGAACACCCAGGTCAGGGTGAACCAGCCGAACAGGTCGGCGGGCAGCCTGAGCCCGAAGGCCAGCACCCCCACCAGAAGGAGCAGGATCGCCTCGGCCAAGCTGACGATGAGGACGAGCATGATCTTGCCGATGAAATACGACGTGGCCGTGGTCGGTGTGCCGCGCAGCCGCCGCAACGCACCGGTATCGCGGTCGGCGGCGATGCTGATGCCCAGATTGACGAACGATGTCGACAGGATCCCGTAGGCGAGCATGCTGGCCGCGATCACCGAGCCCGTGCTGACCCCGCCGACCGGCAGCTTCTCCGAAAAAATCGTACCGAGCAGCAGACAGATCACGGCGGGCATCGAGAACGTCAGGACCATCTGTTCGGGCCTGCGGTAGAACATCTTCAGCTCGGGCAGCACCCGGGAGTACCCGATGCGCAGCACCGAGGGAACCGGGCGGGCATGCGCGCCGGCGCTCATGAATGACCGATCAACTGAAGGTAGGCCTCTTCGAGGGTCGGCCGCGACACCGTCAGACCCGTCAGCTCACGCCCGTCGGCGCCGAGTCTGCTGATCAACTCCGTCGGCGTCGCGGTCCGTTCGATGCGCTCGATGTCACCGTCGAACCAGCGGACCGTGGCCGCGGTGTCGACGTGTTCGGTCAAGCGGGTCGGCGAATCCACCGCCACGAGGGTTCCCGCGGCCACCACCGCGACCCTGTCGGCGAGCGCCGCAGCCTCCTCCAGGTAGTGCGTCGTCATCAGGATCGTCGTCCCGTCGGCGGCCAGCAGTCTGATCAGCTCCCAGAACTGTTGGCGCGCTTCAGGATCGAATCCGGTGGTCGGCTCGTCCAGGAACAGCAGCTCCGGCTCGCCGACAATCCCCAAAGCCACGTCGAGTCGACGCCGCTGACCGCCCGACAGCGTCCTGACCTTGGCATCGGCGGCACCGTCGAGGCCCACGAGGCCGAGCACATCCCGCGGCCGACGCGCCGCACCGTAGCAGCTGGCGAACATCCGGACGGTCTCTCCGACCGTCAGCATCCCGGCATCGCTGACCTCCTGGAGCACGATGCCGATGCGCGCCCGCCAGTACCGACCGGCGGTGCCGGGATCTTCACCGAGGACGAGCACCTGCCCGGCATCGCGGCGCCGGTTACCCTCCAGGATCTCGATCGTCGTCGATTTGCCCGCACCGTTCGGGCCGAGGATCGCGAACACCTCGCCATACTCCACGTCGAGCTGCAGATCCCGTACCGCACACCGATCGCCGTAACTCTTGGACAGCCCGCGCACATGCACCGCTGTGTTGGGGAAATCCACCGTCACGGAGCGGTCGCCTCACCGTCGGACATCTCCCCGTCCGCTTCGAGCTCGGCCAGCAGGGTGCGCAACTCTTCGTCGGTAAGATCTGCCAGCAGATCGTCCACATCGGCGCCTTCGGTGGCATCGCCTTCGCTGGAATCGGTTTCGGCGACCGGCACCGCACCGTGGATGGCATGCAGCTCGCCGAGAATCCGGTCGGACAACGAGTTGACGCTGACACCGCGCAGGATCTCCAGTACGGGGACGTCGATGGAGAACACGGCGTTGATGCGCACCCGGAAGTCCATCGCCATCATCGAGTCCAGACCGATATCGTCGAGCATGTCATCGGGGCGGATATCGGCTATCCCACAATCGAATACGTCGGCAACCACGCGCTGCACCTGTTCGGCGATGAGGCTGCGTCGTTGCGCCTCCGGAGTCGCGGCGAGGACATCGAGGATCGACGAGCCCGCCCCCTCGGCGGTCACCGACGAGCCGGCCGATTCGAGGTCGGCGAACATCGCGGGCAACCGGCCGCCCATGCCTGCCTGCCTGGCACGGTCCCAATCAGCGGTGATGGCAACCACACTGGGGATCCGCTGGCTGATCAGCCGGCCCAGGATGCGGGCACCCACAGCCGGGGTGATCAGCTCGATCCCCCGCTGGGCGTAGATCTTCTCCAACTTCAGTTCTTCGACCATCCCCACCGACCAGGGCCCCCATCCGATGGTCAGCGCCGGCACACCCTGTGCCCGCCGATGGTCGGCGAAGGCGTCGAGGAAGGCGTTGGCGGCCGCGTAGTTGGCCTGCCCCGGCGCGGCGATAGTCGATCCGGCCGACCCGAACAGCACGAAGAAATCCAGTTCGTGCCCGGCGAACACATCGTGCAGCACCCTGGCGCCGGTGACTTTCGGGCCCAACACCCGCGCATAGTCCTGCTCGCTCATGTTCACGATCAGCTGGTCGTTCACCGAACCCGCCGCGTGCACGATGCCCCGGACCGGCCGGCCGCCGCCGCGCAGGTGCCCTGTCAACCACCGGTTCATCTCCTCGGCATCGGTGATATCGGCACTGACGGTCTCGATCTGGGCACCAAGGCGCTCGATCAACCGGAATGCGGTGACAGCCTTGATGTGCGGATGGTCCTCGGACAGCTCCGACCACTCATCCCGGGGCGGCAGCGCTGTTCGTCCGATCAGCGTGATGTGCCGGGCACCGCGCTCGGCCAGGAATCCGGCGACGACCCGACCGAGCGCACCCGCACCTCCGGTGACGACATAGGTGGCATCGGCGGACAATTTCATCGGGAACGGCTTGGTGAGCCCGCCGCACAGCCGCAGTCGCGGGACCAGGGTGGTGGTACCCCGGATCGCGATCTGGTCCTCGGCCGCGCCTGTGAGCACGTGCTCGCATATCCGGGTGGCGATGTGCGCGCCGTCATCGGCGGAATCGATATCGATCAGCCCACCCCAGATATCCGGGAACTCCTGATGACCGATGACACGGCCGAGCCCCCAGATGCTCGCCTGATCGAGGTTGGCCACCGCGGTACCCGGCGTCGCCTGGGCATTGGCGGTGACCAGAAAGATCTTGGGCTTCAGCGTCGGGCGGTCGGCCAGCGTTTTGACCAGCCGCAGGATGCTGAACGGACCGACGTCGAGATTGTCCGGCGACCCGTCGGCCATGTCCATCGGCCAGCAGTCGATGATGCCGCCGAGGTCGCCGTCGTGCTCGTCGATGATTGTCGCCCAGTCGATTCCGTCGGGACGGTGGCGCAGCGTGCGCACCCGTCGGCCGTGCGCACGCAGCGTGGCGGCGACCTGCTCCCCCACGCCCGCACCGTCGGTCAACACCAACCAGCAGGAATCGTCGACCGCGGTGGGTGCGTACTCGCCCGTATCGTCGGCCGGCGACCAGTGCAGCTCGTAGAGCCCCTTGTCGATGTGGTCGACCGACATCCGCGACGAGGAGCTCAGCGATTGCACGGTGAACCCGTCGAAGATCGCGAGCACCCCATCGTGCGCATCGGTGACGGTGATATCGCATTCGACGGCATCCCTGGTCGCCGATACGACGTGCACCTGCACGGTCATGCTGGGTGTGGGTGACCCGTACACCGCGCAGCGCCGTATCCGCGTCGGCAGGTAGGGGTCCTCGTTCTCTTCCTGACCGGAGAACGGTGCGCCGAACAGGGTCTGGAATGCCCCGTCGATCAGCGCGGGGTGGAATCGGTAATCGCCCAGTTCACCGGCGATCTCGGCGGGCACCCGCAATTCGGCGGTGGCCCAGTCGTGTCCGGCTCGAACAGCGGTCACCGAGCGGAACGCGCCGCCATAGTCGAACCCGATCGCCTGGGTGCCCTGGTAGAACTGATCACCATCCATCGAGCTGGACGGACCGGTCCCGGCCGGGCGTGCGTGCGCGACCGTGGGACAGGTGCCGAGTTCGGCCGTCGCGGTGATCGCCCATTTGAGATCGCCGTCCCCGGTGGCCGTGAACGACGCGAATTCGACGGTACCGTCGTCCTGATTGAGCGTGGTCCGGATGATGGGGTCGCATCGGTCATCGAGCAGCACAGCGCGGTGCAGCACCAGATTCTCGACGCTGTGCTCGGATCCGTAGGTCTGCCTCCCCGCCGCCATCGCCATCTCGACGTACACGGCGCCGGGCACCACCACACTGCCCTGGATACGGTGTCCTTCGAGGAATCCGTGTGCGGCCGTGCTGATCTCGACCTCCCAGGTCGGGTGCACACCGCGTACCGGCTGACCGAGCAGCGGATGCACCGGTGTGTAGAACAGCGCCTCGTCGACCTCGTAGTTGTCGTACCAGTACCGCTTGGTCTGCCACGGGTAATGCGGCAGGCCGGCCACCTGAGATCGGTTGCCTGGGTAGACCCGGTCCCAGGCCACCTCGTGTCCGGCGTTGTGCAGCGCGCCGAGGCAGGTCAGCAGGGTCCGAAGATCGTCGTGCTCGCGGCGTTGTGTGGACATCACCGAAACGCGTTGCGCACCGGATGTTTCCAGGATCGAGGCGGCCAGCACCGGATGCGGCCCGAGTTCGACGAAGTGGGTGTAGCCGTCGTCGAGCATGCGGCGCAGCGCGGGCTCGAACAGCACCGTCGCCCTGGTGTTCTGCCACCAGTAGGCGGCACCGGCGTCATAACCGTCGAGCAGTTCACCGGTGACGGTCGAATACAGCGGTAGGCGCGCCGGGTCGGCCGACAGTCCCGCCAACGAGTCGAGCAGATCCGCGCGCACCGCGTCCATGTAGTGGGTGTGATACGGAACCTGCACGGCCAGGTACCTGTTGAAGATCTCCGCCTCGTCGAGCTGCCTGGCGATGTCTTCCAGGACGTCACCGTCACCGGCGACGGTGACCGCCGACGGGCTGTTGATCGCCGCGATCGACACCCGACGACCGAACTCGTCGGCGATCTTCTGGTCGATGCCCTTCATCAGGGTTTCGGCGTCCAGCCCCACGGCAAGCATCCGTCCCTGCCCGCTGGTGCGCTGTTGCAGCCGGCTGCGGTGATAGATCACCCGGACCGCCTGCTCGAAACTGAGCAGGCCGGCGAGATGGTGGGCGGCCACTTCCCCTGCGCTGTGGCCGATCACGGCATCGGGAACGATCCCGAACTCGGCGAGCTGCGCGGCCAGCGCCACCTGGATCGCGAAATTGGCGGGCTGGGCGATCTCGGTATCTGCCATCCGGGACTCGGATTCGTCGCGATTCAGCTCCTCGATCAGCGACCAGTCGGCGTACCGCGACAGCTCACGATCGGTACGGCGGATGCTTTCTGTGAATACCGGTGCCACGTCGAGAAGTCCGCGACACATCCGCCACCACTGTGGACCCATTCCGGTGCAGACGAAGGCCAGCTTCGCTGTGCCCGAACCGATTCGATCGGCCTCGACGGTACCGCCGTCGGCCAACGCACGCAGCTGCTCGCGGACGTCGGCGAGGTCCTCGGCGATGACGGTGTGCCGGTGACTCAGATGGGTGCGCCGGCGGGCCAGTGTGTAACCGAGATCGGTCAGTGCGATATCGGGGCGCGCCTCGAGGTGGTCGGCCAGCCGGCCCGCGGTGGCGACAAGGGCCTCGGCGCTGCGGGCCGAGATCGGGATCGCGGCCAGCGGCAGCGGATTCACCGCCGTGGGCGTGGTCGTCGACGCCGGCGGTTCGGCGAGCACGACGTGGGCATTGGTGCCGCCGAAACCGAAGGAGTTCACCCCGGCGATGCGGCGTGCCGCCGGCGGAAAGGGCCGGCCCGTCGGCGGGATGTCGATCTTGAGCTCGGCGAGGGACACGTGCGAGGTCGGATTCTGCAGGTGCAGATTGGCCGGGATGAAACCGTGTTTGACCACCATGGCGGCCTTGATCAACCCGGCGACACCGGCCCCGGCCTCCAGGTGGCCGATGTTTGTCTTGACCGAACCGATGACCAGCGGTCTGCTCGCCGGACGGTCCGTGGTGAGCGCCTGTGCCAACGCCCGCATCTCGATCGGATCGCCGACGGGGGTACCGGTTCCGTGCGCCTCGACATAGCCGATCTGGTCCGGGTCGAGCTCGGCGCGGTGCAGGGCGGCCTTGATCGCCACCCGCTGAGCGTCCTCACGGGGCACCGTGATGCCGTCGGTGTGCCCATCCTGGGACACCGCCGTGCCGAGGATCTGGGCATAGATGTCGTCACCGTCGCGCAGCGCCTGCTGCAACGGTTTGATGATCACCACGGCGCCGCCCTCACCGCGGGCGTAGCCGTCGGCGGCGTCGTCGAAGGCGCGGCTGCGGCCCTGCGGGCTGAGAAATCCGCTGCGGGATTCGGCGATCGCGGTGTTCGGTCCCACCATGATGTTGACACCGCCAGCGACGGCCAGCTCGCACTCACCGTTCCAGATGCTCTGGGCCGCGAGGTGTGCGGCGACCAGCGAGCTCGAGCACGCCGTGTCGACGGTCATGCTGGGGCCCCGGAAATCGAAGGCATGCGACAGGCGATTGGCCAGCATCGTCATCATCATGCCGGTGGCCGAATGCGGCTTGAACCGATATCGGCTGGTCCGCCCCTGGTTCTGGATCAGCTGATAGTCGAGGGTGAACCCGCCGATGAACACGCCCACATCGGTGCCGGCGACCTGGTCGACCGGGATGCCGCCGTCTTCGAACGCCTCCCAGGTGACCTCCAACAGGAGCCGCTGCTGCGGGTCGAGCGAATGCGCCTCGCGCGGCGAGATTCCGAAGAACTGGGGGTCGAACTGGTCGATTTCGGAAAGGAACCCGCCCCGGCGAGTCACCACCTTGCCCATCTTGGCCGGATTGGGATCGTGATACCGCTCGGCGTTCCACCGGGTCGACGGGACGTCGCCGGTGGCGTCGACCTCGTCACGCAGCAGGCGCCAGAAGCTGGTCGCGGTGTCGGCGCCGCCGGGAAAGCGGCAGCCGATCCCCACAATCGCCAGGGGTTCACGGGGGGTGGGCAGTACGGTCACAGACATCGGCACTTTCTCGCGGCGCTACACGGCTCCACTGCATTCGTAGCCGCGACGGGGTTGGACGGGTACCCCGATTCCTTTCCGCTACCGATGTCCGTGGCGATCAGCCTGCCTGCAGCGCCGGCGACCGGGTGACGATCCATTCGCCGATGATCGGATCGGCGTCCTGCTCACGGCGATAGGTGTTGCGCAACTCGCGCAGCAGCCCGTCACGCTGCCACTCCTGGACCTGGCGCATCACCCGGTCGTCGTCGAAATGTGTCGACTTGGCCGCAAGGACGGTCTCGACGAGTTGCCCGGCGATCTGGCGTAGCAGGCGGGCGTTGGCGCCGAACTGGGTGTCGAAATCCGGTCGGGCTTCCATCATCGCGTGGTGCAGCGTCACCATGAAGTTGAGCGGGGCATACAGGTCCAGGAACGGCACCGTCACTCCGGAATCCTCCACCGCGGACCACTCCCGGAAAAACTTCTGCATCCGGTTGCTCAAGGCGATCAATCCGTCGAGCTGCGGGACGAATTCCGGATCGTCGGTCAGGCGAACATAACGATCGTTCATGTAGAGCAGGCCGATGAATCCCCAGTAGAACCCGATATCCCAGACCACCTTTGCCGACATCACGGCCGGGGTGCCCATCACGGCGTACTGGTCCTGGTAGATCGCCAGCCACATCTCGGTCAGCGACCGGAACAGCGTGTCACTGACCGCCGCACGGGCCGTGACGTCCTCACCGGCCATCTCACGGTGGATCAGGTCGGTGATCAGTCCGTTGCCGATCGCGACGAGGTCGAGGCCAGAGGAGTACAGCGGGTCGAGGAAGATGCCGGCGTCTCCGGTCAGTCCCCAGCGCTGCGCGCCGTCATAGACCTTGCTGACCCCGTGGCTGTACTTCTTCATCACCCGGAAGTCCATGATCTGGTCGTCGTGCTCGGCCAGCACCGCTGCACACTGCGGTTCGTGCTCGCTGAGCCACGCCTTGGCTTTGTCCAGGGTGTTGAACCCGTCGAACGGGTGTAGCGCCGGGTCGGCGACGATTCCGACGCTGGTGGCTCCCGATCCCAGCCGGATCAGCCACACCCAGTAGCCCTCGCCCATGAGGTGGTTGGTGGACATGGCCCGGTCGCCCTCGACCAGCCGGGAGTGGTAGCCGGGATCGTCGCTCCAGGCGTTGATGTCGATCTCAGTGGCGACCCGCAGCCACGCGGCGTTGCAGTGGTGCTCGTTGGTGAGCTTGAGGTCCAGCTGTCGCGGCAACGTGCGGTTGCGCCCGGAGGCGTCGATGACCCAGCGGGCGGACACCTCGACCTCGGCGGTGTCGGTCTGATAGGTGACGACGCTCGGTGCGGCCTGGAGCTCGACCGAACGCGCACGACCGCACCGTATTTCGACGCCCGCAGCCAGACAGCGGCGGTGCAGTTCGTTCTCCAGCCGCCCACGGTCGATCTGATAGGTGACCTGCGGTACGAAAGAGGAACCACCGAGTTCCATCCGGGTCGCGATATCGGTATTGCCGCCGTCGGAGAAGAACATCCGCAGTCCCATCTTGCGTAGATGGGCAGAGCTCAGGTGATCGCCGAGCCCGAGCGTCTCACGCAGATAGTGCGCCGAGATCTCCACGGTGGATTCACCGACGGTATGGGTGATCTCGGCCAGCGGATAGCTTTTCGGCTCGATGATCAGCACCCGGACGTCGGGGCGTCTGTCCCGCAACTGCAGGGCCAGGCCCATCGCGGCGACACCGCCACCGATGATGACGACATCGTGATCGGCCGACGGGCCGTCCGCCGCCGGCAGCTGGTTTCTGATCTTCCGCGCAAGAGCTGCTCGCGTCCGCGCGTCGAGGTGGGCGAGTTCAGGGCGCATGAAATTCAACATACCCATCGCGCCCGGGACTCGACGGTTACTGGGAAATCTCGGCAGGCTGCCGGTGGCGTCCATAGACGAGTTCGAAGATCGGCGAGGTCATCAACGTGGTGACCACCGCGACGATCACCAGGATGGTGAACAGGGTGGGGGTGATGATGCCGGCCTGGAGCCCGATGTTGAGCAGGATCAATTCGATCAGCCCGCGGGCATTCATCAGGGCGCCGAGGGCCACCGATTCGCGCATCGGCACGCGACTGATCCGTGCCGCGACCGCGCACGCGACGCCCTTGCCCACGATGGCGACGATCAGCAGTCCCGCTGTGATGGCCCACAGCCGGGGGGTGTTGACCAGGCCGATCTGCGTGTTGAGCCCGGAATAGACGAAGAACAACGGCAGCAGCAACTTGGTGGTCAGGGGTTCGATCTTGTCGGTGAGCCGGCCGGCGAAGTAACCCGACGGCATCGCGATGCCGAGAATGAATGCGCCGAAGATCGCGTAGATGCCGATGGTGTCGGTGAACCAGGCGCAGGCCATCAGCAGGATCAGGACCGTACTGAGCATCGATCCGCTGATGGCCTGCTGCTGCTCGGCCTTGGCGCCCATCGGCGCGAGGGCGCGCTTACCGATGGTCAGCACCACCACGGTGTAGAGCACGCCACCGCCGATGGCGAGGACGGCGAGCATCGGGCTGTTCTTGTAGACGGCCAGCACGACGGCGAGGATGCACCAGGAGATGGCATCGGAGGTGGCACCGCACGCCAGCGCAAGCGTGCCCAAAGAGGTTCCGGTCAAACCCTTTTCGAAGATGATTCGGGCGAGCATGGGGAATGCCGTGATGGCGATCGACGCGCCGAGGAACATCATCGCCATGCCGAGGTTGACGCCTTCGCCGAAGAACTCGCCGCCGCCGAGCAACGGGATCGCCGCGAGCGCGCCGATGATCAGCGGCGCGAAGGTCCCGGTGGCAGAGACCGCGGCGGCGGTGCCGGCCCGCTGCCGGACGTGGTCGACGTCGAAATTCATGCCGATCACGAACATGTAGAGCACCAGGCCTACCTGCGCGGTGGTGTACAGCACGATGTTGGACGTCCCCGACGGGAACAGACCGGCCTGCAGGTCGGGGGCGATGCGGCCGAGCAGCGACGGCCCGAGGACCACGCCGGCGATCATCTCACCGACGACGGGGGGTTGCCCGACGCGTCCGGCGACGATGCCGGCCAGCCGGCAGGCGGCCAGGATGACGGTGAGTTGCAGAAAGAACTGGATCGCGATGTCCGCGGGCATACGTCAGGTTAGCCAGCCGAAGATTGTCACCGCGGCACGGTCTGCTTGAGCGTGGTCAGTGCGGCCGCGGTCAGCCCGGCGAACTCGGCGGTCTCCGCCGATTCCCATGCGGTGTCGACGAGTTCGGCCATGCGTCGATCGGTCATATTCTCGACCTCGGCATAACGGTCTTTCTTGTCCGCGCCGTCGGCGAACGGTTCGGGCCAGCCGAACATTGCCGCATATCGCGGTCCCTTGTTCAGCATGTGCGCCTCGATGGGGCTGATCCCGGACAGGCTGAGGGCGTTGAAGTGCAGACCGGCCCGCAATTCACGCAGCACGAACATGACCTGTAGGGCCCGCGCGGGCGCGTCCTGGGCCAGCGGCATGACCTTCCAGCCTGCGAAGAGTGGGAGTGACGAGGTGGGTGCGGCGGCGATCAACCTCTCCCCCAGTTCGGCGATGCGGTCGAGGCCCTCGGCCGTGGCCAGGTACCGGCGGCCGAACTGCGCGGCCTGTTCCCAGTACACCTGCGCCGCGGCGGCGGCACCGCGGACGGCGATGCCCTGGTCCCACAGGGCGGCAAGGCCGGTGGGCTCGAAGACGGCGAACACCGCCGCGACGGTGGCGCCGGTGGCGTCTCCGAGCACGCCGCCACGCCCGGCGACATACCCGGCGAGCGGATTCTGGTAACCCGCCGCGCTGCTCTCGGCGTAGGTCTGCGGGTGCAGCATGAACATGGCGACCGCCTGTTCCACGGCGGCCCCGGCCGCCGCGGCGTGCCCGACCAGATCGGTATCAGTCATCCCCAGGCCTTTCGGTGGCATCGGTGTCGGCTCGAACAGTAGACGGCGGCGGATCCGGTGGCGGCCGAGTTCCATGGGGATTTCGGACAGACGGCCTCCAGCAGCACCGTTGGTCGAGCTGCTTGATCTCAGATTTTTCTTTGGTCTCGTCTGTCTCTGGTGTCACATTGTGGCGTGTTGTGTCGGTGGTCGCACGTATGTTCGAGTCATGGGATCGGATGTGGTGGCCAGTCGGGA
>NZ_AOHQ01000114.1:0-2603 GCF_000416385.1 Mycobacterium sp. VKM Ac-1816D
GGAATGTCATAGCGATCCGGATCGGCGGCGAACTCATCGGCATCAGCACCGGCACCCACCAACGCCAACGCCAAATCGCCGACCACCTTGCTCGACGGGGTCACCTTGACCAACCGGCCCAACACCCGATCCGCCCCGGCGTAGGCGTCCTCGATCTCCTCGAACCGATCCCCCAACCCCAACGCGACGGCCTGGGTCCGCAAATTGGACAGCTGCCCGCCCGGGATCTCATGGGTGTACACCCGCCCCGTCGGCGCCGGCAGACCGGCCTCAAACGGGCTGTAGACCTTGCGCAACGCCTCCCAGTACGGCTCCAGATCACACACCGCCTTGAGGTCCAGACCCGTATCGCGGTCGGTATGCGCGGTCGCGGCCACGATCGCCGACAGTGCGGGCTGGCTCGTGGTGCCCGCCAACGGCGCCGAGGCCCCATCCACCGCCGAAGCGCCCGCGGTCCAGGCCGCCAGATAGGTCGCCAACTGCCCACCGGGAGTGTCGTGGGTGTGCACATGCACCGGCAGATCGAACCGCTCGGTCAGCGCACCCACGAGCTTCGTGGCGGCCTGCGGGCGCAACAACCCGGCCATGTCCTTGATCGCCAACACATGCGCCCCGGCCTCGACGATCTGCTCGGCCAAGCGCAAGTAGTAATCCAGGGTGTAGAGGTCCTCGGCAGGGTTGCTGAGGTCCCCGGTGTAGGACATCGCCACCTCGGCCACCGCCGACCCGGTGGCGCGCACCGCATCGATGGCCGGGCGCATCGAGTCCACATTGTTCAATGCATCGAAAATCCGGAAAATATCGACACCGGTCGCGGTCGCCTCATCGACAAAGGCCTCGGTGACAAGCTCCGGATACGGGGTGTAGCCCACGGTGTTACGGCCGCGCAGCAGCATCTGCAAACAGATGTTGGGCATCGCCTCCCGCAACGCGGCAAGGCGCTCCCACGGGTCTTCCTTCAAAAAGCGCAGCGCCACATCATAAGTCGCGCCACCCCAACACTCCACCGAGAGCAACTGCGGGGTCAACCGGGCCACATACGGCGCCACCAACAACAACCCGTTGGAGCGCACCCGGGTCGCCAACAACGACTGATGCGCATCGCGGAACGTCGTATCGGTCACCCCGAGGGCCGGGGAATCCTTGAGCCACTGCGCAAATCCCTGCGGCCCGAGCTCCACCAACTTCTGCTTGGACCCCGCAGGCGGGGCCACCGACAGGTCGCACGGGGGCAGCTTGTCGGCGGCATACACCGTCGACGGGCGCGCCCCGTTGGGCTTGTTCACCGTCACATCGGCCAGATAGTTCAGGATCTTGGTGCCACGATCGGCCGGGGTGTGCGAGGTCAACAGCTGCGGGCGCTCATCGATGAACGATGTCGTCACCCGGCCCGCCCGGAAATCCGGATCATCGATCACCGCCAACAAAAACGGGATATTCGTCGTCACGCCGCGGATCCGGAATTCCGCCAACGCACGACGCGCCCGCGCGGCGGCCATACCGAAATCCCGGCCGCGGCAGGTCAACTTCACCAACATCGAATCGAAATGCGCGCTGATCTCCGCACCGGTGTGCGTGCCACCATCCAACCGGATACCCGCACCACCCGGAGAGCGGTAGGCCGTGATACGCCCGGTATCGGGACGAAACCCGTTGGCCGGGTCCTCGGTGGTGATGCGGCACTGCATCGCCGCACCCCGAATCGCGATGCCGTCCTGCGACAGACCGAGGTCGGCCAGGGTCTCCCCCGCAGCGATCCGCAACTGCGAGGACACCAAATCCACATCGGTGATCTCCTCGGTCACCGTGTGCTCCACCTGAATCCGCGGATTGCACTCAATGAACACATGATGACCGCGCTCGTCGAGCAGAAACTCGATGGTGCCCGCACAGAAGTAATCGATGTGCCGTGCCAATGCCACCGCATCGGCACAGATCTTCTCCCGCACCGCCGGATCCAGATTCGGGGCCGGGGCCAACTCGATGACCTTCTGATGGCGACGCTGCAAACTGCAGTCCCGCTCGAACAGATGGATCACGTTGCCGTCACCATCGGCGAGGATCTGCACCTCGATATGGCGCGGGTTGATCACCGCCTGCTCCAGATAGACCCGGCCGTCCCCGAACGCCGACTCCGCCTCCCGCGACGCCGCCTCGATCGCCTCACCCAACCCCGACGACTCCTCGACGCGGCGCATCCCCCGACCACCACCACCGGAGACCGCCTTGACGAACAGCGGAAACGTCATCGAGGCCGCCGCAGCCAGCAGATCCTCCACCGAATCCGAAGGCTCCGAGGACGCCAACACCGGCAGACCGGCCTCCCGCGCCGCCGCGATCGCCCGCGCCTTATTGCCCGTCAACTCCAACACCTGCGCCGACGGGCCCACGAAAGTGATCCCGGCCTCCACACACGCCCGCGCCAACTCCGGGTTCTCCGACATGAAGCCATACCCCGGATACACCGCATCCGCACCGGCATGCTTGGCCACCCGGATGATCTCCGGCACCGACAGATACGCCCGGACCGGATGCCCCTCATCCCCGATCTGATACGACTCATCAGCCTTCAGGCGATGCAACGAATTGCGATCCTCGAACGG
>NZ_AOHQ01000115.1:0-388 GCF_000416385.1 Mycobacterium sp. VKM Ac-1816D
GCTGCACGAATAGGTGACATCTGAGTTGGCTTGCTCGGGGCGAGCGAGCTGGAAGGATGTCCCAATGGCAAGGCCCTATCCCCGTGAGTTCCGCGACGATGTCGTGCGCGTGGCTCGCAACCGCGATGACGGTGTAACCATCGAGCAGATCGCCACTGATTTCGGTGTACACCCGATGACCTTGCACAAGTGGATGCGCCAGGCCGATATCGACGAGGGCACCAAGCAGGGCAAGAGCACTGGCGAGTCCACCGAGTTGCGTGAGGCGCGGCGTCGGATCAAGTTGTTAGAGCAGGAGAACGAGGTGCTGCGCCGGGCCACGGCCTATCTGTCGCAGGCCAATCTGCCGGGAAAAGGCTCTACCCGCTCGTGAAGGAGCTCGCCGGCG
>NZ_AOHQ01000116.1:0-61910 GCF_000416385.1 Mycobacterium sp. VKM Ac-1816D
CACTGCACTGCAAATCAACCCTCAACAGCACAAAGACGCCCACTAAAACACTAGGAGCGCCACATGTGTGCGATTCTACCGGCGCACACCGACATTTCTTCTCAGAACAGGGTGGGGTGCGCCGGTGCCGCGACTTCGGAGGAAACGGCACCGGCGCCGGCTGGCGTCGCCGGTGCCGACATCGCGACACCAGCCGATCGCCTGGTCAGTCCATACCTGGCCAGCAGCGGAGCGGCCCTGATACGGAGTTCGTTGCGGTACTCGGCAGGCAGGTACGCACCACGCCGGTAGAGCCGCTGGTATTCGGGAACGTGCTGAGGGTGGGTGCACTGCAACCACGACATGAACCAGCCGCGCGTCGCGCCGCGCAGGTGCAGGCCGAACACCGTGGCGCCGGTCGCGCCTGCATCGGCGATCCGGCGCAGCAGGGCGTCGAGATGCTCGACGGAATCGGTCAGCCGCGGCAGCACAGGGGCCACCATGACATGGCAGTCCAACCCGGCATCGCGGACCGCGGAGATCAACGCCAACCGGGCTTGCGGCGACGGCGTTCCGGGTTCGATCGACCGCTGCAGGTCCGGATCACCGATCGCCAACGAGATCGATACCCGCGCGCCGGCCCCGTCATGGGCCGCCTCGGCGATGAGCGGCAGATCGCGGCGCAGCAGGGTGCCCTTGGTCAGGATCGAGAACGGCGTGCCGGATTCGGCGAGCGCGGCCAGGATGCCCGGCATCAACCGATAGCGACCCTCCGCACGCTGGTACGGATCGGTGTTGGTGCCGAGCGCCACCGCCTCCCGGGTCCACGATCTGCGCCGGAGTTCCCGGGCGAGCACCTCGGCCACATTGGTCTTGACGACGATCTCGGTGTCGAAATCCGCACCGGGGTCGAAGTCGAGATACTCGTGGGTGGTCCTGGCGAAGCAGTAGCGGCACGCGTGCGCACACCCGCGGTAGCCGTTGACGGTGTACCGAAAAGGCAGCATGGCCGCATCGGGCACCTTGTTGAGCGCCGATTTGCACAGGATCTCGTGGAAGGTGATCCCGTCGAACTCCGGGGTCCGCACGCTGCGCACGAAACCGAGACGAGCCAGACCCGGCAACGCGCCGTCGTCGACCCGCACCCCCTGCCCGTCCCATCGCATGATCCTATCGAACAATTGTTCGATAGGATTTGTCAAGCGGTCAGCGAACTACCACTGACTGCCCTGGCAGATGGGGCTGTAGGGGTTGTCCGCAGCCGCGATGACCTGGTCACCCGCCACGATGTCGCAGTGCGCGTTCGGCGCGCCGACGCTGCCCTTGGTGGTGCTGCTGACCTGCAGGATCGCCCACTGCGGGTCGGCGAGCGTGGTCTCGAAGACCCACGGGGCCCCCGGCCCGACGGTGATCGTCTCGCGCTTGGCGTATGCGTAGGCGTCGGCGTTGTAGGCACCCATGTTGGGCGGCTGAGCCGTCAGATAGAACACCTGGAACTGATAGGGCGCGCCCGAGGTCAGGGTGTACCGCACCAGCTGGCCCTCCGGCTCGGCATGGGCGGCCGCAGGCCCGAAGGCCAGTGCGGCACCCGCCAGCAGGGCGGCCGCGCCCGCTGCTGCACCGACGTTTGCCCCGATCTTGCTCGTAGCTTTTCGCATGACCAACACATCGCCGGACGCTACCGGATCGTTACACCGGTCGCCCAGACGCCGCGAAGAGCGAGAAAACAGGGCGTGAGCAAGAGGTTAATTTGTTCGTCACAAACAGAAATTTCACAGAAACCTCGCGCCCATAACGTGCCGATTCGACACCCACACGGGTCCGAAAGTTCCGCTCATACAGCCGAACTCGAACGAAAGGCCGTTGATGGCACACCTCCGACCGACGTCGAAGAGATCATTTCTGTTAGCGGGAAGCGTCGTGGTCACCGCCTCGATGCTGCTCTCTGCCTGCGGCAGCAAGGCCACCGACGAGGGCGGCAGCGCCGCCGCATCCTGTGTGGACACCTCCGGTGACACCATCAAGGTCGGCTCGCTGAACTCGCTGTCGGGAACCATGGCGATCTCCGAGGTCACCGTGCGTGATTCCATCAAACTGGCCGTCGACGAGATCAATGCCGGCGGCGGTGTTCTCGGAAAGCAGATCCAACTGGTGGGCGAGGACGGCGCCTCGGAGCCGACCGTATTCGCCGAGAAGGCGCAGAAGCTGATCAACAGCGACTGCGTGGCGGCCGTCTTCGGTGGCTGGACGTCCTCGAGCCGCAAGGCCATGCTGCCGGTGTTCGAAGACAACAACTCCCTGCTCTACTACCCGGTCCAGTACGAGGGCCTGGAGTCCTCCCCCAACATCTTCTACACCGGAGCGACCACCAACCAGCAGATCGTCCCGGCGCTGGACTATCTGAAGGAAAAGGGCACCAAGTCGCTGTACCTGGTCGGCAGCGACTACGTCTTCCCGCAGACCGCCAACCGCATCATCAAGGCCTACGCCGCGGCCAACGGGATCGAGATCAAGGGCGAGGATTACACGCCGCTGGGCTCGACGGACTTCTCGACGATCATCAACAAGGTCCGCACCGCGGATGCCGACGCGGTGTTCAACACCCTCAACGGCGATTCCAACGTCGCCTTCTTCCGTGAGTACAAGAACGTCGGGCTGACCCCGCAGGCGATGCCGGTGGTCTCGGTGTCCATCGCCGAGGAAGAGGTCGGCGGTATCGGCGTACAGAACGTCACCGACCAGCTGACGGCGTGGAACTACTACCAGACCATCGACACCCCGGTGAACGACGCGTTCGTCGCTGCGTACAAGAAGGCCTACGGCGCGAACAAGCCCACCTCCGATCCGATGGAGGCCGCCTACGTCTCGGTGCACCTGTGGAAGAACACCGTCGAGAAGGCAGGGTCGTTCGACGTCAAGGCAATTCAGGACAACGCCGGTGGCGTGAGCTTCGACGCCCCCGAGGGCAAGGTCACCATCGACGGTGAGAACAACCACATCACCAAGACCGCCCGCATCGGCGAGATCAAGCCCGACGGTCTGATCTACACCGTGTGGGAGTCGCCCGCACCCATCGAACCGGACCCGTACCTGAAGTCCTACCCGTGGGCCGCCGGCCTGTCCGGGTAAGAACAGCATGGATGTCCTCATCGGACAGCTGGCAACGGGATTGAGCCTCGGCTCGATCCTGTTGCTGGCTGCACTCGGCCTGTCCCTCACGTTCGGTCAGATGGGTGTCATCAACATGGCGCATGGCGAATTCATCATGGCCGGCTGCTACACCACCTTCGTCGTCCAGCAGATCATCTCCAATGCCGGTGTCTCGCTGATCATCTCGCTGATCGTGGGCTTCGTGATCGGCGGATTGTTCGGTGTACTGCTGGAGGTCACCCTGATCCAGCGGATGTACCACCGACCGTTGGACACCCTGCTGGTCACCTTCGGCGTGGGACTCGTCCTGCAGCAGTTGGCCCGTGACATCTTCGGTGCGCCGGCGGTCAACGTCATCGCCCCGTCCTGGTTGTCTGGCGGGTTCGAGATCTTCGGTGCCGTCGTGCCCAAGACCCGCATCTTCATCCTGGTGTTGGCCGTCGCCTGCGTCACCGCGCTGGCCGTCGCGCTCAAGGCCAGCCCGATGGGCCGGCGGATCAGGGCGGTGGTGCAGAACCGCGATCTCGCAGAGACCAGCGGCATCTCGTCGCGCAAGACCGACATCACGACCTTCTTCATCGGGTCGGGTCTGGCCGGCGTCGCAGGTGTGGCGCTGACGCTGATCGGCTCCACCAGCCCGACGATCGGTCAGGCCTATCTGATCGACGCCTTCCTGGTGGTAGTGGTCGGTGGTCTGGGCCAGATCAAGGGCACGGTGATCGCCGCGTTCGGCATCGGCTTCCTGAACTCGGTGATCGAGTACAACACCACGGCATCGCTGGCCAAGGTGATCCTGTTCGTCATCATCGTGATCTTCCTGCAGGCCCGCCCGCAGGGCCTGTTCACCGTCCGGACAAGGAGTTTGGTGTGAGAACAATCCTTGGACGCTGGCAGACATGGGCCGGGTTCGGTGTGGCGGCGGTACTGCTGTTCGGCGTGGCTCCCGCGGCGCTGTCGACCTTCCGGCTCGGCCTGCTCGGCCAGTTCCTGTGCTACGCCATCGTGGCGGTCGGTATCGGGCTGGCCTGGGGCCGCGGCGGCATGCTGGTGCTCGGGCAGGGGGTGTTCTTCGGTATCGGCGGCTACATCATGGGGATGCACCTCAAGATCGCCGACGCCGAGTTCGCGGGCAACAGCGTGCCGGACTTCATGCAGATCCAGGGCGTCCGTGAGCTGCCCGGCTTCTGGGCTCCGTTCGCCTCTCCCCTGGTGACGCTGGTGTCGATCGTGCTGATCCCGACCGCCATCGCGGCTGTGCTCGGTCTGGGCGTGTTCAAGCGCCGCGTCAAGGGCGCCTATTTCGCGATCCTGTCCCAGGCGCTGGCGGCTGCGTTGGCCATCCTGCTCGTCGGCCAGATGAGCCTCGGTGGATCCAACGGGCTCAACGGGTTCCGCACATTCTTCGGGTTCCGCCTTGCCGATCCGGCCAACAAGCAGATGCTGTACTTCATCGCTGCGGGCACCCTGCTGGTGGTCGTCGCCGTGGTACGGCAGTTGATGCAGAGCCGCTACGGCGAACTGCTGGTGGCGGTGCGCGACGGCGAGGAGCGGGTCCGGTTCCTGGGCTACGATCCGGCGAACATCAAGGTCGTCGCTTACACGACCGCCGCGTTGTTCGCCAGCATCGCCGGAGCGCTGTTCGCGCCCATCGTGGGCTTCATCAGCCCGTCGCAGGTGGGCATCCTGCCCTCGATCGCCTTCCTGATCGGGGTGGCCATCGGCGGGCGGACGACACTGTTGGGACCGGTGCTCGGCGCCATCGGTGTGGCGTGGGCACAGACCCTGTTCTCCGAGCAGTACCCCTCGGGGTGGATCTACGGGCAGGGCCTGCTGTTCATCCTGGTCGTCGGGTTCTTCCCGGCGGGTCTGGCCGGACTGGCGGTGTTCCTGCGCCGCAAGAACAAGGGCACCCCCGGTGACGGCGACGCGCCGGACCCGGTGTCGGTGCCCGACCCTGATCCCGAACCGGAATCCGAGAAGGCCGGAGCCAGCACATGAGCGTCACCGTGACCGACAACCATCCGGAGCCCACCGCAGGCGGTAACGTCGGCATGGGTACCCAGTACCTCGAAGTACGCGGACTGACAGTCGATTTCGACGGCTTCAAGGCCGTCAGCGATGTCGACCTGACCCTGTTCCAGGGTGACCTGAGGTTCCTGATCGGCCCCAACGGTGCGGGCAAGACCACCGTGATCGATGCGATCACCGGTCTGGTGCCGGCCACCGGGTCGGTCAGCAAGTCCGGGGTGGAACTGCTGGGCAAGAAGGTCCACCAGATCGCCCGTAATGGCGTGGGCCGCACCTTCCAGACCGCGACGGTCTTCGAGCAGCTGACCGTGCTGCAGAACCTGGATATCGCCGCGGGAGCGGGCCGCTCGGCATGGACGCTGCTGCGCCGTCGTGCGGGTGTCCTACCCGCCATCGAAGAGGCCCTGGAAACAACGGGATTGACCGCGTTGGCGGACAAGCCGGCCGGGGTGCTCGCACACGGCCAGAAGCAGTGGTTGGAGATCGGCATGCTGCTGGTGCAGAACGCCGAGGTGCTGTTGCTCGACGAGCCCGTGGCCGGGATGAGCCACGAGGAACGCGAGGAGACCGGAAACCTGCTGCGGCGCATCGGCGGTGAGCGCACCGTCGTCGTGGTCGAGCACGATATGGACTTCATGCGGGCGTTCGCCACCTCGGTGACCGTGCTGGCCCGCGGTCAGGTGATCGCCGAGGGTTCGGTCGCCGAGGTTCAGGCCAACCCCAAGGTGCAGGAGGTCTATCTGGGCACCGCGGCGGCGGGCACCGAGGGCGTGCCCGACGAACTGAAAGAGGAATCCTGATGCTCGAACTCGTCGACGTCCGCTCCGGTTACGGCCGCTCGGAGGTCATCCACGGGGTGTCCCTGGAGGTGCCCTCCGATGGCGTGGCCGCCGTGATGGGGCACAACGGCGCGGGCAAGACGACCCTGTTGCGGGCCGCGGTCGGGTTGCTCAAATGCAGTGCCGGCACGGTGCGGTTCGGGGGTGAGGACATCACCAAACTGCGTCCGAGCGCCCGCGTCGCGCGCGGTATCGCCTATGTGCCCCAAGGCCAGCAATCCTTCGGCCAGCTGACCACCGCCGAGAATCTGCAGGTGGTCGCCGACGGCCGTAAGAACGGCAAGGCGCTCATCGACGAACAGTTGGACCTGTTCCCGGCATTGAAGGAATTGTTGGGTCGGCGGGCCGGGTTGCTCTCCGGTGGTCAACGCCAGCAGCTGGCGATCGCCCGCGCCCTCATCACCACACCGAAATGCCTCATCCTCGACGAGCCCACCGAAGGCATCCAGCCCTCGGTGGTGCACGAGATCGAGCAGGCCATCACCGCGCTGACCCAGCGGGGCGATCTCGGGGTGCTGCTGGTCGAACAGCACATCGGCTTCGCGCTGGAATCCGCACAGCGCTATTACATCCTGGAGTCGGGCCGGGTCACCTCAAACGGCGTTGGTGGGTCGTCCTCGGAGGCCGAGGTGCGCGCGGCGATGGCCATCTGACGTTCGCCGACCGATCACGCATCGAGCTCCAGCAGCACCGTCACCGGGCCGTCGTTGACCAGCTCGACCTGCATATCGGCGCCGAACACCCCCGTGCCGACCTGCGCGCCCAGCTCGCGCAGCGCGGCGGTGAAGGCGTCGATCAGCGGTTCGGCCACCGGACGCGGGGCGGCCGCGTTCCAGGACGGCCGCCTGCCCTTGACGGTGTTGGCGTACAGGGTGAACTGGCTGACCACCAGGATCGGCGCATCGACATCGGCCGCTGCCGCCTCGTCATCGAGAATGCGTAGCCGCCAAAGCTTTTCGGCCATTTTCGCAGCCAACGCCACATCATCGGTGTGGGTGATGCCCACCAGTGCGAGCAGGCCCTGACCGGAGGGCTTGATCTCCCCCACCGTCGCACCGTCGACGGTCACCCGCGCCGACTTCACCCGTTGCACCAGAACTCGCATCCCCCGACCTTAGAGTGTGCCCATGATGGGCATCATCGCCGAGCACGGCGGGCTGGTGCGGGTTCGGCCGGTGAGCGTGCGCCGACTCGTCGTTGACCACGGCGTGTCTTGGTGCAGACACGCACGCTCGCCGGGAAGTCAGCCCAGCCGGGAGAGCACCTCGGCCACGACGGCGTCGACGGGGATATCGGTCTGCTCACCGTTGGACAGGTCCTTCACCCCGACCGTGCCCGCCTCGATGTCACGGTCGCCCGCCACCAGCGCCAGGCGTGCACCGGAGCGGTCGGCGCCCTTCATCGACGCCTTCAGGCTGCGATCCCCGTAGGCCAGATCCACCCGGATACCGTTGGCGCGCAGCGCCGCCGCCAGCTTCGCGAGCTCCAGCTTGGCCGCTTCGCCCAGGGGCACACCGAACACATCCACCCTGTTCGTCGCGCCGACCGTCCTGCCTTCGGCGCGCAATGCCAACAGCGTGCGGTCCACACCCAGGCCGAACCCGATGCCGGAAAGATCCTGCCCGCCGAGCTGACTCATCAGGCCGTCATAGCGGCCGCCGCCGCCGATACCGGACTGCGCGCCCAGCCCGTCGTGCACGAACTCGAACGTGGTCTTGGTGTAGTAGTCCAGGCCGCGCACCATCCGCGGATTGACCACGTAGGGCACACCGAGTGCGTCCAGGTGAGCCAGCACGGTCTCGAAATGCACCTTGGCCGCATCGGAGAGGTGATCGAGCATAACCGGGGCGTCGGCGGTCATCTCCCGCACATGCGGTCGCTTGTCGTCGAGCACCCGCAGCGGGTTCAGCCGGGCGCGCTGGCGGGTCTCCTCGTCGAGGTCGAGCGCAAACAGGAAGTCCTGCAGCAACTCCCGGTACTGCGGGCGGCAGGTGTCATCACCGAGGGAGGTGATCTCCAGCCGGAAACCGTCGAGACCCAGTGCGCGGAATCCGGCGTCGGCGACGGCGATCACCTCGGCGTCCAGCGCCGGATCGTCGATACCGATGGCCTCCACACCGACCTGCTGCAGCTGGCGGTAGCGGCCGGCCTGCGGACGCTCGTACCGGAAGAACGGCCCCGAGTAGCAGAGTTTCACCGGCAGCGCCCCGCGGTCCAGACCGTGCTCGATGACGGCCCGCATGACCCCGGCGGTGCCCTCCGGCCGCAGCGTCACCGACCGGTCACCGCGATCGGCGAAGGTGTACATCTCCTTGCTCACCACATCGGTGGACTCGCCGACGCCGCGCGCGAACAGCGCGGTCTCTTCGAAGATCGGCAACTCGATATCGCCGTAGCCGGCCCGCCGGGCCGCCCCGAGCAGGCCGTCACGCACGGCGACGAACGCCGCCGAATCGGGCGGGAAGTAGTCGGGCACACCCTTGGGGGCGCGGAAATCAGTCACAGAACCAGGCCTTCGAGAAATGGGTTGGTGCGGCGTTCGATGCCGATCGTGGACCTCGGGCCGTGGCCCGGGAGTATCACGGTGTCGTCGTCGAGCACCATCAGTTTGGTCATGATCGAATCGATCAGGGAATTGCCGCTGCCACCGGGCAGGTCGGTACGCCCCACCGAACCCTGGAACAGGGTGTCACCGGTGAACACCTGACCCTGGGTTCGAAAACACACCGACCCGCGGGTGTGGCCGGGCGTGTGGTCGACGCTCACCCGGATGCCGCCGAGGTCCAACACCTGACCGTCGGTGCGCAGTTCGACGAGCTGGCGTGGCTCGGAGAACACCGCGCCCAGCGTCAGCCGGCCCAGCGTCCCCCACAGCCCGCCGCTGGTCAGGCCCTGTACCGGGTCGGTGAGCATCGCCCGGTCGGCGGGATGGATGTACACCGGGCAGCCGTACCGGTCGGCCACCTTCTGCGCCGACCACATGTGGTCGATGTGGCCGTGGGTCAGCAGTACCGCGGCCGGCGTGAGCCGGTGCTCGTCGAGGATGCGCTGCAGCCGCGCCGACGCCGACTGTCCGGGGTCGACGATGACGGCGTCGGCGCCCGCGTGCGCTGCGAACACATAGCAGTTGCACGCCAGCACCCCCGTCGGAAATCCGGTGATCAGCACCCGGTCAGTTTCCCATGTCCACTCGGCGGACCGGTATTCGCGCGGGTCGCACGGCCGACACTCAGAAACGCCTGGCACACTCGTTGCCGACGTGTTCGGCGAATGAGGAGGACAGCGGCGGTGCCGACCAACGAACAGCGAAGGGCAGCGGCCAAGCGCAAGCTCGAGCGGCAGCTGGAGCGACGGGCCGCACAGGCCAAGCGGCAGCGACTGCTCACCATCGTCGCCTCGGCGGTGGGTGCGGTCGTCGTCATCGGCGCTGTGGTGGCCACGGTTGTGATCACCACCAAGGATTCCGACACGACGGCCTCGGCGTCCACCACCACGACGGTCGACCCCAACGCCCCGCAGCCCGCCGCCGACGGCAAGCTGCCCGCGTTCGTCGCGCCGGCCGGACTCGGCCAGAACTGCCAGTACCCGGCGGCCGGGAAGGCCAGCAAACCGGTCAACCCGCCGCGGACCGGCGCCATCCCGATGGATGAGGCCGAGGTCAGCGTCAGCATGTCGACCGATCAGGGCAATATCGGTCTGGAGCTGAACAACGCGCAGGCGCCCTGCACCACCAACAGCTTCGCCAGCCTGGCCCAGCAGGGCTACTTCAACGACACCCCGTGTCACCGGCTGACCACCAGCGACAGCCTGTCGGTTCTGCAGTGCGGCGACCCGACCGGCCAGGGCACCGGCGGGCCGGGCTATCAGTTCGCCAACGAGTACCCGACCAACCAGTACCAGCCCGACAACCCGGCGCTGCAGCAGCCCGTGCTGTACCCGCGCGGCACGCTGGCCATGGCCAATGCCGGTGCGGGCACCAACGGCAGCCAGTTCTTCCTGGTGTACAAGGACTCCCAGCTGCCGCCGGGCTACACCGTGTTCGGCACCATCGACGAGACCGGACTGGCCACCCTGGACAAGATCGCCGCGGGCGGCGTCGCCGGTGGCGGACAGGACGGGGAGCCCGCGACCAAGGTGATGGTCAAGTCCATCGCGGTCGACTGAGCGACCGACCGAGCTGTCGTCCGACCCGATGAGCGTCCCGCCGCCGTACGGCTACCCGCCACCGCCGTACGGCTATCCGCCGGAGCAGTACGGGTATCCGCCGCAGCGGCGGCCCACCAACTCACTGGCGGTGGCCGCGCTGATCTGCGGGATCCTGGTCGCTCCGCTAGGCATCGTGTTCGGGCACATCTCGCTGTACCAGATCAAACGCAGCGGTGACGAAGGCCGCGGGATGGCCATCGCCGGACTGGTGCTCGGCTACCTGCTGACCGCCTTCGGCGTGCTCGTGCTGATCGTGGCCATCGTGGCCACCCGCGCGGTCATCGAGGACATCCGGCACTACAACCCGTCCGCGCCGGGATACTCGGCCACCCCCGGTGTCGTCGAACCGCTGCCGGAGTTCAAGGCGCCGGCGACGCTCGGTTCGAACTGCCAGTACCTGCCGACCCCGGAAAAGGCGGCCAAGCCGGTGGATCCGCCACTGATGGGCCGGGTCCCCACGACACCGGCGACGATCGAGGCCGAGATCAGCACCGACCGCGGCTATATCGGCCTGCAGCTCGACAACGGCCAGGCGCCCTGCACGGTGAACAATTTCGCCAGCCTGTCGGCGCAGGGTTTCTTCGACGACACCACCTGTCATCGGTTGACCACCAGCGACACGCTCGGGGTGTTGCAGTGCGGCGATCCCACGGGCAGCGGTGACGGCGGACCGGGCTATCAGTTCCCCAACGAATACCCGACCAACCAGTTCCGGCTGACCGACCCCGCCATCCGCGCCCCCATGCTGTACCCGCGCGGCACGCTGGCCATGGCCAATGCCGGGGCGGGCACCAACGGCAGCCAGTTCTTCCTGGTGTACAAGGACTCTCAGCTGCCGCCCACGTACACGGTGTTCGGCACCATCGACCCCAGCGGGCTCAAGGTGCTCGACGAGATCGCGTCGGACGGGGTCGCCGGCGGTGGTGACGACGGCGAGCCCGCGACCACGGTGACCATCGAAGCGGTCGTGGTGCAGTAACGGCTCACGCCGCGCAAGCCGGACTGCGGCTCACGCCGCGCAAGCCGGACTGCGGCTCACGCCGCGGAAGTCACCCGGTACACGTCGTAGACACCCTCGACATTGCGCACGACGTTGAGCACATGACCCAGGTGTTTGGGATCGCCCATCTCGAAGGTGAACCGGCTGATCGCGACCCGGTCGTTGGAGGTCGTCACCGACGCCGACAGGATGTTGACCTTCTCATCGGCGAGCACGCGGGTGACATCGGAGAGCAACCGGTGCCGGTCCAGCGCCTCGACCTGGATAGCGACCAGGAACACCGAGGACGGCGAGGGGGCCCACTGCACCTCGATGATGCGTTCGGACTGCTCCTGCAGTGATTCGGCATTGGTGCAGTCGGTGCGGTGCACGCTGACCCCGCCGCCACGGGTGACGAAGCCCATGATGACATCGCCGGGGACCGGGGTGCAGCACTTGGCCAGCTTGGTCAACACCCCGACCGCGCCGGGCACCGACACCCCGACGTCATCGCTGGTGCGGTGCCGCACCGGCATGGTGGCCGGCGTCGACCGCTCGGCGATCTCGTCCTCGGCCTCTTCGTCGCCGCCGAACTGGGCAAGCAGGCGCTGCACGACGTGCCGAGCCGAGGTGTGGCCCTCGCCGACCGCGGTGTAGAGCGCGGAGACATCGGCGTAGTGCAGTTCGCGGGCCAGGTTAGTCATGGAGTCCGCACTCATCAACCGCTGCAACGGGAGTCCACCGCGGCGGACCTCACGGACGATCGCATCCTTGCCCGCTTCGAGCGCCTCCTCGCGGCGCTCCTTGGCGAACCACTGACGGATCTTCGCCTTCGCCCGCGGCGAAACGACGAAGGTCTGCCAGTCCCGCGACGGTCCGGCGTTGGCGGCTTTGGAGGTGAAAACCTCGACCTGGTCGCCATTTTCGAGCTTGCGCTCCAGCGCGACGAGACGATGGTTGACCCGTGCCCCGATGCAGCGGTGACCGACCTCGGTGTGCACGGCGTAGGCGAAGTCCACCGGTGTCGACCCGGTCGGCAGGGTGATGACGTCACCCTTCGGGGTGAAGACGAAGATCTCCTGCACCGCAAGGTCGTAACGCAACGATTCGAGGAACTCACCGGGGTCGGCGGCTTCCCGTTGCCAATCGAGAAGCTGTCGCATCCACGCCATCTCGTCGATCTCGGCGGCGGTGTGCCCACCGGGAACACCGTTGCGCCCCTTGGCTTCCTTGTATCGCCAGTGCGCCGCGATGCCGAACTCGGCGGTGTCGTGCATGTCGTTGGTGCGGATCTGCACCTCCAGCGGCTTGCCCTCCGGGCCGATGACGGTGGTATGCAGCGACTGGTACACCCCGTACCGCGGCTGGGCGATGTAATCCTTGAACCGGCCCGCCATCGGCTGCCACAGCGAGTGCACCACACCGACGGCGGCATAACAGTCGCGCATGTCGTCACACAGGATGCGGACGCCGACCAGGTCGTGGATATCGTCGAAGTCACGGCCCTTGACAATCATCTTCTGATAGATCGACCAGTAGTGCTTGGGCCTGCCCTCGACAGTGGCGCTGATCTTCATGGCCGCCAGCGACGAACCGATCTCGGCGCGCACCCTGGCCAGGTAGGTGTCCCGCGACGGCGCACGGTCGGCGACCAGTCGGACGATCTCCTCGTACCGCTTGGGGTGCAGGATCGCGAACGACAGGTCTTCCAGCTCCCATTTGACGGTCGCCATACCCAGCCGATGTGCCAGCGGGGCAATGACTTCCAGCGTCTCGCGAGCCTTGCGGGCCTGCTTCTCCGGCGGCAGGAATCGCATGGTGCGCATGTTGTGCAGCCGGTCGGCGACCTTGATCACCAGCACGCGGGGGTCGCGGGCCATGGCGATGATCATCTTGCGGATGGTCTCGCCCTCGGCGGCGGTGCCGAGCGCGACCTTGTCGAGTTTGGTCACCCCGTCGACGAGGTGACCGACCTCGCTGCCGAAGTCGTTGGTGAGCTCGTCGAGGGAGTACCCGGTGTCCTCCACGGTGTCGTGCAGGAGTGCGGCCACCAGTGTGGTGGTGTCCATGCCCAGTTCGGCGAGGATGTTCGCCACGGCCAGCGGATGGGTGATGTAGGGATCACCGGAGCGACGCATCTGGTCGGCGTGGCGCTGTTCGGCGACATCGTAGGCGCGCTGCAGGATGGCCAGATCAGCCTTCGGGTGGAACTGCCGGTGCACCGCCACCAGCGGTTCGAGCACGGGGTTGACGGGGCTGCGCTGGGCGGTCATCCGCCGGGCGAGCCGGGCCCGCACGCGGCGCGAGGCGCTGATCTTGGCGGTGTCCGCGGCGGCGGCCTCGGCCGACGGCGGCGTCTGGACCACCTGCCCGGTGCCGCTCGCAACGTTGTCTTCGCCGGCCACGTTCACCTCCTCGCCATCGTCAAGACTTCGAGGATATCTCTCAGCCCGTGATGAGACTGGTGACCGGTAGTGGTTGGATCGCGGCGCGCCCGTTGAGAGCCACCAGCTCCAGCACCACGGCCGCACCGATCACCCGGGCCCCGGCCTGTTCCAGCACCTGGGCTGCCGCGGCCAGTGTGCCGCCGGTGGCCAGCACATCATCGATCACCAGAACGTTGCGACCGGCCAGTTCGATACCGTCGGCCGGGATCTCCAGGGTCGCCGACCCGTACTCCAGGTCGTAGGACACGGTGTGCACCGGTGGCGGTAACTTGCCACCCTTGCGCACGGCGAGCACCCCGGTACCGCGGCGCAGCGCCACCGCCGCGCCGAGCAAGAAGCCGCGGGCGTCGACGCCGGCGATCAGGTCGGCTCCCTCGGCGGCCTCGGCCAGCGCATCGGTCAGCACCACCAGGCCCTGCGGATCGGCGAGCACCGGGGTGAGGTCCTTGAACTGCACGCCCGGGCTCGGGAAGTCGTCCACCTCGCGGGTCAGCCGGCTGATCAGTGCCGCAGTATCACTCACGACAGTGCCAGATTCACGACAGTGTCCGAACTCACGACAGTGTCCATCGGTCCATGTTCCATCCTGCTCCCCAGCGGGTCGGGTTGCTGCTGACGGCACCCACCGATTTGGCGGTCAGCAGGGTGCGCTGCTGACGGTACAGCGGAAGGGTCGGCACGTCCGCCCAGAGGATGGGGCCGCTCTCCCCCAACAGCCGAGACTGCTCCTTGGGATCGGCAGTCACCACCAGCGCGTCGATGATGCCGTCGATGCGCTCGTTGCTGTACCCGGAGAGGTTGTTGCCGTTGCCGGTGTGCAGGTCGTAGGCATCCAGCGAGCTCGAGCCGGTGGAACCGCTGCCCACGGCGCCGCCGGTGCTGCCGATGAGGACGTCGACGGAATTGTCGAGCAGGCTCTGCGGGCCGACGCCGGCGCCCGCCGCATCGGTGACGGTGATCCCCGCCGGTCCGCACGCCTGCGCGATAGCACCCACCGTGGCGGCCAGCCGCGGGTTCGGGCTCTGGTATCCGATGCGCACGGTCAGCGGTTGATTGTTCAGCGCCACCCGGGCGCCCTCGATATCGGGGGCCACGAACTGCCCTGCCGCGACGGCACTCTCGGCGGCCGAAAGGGCGTCCTCGGCGGTCGGGTTCAGACGCGCATTGGCAACCGGCACCTGCGCGTTGCGGGCGATGTTCTCCCGCGGGGTACACAACGCCAGAGCCCGCCGGTTCGGGGGTGCGGCCATCAGGCCCTGCGCGGAGAAGATCAGCTGCTCGATTCCCGCCGACGGGGTGTCGGTGCGGGTGTAACCGGCGGGCAGGTTGATGATGCCCGACGATCCGGCCGCGATGTCGACGATGTCGAAGGTGCCGTCGTTGATCCGGTCCTGGATATCGGCCCCGCGCGGCCACACCGTCACCCGCGGGGTCACCGGCTTCGCGCCCCACCACTTGTCGTTGGCCGTCAGCACCACCGCGCCCTGATCGGTGATGGACTCCACCTTGTAGGGCCCGGAGGAGGGCAACAGCTTGATGTCGGTGTCGGGACCGAGATTCCAGCTGGCGTTCCACGCGGCGGCGATGCGGTCGACCGCCGGGAGATCCTGGTTCTGGATGGCGCGGGTGACCCCGGCCTCCCCCAGTCCGAGCTGATCGCCGAGCACATGGGCGGGCAGCAGCGCGGTCGCGCCGAACAGCGAACCGTAATCGACGATTCCACGGTCCGGATTGAACGTCACCCGGGCTTTCTTCTGTCCGGGCACGCAGTCGACGGTCGCGATATCGCGGTACCCCGCGGTGCTGGCCGCGTTGAACAACGGGAATCGCCCGGACTGCGCGGCCCAGGTCAGCACCATGTCGTCACAGGTGATCGGCTTGCCGTCGGAGTACACGGCGGCCGAGTTGATCTCGTAGTCCAGGATCAGCGGTGCGCGGCCGACCACGGCGACGGTGCCGTAGTCCCGGTCGCTGACCGTCTGCCCGTCGGGACCGCGATAGGTGAATCCGGTGAGCACGCGGGCGAACGCCTGCGGGCCGCCGGAGGCGGCACCGCTGACGGTGTTGGTGTTGTAGCTGGTCAGCGTGCCGTCGACGGCGTAGTCGATGACACCGTCGGAGCCTGCCGAACAGCCCGCCACGACCAGCCCCGCCGTCAGGGCCAGGGCGGTAGCTGCGCGGCGGGTGCCTCGCACGCTCGGCACTATCAGTCGGGTGCCTCGCACGCTCGGCACTATGGCCGCCGTTTGCCCGACGGTCGGTTGGGCCGCAGCGGTTTGGCACCGGGCGCGGGCTTGTCCGGTGCCGGACCGGCCGGGGTGCTGACCTCGACGGCGTCGGCGGTCAGATCCTGGGCCGCATCGTCATCGTCGAGCTCGGTGGCCCCTTCGGACTTCGCGGCCACCGCCGCGCGGCGGCGCATGACCTTGCGGGTGTGGTTACGCACCACATCGGTGCGCTCACGCAGGGTCACCAGCAGCGGCGTGGCGAAGTAGATCGACGAATAGGTACCGACGAGCACGCCGACAAGCTGCACCAGCGCCAGGTCCTGCAGGGTGCCCACACCAAGCAGCCAGACGGCGATGACCATCAGCGCGATGATCGGCAGTGCCGAGATCAGACTGGTGTTGATCGACCGCATGAAGGTCTGGTTGACCGCCAGGTTGGCCTGTTCGGCGAACGTTCGGCGGGTGGTGTGCTCGAAGCCCTCAGTGTTCTCCTCGACCTTGTCGAACACGATGACGGTGTCATAGATCGAGAAGCCGAGGATGGTGAGCAGACCGATCACCGTGGCCGGGGTGACCTCGAAGCCCACCAGCGCGTACACGCCCGCGGTGACGATGAGGTCGAAGAACATGGCCGCCAGAGCCGCCATGGCCATATACCGCTCGTACCGCACGGTGATGTAGATCGACACCAGGACCAGGAACACCACCAGCGCGATCAGCGCCTTCTGGGTGATCTGGCCACCCCAGGTCGACGAGACGGCCGAGTCGCTGATGGCCTGGATGCTGGGCTGACCGTCGGTGCCCTTGGGTGCGAACGCATCGAACAGCGCCGTACGCACCTTCTCGGTGTCTTCGTTGCTCAGCGTCTCGGTGCGGATCTGCACGGTGGCCGACGGTCCGCTGCCGACGATGACGACGGTCTCGGGGGCGCTGCCCATGGCGTCACCGAACACGGTCTCGACCTGTTCGGTGGTCGCCTGCCCCTTGGCTCCGTCGACCGGCATGGAGATCTTGGTGCCACCCTCGAAGTCGATACCGAAGGCGAACCCGCGGATCAGCATGGCCAGGATCGATATCCCGACGATCACACCGCTGACGGCGTACCACAGCTTGCGCTTACCGATGACCTCGAAGGCGCCGGTACCGGTGTAGAGGCGCACGAAGAAGCCGTGCTGCTGAGCCGATCCGGTGCCCGCCTCGGTCCCGAGGGTCTCCGGAGAAGAATTCTTGGCCGACATCTGACTAACCCCGTCCTGTCGTGGGCGCGGCACGCCGTTCGCGGGCGATCTGCTGGACGGCACCGAGACCGTTGAACGCCGGTTTGGCCAGCGTCGTGGACTTCGATGACAGGTACACCAGCGGCCAGGTCACCAGGAACACCACCAGCACGTCGAGGATGGTGGTCAGCCCGAGGGTGAACGCGAAACCCTTCACCTGACCGACGGCCAGGATGTAGAGCACCGCCGCGGCCAGGAAGGTCACCGCGTTGCCGGAAAGAATCGTCTTGCGGGCACGGGCCCAGCCGCGCGGTACGGCCGATCGGAACGAACGGCCCTCCCGGATCTCGTCCTTGATGCGCTCGAAGAACACCACGAACGAGTCGGCGGTCGTGCCTATACCGATGATCAGACCGGCGATACCGGCCAGATCAAGGGTGTAGTTGATCCATCTGCCGAGCAGCACCAACAGGGCGTAGACCATGGCCCCGGCAAGGATCAGCGACAGCGCGGTCAACAGGCCGAGCACCCGGTAGTACAGCAGCGAGTACAGCAGCACCAGCGCCAGGCCGACGGCACCGGCAATGAGACCGGCCTTCAGCGAGGTCAAACCCAGTGTCGCCGAGACAGTTTCGGCCTCCGACGATTCGAACGACAGGGGTAGCGAGCCGTACTTGAGGACGTTGGCCAGTTCGCGGGCCGAGGAATCGGTGAACTGCCCGGTGATCTGGGTGCGTCCGCCGGGGATCGCTTCCTGGATCTCGGGGGCGCTGACGACCTGCGAGTCGAGCGTGAAGGCCGTCTGGGTCCCGACGTTGGCCGCGGTGAAATCGGCCCAGATCTTCGAACCGCCGCTCTTGAACTCGACGTCGACGACGTAATCGCCGCGCTGCTGGTCCAAGCCGGATCCGGCGGTCTGGATCTCCTCGCCGCTCATGATCGACTTGTCCAGCAGGAAGACGGTCTTGTGATCGGTCGAGCAGGTGACCAGCGGCAGGTTCGGGTCGTCGTTACCGGCCAGCACGTCGTCCTCGTTGCACCGGGTGGCCTGGAACTGCAGTGCCAACAACTGGATGCTCTGGTCGGTGCTCTGGCGCAACTGCTTCTCGTCGGCGATGCGCTGGGCCAGCGAGGCGTCTTCGTTCGGCGCGCCGGGCGCCTGCGACGCCGGCGCACCGGGAGCCGGTGCGGGTGACGGCGTCGGTGTGGGCGACGGAGACGGCGAGGGTGCCGGTTCCAGCGGGTAGGGCCGCGGCTGAGCGGCCGGCGGCGCGGCGGGGGCGCCCGGCTGACCGGGTGTCCGAACGGGTGCCTCGGGCTCGGCCGGTGCGATCAGCGGGGGCATACCGCCGGGGTCCATTCCGGGCGGTATGCCGGGGATCTGACCACCCGGCGGCAGCCCCGGGGGCGCACCCTCGGCGGGCGGCTGGTCACTGGCCGGCTGGGCGGGCATCGCGTGGATGACCGGCCGGATGTAGAGGCGGGCGGTCTGGCCGAGGCTGCGGGCCTCGGTTCCGTCGTTGCCGGGGACCGTGATGACCAGGTTGTCACCGTCGATCACGACCTCGGAGCCGGAGACGCCGAGACCGTCGACGCGCGAGCTGATGATCTCCTGCGCCTGGATCAGGGCGTCGCGGGTGGGCCGCGAGCCGTCGGGGGTACGGGCGGTGAGTGTGACGCGGGTGCCACCCTGCAGGTCGATACCCAGCTTGGGCTCGGGATTCTTATCGCCGGTCAGAAAGACCAGCAGATACACACCGACGAGGAGTGCCAGGAAGAGCGACAGATAGCGGGCAGGGTGGACCGGCGCCGAAGACGATGCCACGGTTCTTGGGTCTCCTCGAAACGATTAAGGACGGCGTTGACAGGGACTGCGCTACCGGGAGGGTACGCGGTGAGCCTGGCTCAGTTGCTGTCAGTCTTGGGTGTCGGGCGGTCGGTGAGTTCGACGGCGCCCGATTGGCTCTCGAACGTCTCGTCATCGTCGGCGGCGTCATCGTCGTCGT
This sequence comes from Mycobacterium sp. VKM Ac-1816D, assembly GCF_000416385.1. Classification (NCBI taxonomy): domain Bacteria; kingdom Bacillati; phylum Actinomycetota; class Actinomycetes; order Mycobacteriales; family Mycobacteriaceae; genus Mycobacterium; species Mycobacterium sp. VKM Ac-1816D. The sequence continues at coordinate 19,080 of NZ_AOHQ01000116.1, forward strand.
CGAGGTCTTCGATGCGATCGCGGATGGCCAGCTTCATCCAGGTGGTCACCACACCGGGGGCGATCTCCAGGTCGACGTAGTCGTCGGTGATTCCGACGATGGTGCCCTTCAGACCCGAGGTGGTGTGCACCCGGTCACCGACGGTCAGCGACTCGTGCAGATCGATCGTGGCCTGCATGGCCTTCTTCTGGCGGCGCGACGCGAAGAACATGAAGGCGCCCAGAATGATGAAGAGGGGCAGGAATACGACGAGATCCATGGAGCTGCTGTCCTTCGCAGTTGTCAGCGGGTACGGCACACCAGTGTGCCACTATCGGCTCCCCCGATTTGCCGGTCACCCGGGCAACCCGGCCCCGACCGACGGAAACCGTGACACAATGGCGTGGAACCGACGCGATTCGAAGATGGACCGCGCTTGAGTTGCTGTTTTCACCCGTAACGCCACAGGAGTCAGCCGTGCCTGCCGTCGAACAGAGCCGCCATCTCGCCACCGCCATCCCCGGCCCGAAGTCCTCGGCGCTGATCGAGCGCAAGAATTCCGCGGTCGCCCGCGGTGTCGGCACGACGATGCCCGTCTACGCCGCACGTGCCGCCGGCGGCATCCTGGAGGACATCGACGGCAACCGGCTGATCGACCTCGGTTCGGGCATTGCCGTCACCACCATCGGCAACGCCGCGCCGCGGGTGGTCGACGCGGTGACCGCGCAGGTCGATCTGTTCACCCACACCTGCTTCATGGTGACGCCCTACGAGGGTTACGTCGCCGTGGCCGAACACCTCAACCGGCTCACCCCCGGCAGCGGGGACAAGCGTTCGGCGCTGTTCAACACCGGATCCGAGGCGGTCGAGAACGCGATCAAGATCGCCCGCTCCTACACCCGCAAGCAGGCCGTGGTGTCCTTCGACCACGCCTATCACGGCCGCACCAACCTCACGATGGCGCTGACCGCCAAATCGATGCCCTACAAGAGTGGTTTCGGCCCGTTCGCCCCGGAGATCTACCGGGCTCCGCTGTCGTATCCCTTCCGCGACGCGGAGTTCGGCAAGGAGTTGGCAGAGGACGGCGAACTGGCGGCCAAGCGCGCCATCACCGTCATCGACAAGCAGATCGGCGCCGACAACCTGGCCGCCGTCATCATCGAGCCCATCCAGGGCGAGGGCGGATTCATCGTCCCCGCACCGGGATTCCTGCCCGCACTGCTCGCCTGGTGCCGGGACAACAATGTGGTGTTCATCGCCGACGAGGTGCAGACCGGGTTCGCGCGGACCGGGGCGATGTTCGCCTGTGAGCACGAGGGCATCGAACCCGACCTGATCGTCACCGCGAAGGGCATCGCCGACGGGCTGCCCCTCTCGGCGGTCACCGGGCGCGCCGAGATCATGGATGCCCCGCACGTGTCCGGGCTCGGCGGCACCTACGGCGGCAATCCGATCGCCTGCGCCGCGGCGTTGGCGACCATCGAGACCATCGAGACCGACGGCCTGGTGGCCCGCGCCGGTGCCATCGAACGGCTCATGAAGGACCGGCTGCACCGGATGCAGGCCGACGACGACCGGATCGGCGATGTGCGTGGCCGCGGTGCGATGATCGCCGTGGAACTGGTCAAGTCCGGTGGCACCGAACCCGATGCAGATCTGACCAAGGCGCTGTGCGCGGCCGCTCACGCCAAGGGTGTCATCGTGTTGTCCTGCGGTACCTACGGCAACGTGTTGCGTTTCCTGCCGCCGCTGGCGATCAGCGACGACCTGCTGAACGAGGCCCTCGAGATCCTGGCCGAGGCGCTGGCCGCACTTCGCTGACCAGTCTTGGGCCGCCCGCTCAGTGCGCCACCGGTGTCTTCTTCGACGACCCGAACAGGCGGTCCTTGAGGCCCCTGCGCCGGGTCGGCACGGTCGTGTGGTCCGGTTCGGTCGCCACGATGGGACCGGTCGCGGTCGGGGTCTGCGCCGACGTCTGGTGCAGCGGGATGGCCCTGGTGTGGTCGTCGTGGTCGACGTCGTCCCTGGTGACCGTGTCGTCCATGCGCTCATCGTCACGCAGCCGGACATCGCGCACGCTGCGCACCGACACGCGGCCGATGGCGGCGGCGGCCAGGAACACGATCAGCGCGCCGAGACCGGAGAAGTAGGCCAGCTCCAGTGCCACGCTCTTGGCCTCGGTCACCGCGACGGGGCTGCCCGGCGTGCCGAGACCCAGCGGCGCGGCCAGCACCCGACCCACCACGAACCAGACGCCCGCGGCGACGCCGAGCCAGCCACCCAGCATGGCGGTGGCGCGGTTGCGCGAGACCAGCAGCAACAGGCCACCGATGACGGCCACCACTCCGGGAAGTAGCTGTAACCAGCCCCGGCCCATGGTCCACGCCCACGGCGTATCGGGTGTGTAGGCGAACTCGAAGTACGGCCCCACGAACGGGATGAGGGCGCCCCACAACCCCAGGGCGATCAACAGGACTCCGCTGAGTGCGCCGCGGCTGCGCGCGATGTGCAATCTGCTGCCGCGGGGGGAAACGTGTGTACCGGTCATGGGTGGCCTCCTCTGCCGAACGCTGTTTACCCAGCTCGGAGCCCGCGAAAACCGCTAGCCGACGAGGTGTATCACCAGCAGCACGACGGCGATCAGCGGGAACAGACCCTGGCTGATGGCGGCGCGCGCCTTGTCCGGCGAGGAGATCAGCAGCACCAGCGCCGCGGCCAGCATCGAGCCGACCCCGGCGAGGATCAACGCCGCCCCGATACCGCTGTGCCCCATTGCGACTGCGGCGATCCCGATCGCGGACACGATGGCCAGGAACAGGTTGTAGAAGCCCTGGTTGAAGGCGAGCTCCTTGGTGGCGGCCGCCTCATCGGCGCTCATCCCGAACGTCGCGCGGGTGCGCGGCGAGGTCCAGGTCACCGATTCCATGACGAAGATGTAGACGTGCAGCAGCGCGGCGATGCCGGCGATGATCAGAGCGGCGACAAGCATGCCGACTATTCAAACAGGCCGCTCTGCTGACCGAGACCACGAACCGGTGGTTCCAGCCCGAGATGTGTCCACGCCAACGGGGTCGCCACCCGTCCGCGCGGGGTGCGGGCGATCATCCCAGCGCGCACCAGGAACGGCTCGCATACCTCCTCGACGGTGGTGGCCTCCTCCCCGACCGCCACCGCCAGCGTCGACACCCCGACCGGGCCGCCGTTGAAACTGCGGGTCAGCGCCGTGAGCACCGCCCGGTCCAGCCGATCCAGCCCGAGTTCGTCGACGTCGTACACCGCCAGTGCGGCCTTGGCGATATCGCGGGTGATCACTCCGTCGGCGCGGACCTCGGCGTAGTCGCGCACCCGACGCAACAACCTGTTCGCGATACGTGGGGTGCCGCGGGAACGGCGGGCGACCTCGGCACCGGCGGTGGCCTCCAATCCGATACCGAGGATGCCTGCCGAGCGATGCAGCACCCGCTCAAGGTCGGCGGGTTCGTAGAAGTCCATGTGGGCGGTGAACCCGAACCGGTCGCGCAGCGGTCCGGTCAACGCTCCGGATCGGGTCGTCGCGCCGACCAGGGTGAAGGGCGCGACATCGAGGGGAATCGACGTCGCCCCCGGGCCTTTACCGACGACGACGTCGACCCGGAAGTCCTCCATCGCCAGGTAGAGCATCTCCTCGGCGGGCCGGGCGATGCGGTGGATCTCGTCGATGAACAGCACATCGCCCTCGACCAGATTCGACAGCATCGCCGCCAGATCGCCCGCACGCTCCAGCGCCGGGCCCGAGGTGACCCGCAGCGCCGAGCTCAATTCGGCGGCGATGATCATCGCCAACGAGGTCTTGCCAAGGCCGGGTGGCCCGGACAGCAGGATGTGATCCGGTGTGCCGCCGCGATTCTTGGCACCCTCCAGGACCAGCTGCAGCTGCTCGCGCACCCGGTGCTGGCCGATGAACTCGCCGAGCGACCGCGGCCGCAGGCTGGCGTCGACATCCCCCTCACCGACGGTCAACGCCGGCGAGACATCACGTTCTTCGGGTTCCTCGTCCTCGAAACGGCCCATGGCTACTTCTTACCCAGCATCGACAGCGCGGCGCGCAGTGCGCCGGAGGTGGTGGCGGTCGGATCGTCGGCGAGCACCTTGTCGGTGGCATCCTCGGCCTGTTTGGCCGCAAATCCAAGGCCGACAAGCGCTTCCACCACCGGGGTGCGCACCGCGTGCCCGGTGGCCGTGGCCACACCGCCGGAACCGGGCACCGCGCCGATCTTGTCGCGCAGTTCCAGCACCATCCGTTCGGCGCCGCGCTTGCCGATGCCGGGCACCCGGGTCAGCGCGGCGACGTCACCGTCGGCGAGCGCCTGCCGCAGCGTCGGGGCGTCATAGACCGCCAGTGTGGCCAGCGCGATCTTCGGCCCCACACCGGACACCCCGAGCAGGGTGGTGAACAGGTCGCGGGCCTCGCCGTCGGCGAAACCGTAGAGCGTCATCGAGTCCTCGCGCACGATCATCGCGGTGATCAGCCGGGCGTCTGCCCCGCGCCGCAGCGTGGACAGTGTCGACGGTGTGGCCATCACCTTGTAACCCACGCCGGCGGCCTCGATGACGACGTGGTCGAGGGCGATGTCGAGGACCTCACCGCGCACCGAGGCGATCATGCCCGCACCGCCTTGAGCCGCGCCTGATAGCGCTTCTTCTGTTCGGCCGCCTTGGCCTCGGCCTCGGCCATCCTGGCGATCATCGGCGCGCGCCAGCAGTGGCAGATGGCGAGCGCCAACGCGTCGGCGGCATCGGCCGGGGTCGGCTTCTGTTGCAGCGCAAGGATCTTGGTCACCATGGTGGTGATCTGGGCCTTGTCTGCGCGCCCGTTTCCGGTCACCGCGGCCTTCACCTCCGAAGGAGTGTGGAAGTACACGTCGATATTTCGGCGGGCCGCGGCCAGCGCGATCACCCCGCCGGCCTGGGCGGTGCCCATCGCGGTGTTGGCATTGTGGTTGGCGAACACCCGCTCGATCGCGATGACATCGGGGACGTGGGTGTCCATCCAGTGCTCCACCGTGTCGCTGATGGTCAGCAGCCGCTTCTGCAACGGCTCGTCGGCGGGCGTGCGCACGACGTCGACATCGAGCGCCGTCACATGTCTGCCCCGACCGCTCTCGATCATGGACAGCCCACAGCGCGTCAAACCGGGATCGACTCCCATTACCCGCACGCCAACCCCTTCACATCAGAACACCTGTTCGATAGATTAGCCGCCCGGACCGACACCGCCCGGCAGGGACACGCCATGGCAGGCTGGACACATGCGCGTCGTCATCGCCGGTGGACATGGTCAGATAGCCCTCATCCTGGAAAGGCTGTTGGCCGAGCGCGGCGACACCGCCGTGGGCCTGGTGCGCAATCCCGCGCACGTGCCGGATCTGGAGGCGGTCGGGGCGAGCGCCGAGGTGCTCGACCTGGAGCGCACATCGACGGCCGCCCTTGCCGAGGTGTTGGGCGGGGCCGATGCCGTTGTCTTCGCCGCGGGCGCAGGCCCGGGCAGTGGCGCGGCGCGCAAGCAGACCGTCGACCGCGATGCCGCGATCCTGCTCGCCGACGCGGCCGAGGCCGCCGGTGTGCCGCGCTATGTCATGGTCTCGGCCATCTCGGCCGACGATCGCAGCCTCGATGACGCCTACGACGAGGTGTACCGCGCCTACATCCGAGCCAAGGCCGAGGCCGACGCCGATGTGCGGGCACGCTCCGGCTTGCACAGCACCATCGTGCGGCCGGGACGGCTGACCGACGATGCCGGTACCGGACGGGTACACATCGCCGAATCCACCGGACGCGGCGAGATCCCGCGCGCCGATGTCGCGGCGGTACTACTGGCAGTGCTCGACCATCCGGACACCGCGGGGCGCACCTTCGAGCTGATCGCCGGGGACACCCCGATCAGCGCGCTGTTCTAGTCCTCGGTCCCTAGTCTTCGTCGAGCTGCGCGGCGACATCATCGGGGATGTCGACGTTGGTGTAGACGTCTTGCACGTCATCGCTGTCCTCGAGGGCGTCGACCAGCTTGAGCACCTTGCGGGCGCCCTCCAGATCGACCTGGACGCTCACCGAGGGCTGGAAGCTGGCCTCGGCGGAGTCGTAGTCGATACCGGCATCCTGCAGCGCGGTGCGCACGGCCACCAGGTCGGTGGGCTCCGAGACCACCTGGAAGCTGTCGCCGAGGTCGTTGATCTCCTCGGCACCGGCCTCCAGCACCGCGGCAAGGACGTCATCCTCGGAGAGGTCGTTCTTCTCCAGAGTCACGATGCCCTTGCGGGAGAACAGGTAGGACACCGACCCCGGGTCGGCCATGTTGCCGCCGTTGCGGGTCATGGCGACGCGGACCTCACCGGCCGCGCGGTTCTTGTTGTCGGTCAGGCACTCGACGAGGACGGCGACACCGTTGGGTCCGTAGCCCTCGTAGGTGATGGTCTGCCAGTCGGCGCCGCCGGCCTCTTCACCGGCGCCGCGCTTGCGCGCGCGCTCGATGTTGTCGTTGGGAACGGAGCTCTTCTTCGCCTTCTGGATGGCGTCGTACAGCGTGGGGTTGCCGCCGGGGTCACCGCCGCCGGTGCGGGCGGCGACCTCGATGTTCTTGATCAGCTTGGCGAAGTTCTTGCCACGACGGGCGTCGATGATCGCCTTCTTGTGCTTGGTGGTGGCCCACTTGGAATGGCCGCTCATGCAGGTACGCCCTCTTTCTGGTGAAACGTCAGTTGACCAGTCTACGGGCAGAGACGGCGTGGACCGGCGTGGCGGGGCACGGTCCGGCCGGTCGCACCGTCGAATGAACAAGTGTTAACTGAGCCACAGTCACTTCCCTGGTTAACTTACTCCAAAGTAAGATTCGGCCATGACCTTCTCCCTGGAGTTGTCCTCCGACCTGCTCGACGTGCAGAAGTGGGTTCACGAGTTCGCCGCCGATGTCGTGCGGCCCGCCGCCCCCGAATGGGACGAGCGCGAGGAGACTCCGTGGCCGATCATCAAGGAGGCCGCCAAGATCGGCCTCTACTCCATGGAATTCTTCGCCGAGCAGGCAGCCGAGCCCTCCGGCCTCGGCATGATCGTGGCCTTCGAGGAGATGTTCTGGGGTGACGCCGGCATCGCGCTGTCCATTCTGGGCACGGGCCTGGCCGCGGCATCGCTGGCCGGCGGTGGCACTCCCGAACAGATCGGCGAGTGGCTGCCGCAGATGTTCGGCAGCGTCGAGGACCCGAAGGTCGCGGCGTTCTGTTCCTCCGAGCCCGGCGCCGGCTCCGATGTCGGCTCGATCCTGACCAAGGCGCGCTACGACGAAGCCACCGACGAGTGGGTGCTCAACGGCACGAAGACGTGGGCGACCAACGGCGGTATCGCCGAGGTCCACATCGTGGTCGCCTCGGTGTATCCCGAATTCGGCAGCCGCGGGCAGGCGTCGTTCATCATCCCGCCCAACACCCCCGGTTTCAGCCAGGGCCAGAAATTCCTCAAGCACGGCATCCGCGCCTCGCACACCGCCGAGGTGGTCCTGGAGGACGTGCGCATCCCCGGAAACCTGATCCTGGGCGGCAAGGAGAAATTCGACGAGCGCATCGCCAGGGTGCGCGAAGGCAAGCGGACCAACGGCCAGGCCGCGATGGCCACCTTCGAGCGCACCCGGCCCACCGTGGGCGCCATGGCCGTCGGGGTGGCTCGCGCCGCCTACGAGTACGCCCTCGACTATGCCTGCGAGCGTGAGCAATTCGGCCGCAAGATCGGCGAGTTCCAGGGTGTGGCGTTCAAGCTGGCCGATATGAAGGCCCGCATCGATGCCGCCCGCCTGCTGGTCTACCGGGCGGGCTGGATGGCGCGCAACGGCAAGGCTTTCGAGTCCGCGGAGGGATCGATGGCCAAGCTGGTCGCCAGCGAGACCGCCACCTATGTGACCGACGAGGCCATCCAGATCCTTGGCGGCAATGGTTACACCCGCGAGTACCCGGTGGAGCGGATGCACCGAGATGCCAAGATCTTCACCATCTTCGAGGGCACCAGCGAGATCCAGCGCCTGGTGATGGCCCGCACCCTGACCGGGCTGGCCATCCGCTAGTCAGCGCAGCGAGTCCACGAACATCCGGTGCACCCGGCGGTCGCCGGTGACCTCGGGATGGAACGACGTCGCGAGGACCTTGCCTTGGCGCACCGCCACCGGATGACCGGCGGCGGTGGCCAGCACCTCCACCGATTCTCCGACCCGTTCCACCCATGGCGCCCGGATGAAGACGGCGTGTACGTCGGAGTCCAGGCCGGCGAACGGGATGGACTCTTCGAAGGAATCGACCTGACGTCCGAAAGCGTTGCGACGCACGGTCATATCGATGCCGCGTAGCGCGAGCGCCTCGCGGCCGGGCACCCCGGCGTCGAGGATCTCGGTGGCCAGCAGGATCATCCCCGCGCACGACCCGTAGGCGGGCATACCGTCGGCGAGCCGGGCCCGCAACGGTTCGAGCAACTCGAACTCGCGCAACAGATGGCTCATCACGGTGGACTCACCGCCCGGGATGACCAGCGCGTCCACCGAATCGAGTTCGGCGAGCCGACGCACCGTGCAGGCCTGCGCACCGGCCTCGGTGAGCGCCGCGAGGTGCTCGCGGGTGTCACCCTGCAGCGCGAGAACCCCTACCCTGACCGTCACTTCGCCGACGGGACGAAATCGCGCTGATAGCGGGTCAGTCCCTCCTGCATCACCGAGGCGACCATCTCGCCGTACTGGTTGAACAGCTTGCCCTCGGTCAGCGCGCGCCCACCGCAGGCCGAGGGTGAGGACTGGTCGTAGAGCAGCCACTCGTCGGCGCGGAACGGGCGCATGAACCACATCGCGTGGTCCAGCGAAGCGATCATCAGGTGCTTGCGCTCTTCGGGATGGTTCACCTGCGCCGAGCCCAGCAGGGTGAGATCCGACAGATAGGCCAGCGCACAGATGTGCAGCACCGGATCATCGGGCAGTGGGTCGCGGTGGCGGAACCACACCTGCTGTTGAGATGCCTTGCCCGGCAAGCGATTGGTTTGATCGCGCGGCACGATGCGGACATCCCACTCGTCGAACTGGCGGAAGCTGGCGTCATCGAAGACCCGGCTGACCGACTTGAAGTCGGGAATATCGTCCGGCGGCGGCGCCGTCGGCATGACGTCCTGGTGCTCGATACCGCTCTGGTCGGTCTGAAACGATGCCGACATCGAGAAGATCGTCTCGCCGTGCTGGATCGCCGAAACCCGGCGGGTGCAGAACGAGCCGCCGTCACGAAGCCGTTCGACGCTGTACACCGTCGGAGACCGCGCGTCCCCGCCCTTCAGGAAATACCCGTGCAACGAGTGCACCTGGAATTTCGGGTCGACGGTGCGGACCGCCGACACCAGCGACTGCCCCGCCACGTGACCACCGAATGTGCGTTGCAGGAAACCCGATTCGGGGCTGAAGACACCCCCGCGATAGATGTTGACCTCGATCTGTTCCAGGTCGAGGATCTCTTCGATCGCCACTATCGTCCGCTCTTCGCGCAAGCGCTCATCACCGGCTACCAGCCGCGTTCGGCGAGCCGGTGCGGTGCCGGAATGTCGTCGACGTTGATACCGACCATGGCCTCGCCCAGCCCGCGCGAGACCTTGGCCAGCACGTCGGGATCGTCGTAGAAGGTGGTCGCCTTGACGATCGCCGCGGCGCGCGCAGCCGGATCGCCGGACTTGAAGATGCCCGACCCGACGAACACGCCCTCGGCGCCGAGCTGCATCATCATCGCCGCATCGGCCGGGGTCGCGATGCCACCGGCGGTGAACAGCGTGACCGGCAACTTGCCCGCCTTGGCCACCTCGACCACCAGGTCATAGGGCGCCTGCAGTTCCTTGGCGGCCACGAACAACTCGTCCTCGCTCAGCGAGGTGAGACGGCGGATCTCGCCGCCGATCTTGCGCATGTGCGTGGTGGCGTTGGAGACATCGCCGGTACCGGCCTCGCCCTTGGAGCGGATCATCGCCGCCCCCTCGGTGATCCGGCGCAGTGCCTCACCGAGGTTGGTCGCCCCGCACACGAACGGAACGGTGAACCGCCACTTGTCGATGTGGTTGGTGTAGTCGGCCGGGGTGAGGACCTCGGACTCGTCGATGTAGTCGACACCGAGGCTCTGCAGGATCTGCGCCTCGACGAAATGGCCGATACGCACCTTGGCCATCACCGGAATGGTGACCGCGTCGATGATGCCCTCGATCATGTCCGGGTCGCTCATCCGCGAGACGCCGCCCTGGGCCCGGATATCGGCGGGCACCCGCTCCAGAGCCATCACCGCGACGGCACCGGCCGCTTCGGCGATGCGCGCCTGCTCGGGGGTGACGACATCCATGATGACGCCGCCCTTGAGCATCTCGGCCATCCCGCGCTTCACCCGCGCGGTACCGGTCTGGCTGCCCTGCTCGCCGAATTCCATCGCAATCTCCTCTACTCAGGTACCGATCCAGTCTAAAGGTGGCACCAAAACAATTGAATCCGCAGCCTCAGCGAATGATCTGAGGCTGCGTTCCCGGTCCCGCACCCCGTACATCGGCGAGCTCGCCGGCCTTGGCCAACAACGCGCCGAGCTGTCGGGGGTACACGGATTCTCCGTTGGCGTCCAGCTCGGCGATCATTGTCGCATCGCACCAACGATGGCCTTGAATGTAGCGGCGCTCCAGCTCGTCGTGGCCGGCGCTGGACGGGTCGAACCGCCGGGTGCGGTGCACGAAGAAATGTTCCTCGCTGCGCATCACCGACCCGTTGAAATCGATGAGGGCGTCCCGGCGCCAGACGGGTCCGACCAGCTCCGCCGCCGTCACCCGCAGGCCGGTCTCCTCGAACAGTTCACGCGCCGCCGCGTCGGCGAGCTCCTCACCGGGCTCCACCGCCCCGCCGACGGTGAACCACCAGCGGCGGCTGCCGTCACCTGCCGGGTCCGAACCCCGGAACAGCAGCACACAACCGTGCTCGTCGAGCAGCACTATCCGAGCCGACACCCGTTGGGCCACGCCGTGGCGCGCGGCCAGACCCGCACGTTCGGCGATCTCGAAATACGTGGGCAGCGCGGCGGTGCCGCCGAGGTGCAGCAGCCGCACCATGGGGCGTTCGCGCAGCGCCAGGGTGTCGCGCACCGCGTCGTTGTGGAAGCGGCGCGCCAGCAGTACCCGCGCCTCGGCATCGGCCAGTTCGGCGACCAGCGCCGCGGGCAGGACCGCCGGATCGACCAGTGTCAGCGCCGCCGAGAGGGCATTCTCGGCGGCCTCCCGCGCCGGGCGATCGGCGCGCTCGGCCGCGTCGGCCAGCGCGGCGAGCCGCTGCGCCTGCGGGCCGTGACCGTATGCGTCGAGGGCGACCGCCCGCGCGACCACCGCACGGCGGGCCAGCGCCGCATCCAGGGCCTGCCAGGACATGTCGTAGCGGACATGCAACCGGTCGAGCCGGTTGGCGGTCAGATACGCCCAACTACCGGTCAGCAGCAGGGCCGCACCCAGCACCACCAGCAGCACGACGACCCAGATCATCATGCGGTGCTCCGGCCCGCCGTACCCGCGACCTGCACCTTGTTACCGGAGCCACTGACCGTCTCGTACACGCGCATGATCTCGCCGGCCACCACCGACCAGTCATAGCGGCGCACGGCCGCGGCGGCGGCGGCGACGTACCCGTGCCGGATCTCGTCATCGCCGAGGACCTCGATCAGACCGTCGGCCAATGCATCGGTGTCGTCGACGGCCACCAACCGACCGGCCTTTCCCCCTTCGAGCACCCGTCCGAAGGCGTCCAGATCGCTGGCGACCACGGCGGTGCCCGCCGCCATCGCCTCCACCAGGACGATGCCGAAGCTCTCACCGCCGGTGTTCGGTGCGCAGTACACGTCGGCGCTGCGCAAGGCCGACGCCTTGGTCGCATCATCCACCGCACCGAGGAAACGCAGATTGCGCGCGTATGCGCCGGCCTGCTCGGACAATTCGTCCTCGTCCCCACGACCGACGATCAGCACCTCGATATCGGGAAACCGCTCGACCAGCCGCGGCAGAGCCCCCAGCAGCACCGCCATCCCCTTGCGCGGCTCGTCGAAGCGGCCGAGGAACAGGACCGCCCGCCCCGGTCGCGGGTAACCGTCCAGCGGTGGCGCGTCGGCGAACTCGGCGACGTTGAGCCCGTTGGGAATCTCCACCGCATCCGAGCCGAGGGCCTCCATCTGCCAGCGCCTGGCCAGATCGGACACCGCGATGCGGCCGACGATCTTCTCGTTCAGCGGGCGCAACATTCCCTGAAAGACGCTGAGCGTCAACGACTTCGTCGTCGAGGTGTGGAAGGTCGCGACGATGGGCCCCTCGGCGATCATCAACGCGAGCATCGAGACGCTCGGCGCGTTCGGTTCGTGCAGATGCAGCACGTCGAACTGGCCGTCGATGAGCCACCTCTTGACCTTGCGGTGGGTGGCCGGGCCGAAGCGCAGCCGCGCCACCGAACCGTTGTACGGGATCGGAACGGCCCGGCCGCCGGAGACGACGTACTCGGGCAGGCTGACATGTGGGGAGGCCGGGGCCAGCACACTGACCTCGTGGCCCTGGGCGCGGAAGACCTCGGCCAACTGCAGCACGTGCGCCTGGACACCACCGTGTACGTCGAACGAGTACGGGCACACCATCCCGATGCGCATGCGCTCCCCTAGCTTCCTTCGAGGCGAGCGCGCCGCTCGGCCGACAGATCGGCGAGCCACTGCGGCTGCAGCATGTGCCAATCCTCGGGGTGTTCGGCGATACCGTCGGCGAACAGGTCGGCCATCGCCTGGGTGATCACTGCGATATCACCCGAGGAGGTATCCAGCGGGGCGTGGATCCGCAGGCCCCATCCGTCACCGTCGAACCACGTGTGGGTGGGCAGCAAGGCCGCACCGGTGTCACACGCCAGCCTCGCCGGACCCGACGGCAACCGGGTCTGCTCACCGAAGAAGGACACCGGGACACCGGACCGGGTCAGGTCGCGGTCGGACATCAGGCAGACGATTCCGTTGTCGCGCAACCGTTGCTGCAGGATCTCCGAGGGTGGGCGGGGTCCACCGGTCAGCGGCAGCACCTCGAAGCCCAGGCTCTCGCGGTAGGCGACGAACCTGTTGTACAGGGATTCGGGTTTGAGCCGCTCGGCGACGGTGGCGAACCGACCGTAGGTGTTGGTCATCCATACCCCGGCGATATCCCAGTTACCGCTGTGCGGCAGCGCCAGCACCACCCCACGGCCGGCCTGCAGCGCCTGCTCGACATGGAGGTGGCCCTCCACACGTTCCTGCACTCGCGCGGCCACCGCGGCATGGTCCATCGACGGCAGCCGGAACGCCTCGCGCCAATACCGGCCGTAGGAGGCCAGCGAGGCGCGGACCAAGGCGTCGGGTACCTGGTGGGACGGCACCCCGATGACACGCGCCAGATTCTTGCGCAACTGGGCGGGGCCGCCGCCGCGCGCTGCATAGAGCGCACCCGCGTCGAACATGTTGCGGGCCGCGAACTCCGGCATGGCGCGCACCAGTTGCCAGCCCGCCGCGTACCCGAGGTCGGACAGCTGACCGCCGAGCGGCACCCGGAAACCGCGCACGTTCGGCAGTCCCGCCGACGGCGTGCTCACTGACCGTCCTCGGCGGGTTCGGCCGGGGCCGGCAGCGAATCCATCGCCCCCGGCGAGGTCCGCACGGCATGCAACCGCTGCGCCAGGGTCACCAGGCTGGCGACCGCGAGACCCCACATCGCCACGTCCAGCAGGATCGGCAACCCGAACAGCCCAGCGAATCCGGCGCCCATCAGCACGATGACCAGCCGTTCCGGGCGTTCGATGATGCCACCGTCACCGCGTAGACCGCTGGCCTCGGCGCGGGCCTTGATATACGAGATGACCTGGGAGGTGACCAAGCAGATCAGTCCGGCCACCACCAGGGCGGTGTTGTGGGCGCTGAATGCCGCCCACCACACCAGTCCGCCGAATATCGCACCGTCGCTGAGGCGGTCACAGGTCGCGTCCAGCACGGCGCCGAATCGCGTTCCACCACCACGTTCTCGGGCCATCGCCCCATCGAGCATGTCGGCCAGCACGAAGAAGAACACCGCCACCGAGCCCCACCACAGCTGTCCCATCGGGTACAGCGTCAGTGCCGCCACGATGGAGCCGGCAGTCCCGAGGATGGTGATGCTGTCCGGGGTGAGCCCGGTGCGCAGTGCCGCCCTGGCGACCGGTCCCGAAATCTTGGTGTAGGCCGCCCGGGTCATCAGGTAGAAGTTGCTCATGGCTGGGACTGCTCCGCCTGCCTGGCCCATTCGTCGGCCAGCAGTGTGCGGGTCTCCCCCAGCAGCTGCGGGATCACCTTCGACCCGCCGATGATGGTGATGAAGTTGGCGTCCCCGCCCCAGCGGGGCACGACGTGCATGTGCAGGTGTTCGGCCAGCGATCCGCCCGCCGAGGTGCCGAGGTTCAGCCCGACGTTGAAACCGTGTGGGCGGGACACCGCCTTGATCACCCGAATGGCCTTCTGGGTGAAGGCCATCAACTCGGCGGTCTCGTCGGTGCTCAGGTCTTCCAGCTCGGACACCCGCCGATAGGGCACCACCATGAGGTGACCCGGGTTGTAGGGGTACAGATTGAGTACCGCGTACACCAGTTCACCGCGCGCCACCATCAGGCCGTCCTCGTCCGACATCGCGGGGATGTCGGTGAACGGTTCCGTCGACAGTGCCGAACCGGAACCCTTCTTCATGGGCGACTCGGCGATGTAGCTCATCCGGTGCGGAGTCCACAACCGCTGTAGATGGTCGGGGTCACCGACCCCGGTGTCGACTATCGCGTCGTTGCCGTCGGAGTCCTCGCTCATGTCGGCACCGACAGCAGATCCGCGGTGGGAGTGACGTTCTCGCGGCGGGCGATCCAGTCGACGATCGCGTCCACGGCGGCGTCGCGGGCGATCCCGTTGACCTGGGTGCGGTCGCCGAACCGGAAGCTGACCGCCCCGGCGTCGACGTCCTTGTCACCGGCCAGCAGCATGAACGGCACCCGCTGGTTGGTGTGGTTGACGATCTTCTTGGCCATCCGGTCGTCACTGCCGTCCACCTCGACCCGCACCCCGCGGGAACGCAGTTGCGCGGCAACATCTTCCAGGTACGGAAGGTGCGCGTCGGCGACGGGCACCCCGACCACCTGTACCGGCGCGAGCCATGCCGGGAACGCACCGGCGTAATGCTCGGTGAGCACCCCGAAGAACCGCTCGATGGAACCGAACAGCGCGCGGTGGATCAGCACGGGGCGCTGCCTGCTACCGTCCGGGGCGGTGTATTCCAACTCGAACCGGTCGGGCATGTTGAAATCGAGCTGGATGGTCGACATCTGCCAGTTACGGCCCAACGCGTCCTTGACCTGTACCGAGATCTTGGGACCGTAGAAGGCGGCGCCGCCCGGGTCGGGCACCAGGTCCAGCCCGGAGGCCTCGGCCACCTCGCGCAGCGTGGCGGTGGCCTCCTCCCACAACTCGTCGGAACCGACGGACTTCTCCGGGTCCCTGGTCGAGAGCTCCAGGTAGAAATCGTCGAGGCCGTAGTCGGACAGCAGGTCGAGCACGAACTGCAGCAGTGAGGTCAGCTCATCGCGCATCTGCTCGCGGGTGGTGTAGATGTGCGCATCGTCCTGGGTCATGCCGCGCACCCGGGTCAGGCCGTGCACCACGCCGGACTTCTCGTAGCGGTACACCGATCCGAACTCGAAGAGCCGCAGCGGCAACTCGCGGTAGGAGCGGCCCCGCGACCGGTAGATCAGGTGGTGCATGGGGCAGTTCATCGGCTTCAGGTAGTAGTCCTGGCCGGGCTTGCGGACCGTGCCGTCCTCGTTGTACTCGGCGTCGATCTGCATCGGCGGGAACATGCCGTCGGCGTACCACTCCAGGTGCCCCGAGGTGATGTAGAGATTTTCCTTGGTGATGTGCGGGGTGTTGACGAACTGGTAGCCGGCCTGCTCGTGCTTGCGCCGCGAGTAGTCCTCCAGTTCCTTGCGGATGATGCCGCCTTTGGGGTGGAAGACGGGCAGTCCCGAGCCGAGCTCGTCGGGGAAGCTGAACAGGTCCAGCTCGACGCCGAGCTTGCGGTGATCGCGACGCTGCGCCTCCTCGATGAGCTCCAGATGCTTGTCGAGGGCTTCCTGGGACTCCCATGCGGTGCCGTACACCCGCTGCAGACTCGCGTTGGCCTGATTGCCGCGCCAGTAGGCCGCGCTGCTACGGGTCAGTTTGAACGCCGGGATGTAGCGGGTGGTCGGGATGTGCGGGCCGCGGCACAGATCGCCCCAGATGCGTTCCTTGGTGCGCGGGTTGAGGTTGTCGTAGGCGGTCAGCTCGTCGCCACCGACCTCCATCACCTCGGGGTCGTCGGCACCGGACTTGTCGTCGACCAGTTCGAGCTTGTAGGGCTCACCGGAAAGCTCTTCGCGCGCCTGCTCTTTGGACTCGTAGACGCGCCGCGAGAACAGCTGACCATCCTTGATGATCTTGGCCATCCGCTTCTCCAGCTTGGCCAGGTCCTCGGGGGTGAACGGTTCGGCGACGTCGAAGTCGTAGTAGAAGCCGTCGGTGATGGGCGGGCCGATGCCCAGCTTGGCCTGCGGGAAGAGCTCTTGCACCGCTTGGGCCAGCACGTGGGCGCACGAGTGCCGGATGACGCTTCGGCCGTCCTCGGTGTCGGCGGCCACCGGCTCGACGTCGACGTCGGTGTCCGGCGACCAGCTCAGGTCGCGCAGCCGGCCCTCGGCGTCACGCACGACGACGATGGCGTCGGGCGCGCCGCGCTCGGGCAGTCCCGCCTCGCGCACCGCCGCCCCGGCGGTAGTCCCGGCAGCAACCCGGATCGGGGCTGCGGGGGCTTTACTGGCGGCGGCGGTCATCGGTGGATCTCCTCATCGGCTCGAGTGAATCGCGACCATGCTATCGGGGTTGGGCCAGCGCAATACCTACGACCCGATGCCGATCGGGCTCTTCAGCCAGGACCAATCGATTCCGACCCAGCCGGCGACCAGCGCGAGCGCCCCGAACAGCCACAGCGATGCGATGACGAAGGCCGCCGTCAGCAGCGCACTCAGTGCCTTCACCGCGATGTGCTGTCTGCCGAACCAGGCCATCGCCCTGTCGTAGCGGATACGCACCCAATGCAGGACGACCTGCGCGGCGCGGAACTCGGTGGCCAGAATTCCCAGCCCCAAGAACACGATGGCCCACCCGGGGCCCGGGTACGGGATGGCGATGATGCCGACGATCAGCACCAGCGTGCCGACCACGCCCACCACCGTTCGGTAGACCAGGTCGGCCACCGGGCGGTCACGCAGCTTGTCGCGCCACCGCGCCCACGCCCGCTTGTCGTGCTTACCGGTGTCGGTCACGGCTGCCCCGGCTTCAGTCGCACGAACAGCGCGTCGGCCTCGGTCAGCACCTCGGCACCGTCGAGCAGCCGACCGCTGACGAAGATCTTGCGCCCGTCGATACGGTCGATACCCGCGTCGACCTGCAGCTCGCGGCCGATGGGAACGATCTTGCGGTAGTCGATACCCAGATGCGCGGTGCGCTGGAAGAGGCTCTTGGTGAGCTTGGCGGTGGTGAACCCGAGCAGTGAGTCGAACAGCAGCCCGAGCACGCCGCCGTGCACGGCACTGTTGCGGCCGAGGTGGTAGCGGCGGAACAGCACGGTGCCGGTGACCCGGTCGTCGGCGACGCGCAGATCCATCGGGACCGACATGATGTTGCCCCGGTTGGGCAGGTCGAGCCTGCGCCCCGACGGGGAGTGCCATTCGTCGGCCTCGTAGGGCGCCAGCAATGCCGAGACCTTCTCGACCAGATCGGCCGCTTCGCTGATCACCTCGTCGGGCGCGTCGGCCGCCCGCGCGTGGTCCTGCAGCGTGCGGACCGCTTCGACGAAACGTCCGTAGTCGGGGCCACCCTTGTCGGTCGGTTCGGGCGGATTGAATCCGCCGCCGGGGTGCGCGTTGCCGGTGGTCACGGCTGTCACGTTATTGCACGACCGCGCCGCCGCAGCGCACGCGCCTGCGATAGTGGCAGGGATGGATCTGACCTATGCCGAGGTGGGTGCCACCAGGGGCCCGCTACCCGCCGGATACCAGCACGTCGGGGTCTCCGCGGTCATCGGGCACGGGCGCGCCCGTTTCGAAGAGGCCGCCGATGCCGTCCTGCACTGGGGCATGCAGCGCGGCGCGGGGGTGCTGGTACATGCCGATGCCGCATCGGCCGCCGTCGGGGTCGAGGTGACCGTGGGTTTCTGGCCGCTGCGAGCACCGTGCCGGGTGGTCTATCTGCTCGACGAACCGGACCGGCGTGGCTTCGCCTACGGGACATTGCCGGGGCACCCGGAGACCGGCGAGGAACTGTTCGCGGTCCGCTACGACCCCACCGACGGTTCGGTCCATGCCGAGGTGACCGCCTTTTCCAGGCACGCGACGTGGTGGAGCAAGCTGGGCGGTCCGGTGACCCGGCTGGCCCAGCGGGTGATCACCCGCCGCTATCTGACCACGGTGTAGCGGACGCTCACTCACCCACCGGCCAGTGCCCAGGCCCGTTCGGCCAACCCGCGGTAGCGGGTGCGGAACAACTCGGTGCCTGCGCGGGAGTCGGCGGCATTACCGTCCAGACCGCGCCGCCACACCCCCGCCACGATCGCGGCCAACCGGAACATCGAGAAGATGACGAAAATCGGCAGATTATGCGGGATCTCGCGGCCGGCGTGGCGGCAGTACTCGGCGACGAAGGCGGATTCGTCCGGGATCCCGGTGCCGGTCAGGTCCTCCCCCGCCACCCCCATCAGCGGGTCGCTGTCACCGGGCAGGTGGTAGGTCATCGCCGCATAGCCGAGATCGGCCAGCGGATGGCCGATGGTGGACAGCTCCCAGTCCAGCACGGCGACGATGCGTGGTTCGGTGGGATGCAGCAGCAAATTGCCCAGACGGTAGTCACCGTGGGCGATACAGGCCTCGTCGGTGCTAGGCAGGTGCGCGGGCAGCCATGCCGCCAGCCGGTCCATCTCGGCGCACTCCTCGACCTTGACGGTCTCCCAGGTCCTGGTCCACAGCGCCACCTGCCGCGCCAGATAACCGTCGGGGCGCCCGAAGTCGGACAGCCCCGCCGACCGCCAGTCCACGGTGTGCAGGGCGGCCAGCACCCTGGCCAGGTCCGCATAGACCGCGGCCCGCTCGGCGGGTGTGCCCTCGCGCAGCACCCGGTCGGCGAAAATCCGGCCCGGCACATGGTCCATCACGAAGAACGGGGTGCCCAGCACCGAGTCGTCGGTGCACAACACCCGCATCCTGGGCACCGGGACCGCGCTGTCGGCCAGCGCGGACATCACCCGGTACTCGCGTGCCACATCGTGCGCCTTGGGTAGCAGCACGCCGGGCGGTTTCTTGCGCAGGACGAATTCGCCTGTCGCACTGCCGATGTGAAAGGTCGGGTTACTCTGTCCGCCCTGGAACTGACGGATCTGCAGCGGACCGTCGATACCGTGCCCGCCCAGGAAACGGGCCAGCGATTGCTCGTCGAACCGATGCTGGGGCAGGACGTCGACGAGTTCGGGCACACCGGACATGCGGGCAGCGTCTCATATCCGTTCACCGGGCCGACGCGCATTGAGCGCGCGCGGTACGCGCGTGGCTGCAAGACTTCGATCATGACCGATGTCGCCGCCTCCGCGCCCGCCTACGAACCCAGCCGCACCGGACTGTCGGCCGACGCGCTGCGACGGGCCATCATCGACCACATCCGCTACTCGATCGGCAGGCCGGCCGCCGCGCTGCGCCCCGAGCACTACTACCGGGCGCTGGCGCTGGCGGTGCGTGACCGGATGCAGGACAACCGGGTCGCCTCCACCCAGACGTCGTTGGACCTGGGCAGCAAGCTCACCTGTTACCTGTCCGCGGAATTCTTGATGGGCCCGCAGCTGGGTGCCAATCTGCTCAACCTCGGCATCGAGAACGCGGCGCGCACCGCGCTGGCCGAGCTCGGTCAGGATCTCGAGGAGGTGCTGGACTGCGAGGAGGAGCCCGGGTTGGGCAACGGCGGCCTCGGCCGGTTGGCCGCCTGTTATCTGGACTCGCTGGCCACCCTGGAGCGGCCCGCGATCGGCTACGGCATCCGCTACGAATTCGGCATCTTCGACCAGGAGCTGCAGGACGGCTGGCAGGTCGAGAAGACCGACAACTGGTTGCTCAACGGAAATCCTTGGGAGATCGCCAAACCCGATGTCCACTATCCGGTGCTGTGGGGTGGGCACACCGAGCGCTATCACGATGACGCCGGGGTGCTGCGCGCCCGCTGGATCCCCCAGCGTGTCATCCAGGGCGTCGCCTATGACACCCCGATCCAGGGCTACGGCGTCAAGACCTGCAATGTGCTCACCCTGTGGAGCGCGCGGGCGGTGCAGTCGTTCGCCCTGGAGGCCTTCAACACCGGCGACTACTACAAGGCCGTCGAGGAGGAGGTCACCTCCGAGACCGTCACCAAGGTGCTCTACCCCAATGACGAGCCCGAGGTGGGCAAGCGGCTGCGCCTGCTGCAGCAGTTCTTCTTCGTCTCGTGCTCGCTGCAGCATGTGCTGCACATCGTCGACGATCTGGCCGATCTGTCCATCTACGAACTGGCCGAAAGGTTCGCCATCCAGCTCAACGACACCCATCCCTCGATCGGTGTCGCCGAGCTGATGCGGCTACTGGTCGACGAGCGCCGCCTGGACTGGAACACGGCGTGGACGATCACGGTGGCCACCTTCGGCTACACCAACCACACGCTGCTACCGGAGGCGTTGGAGAAATGGCCGCTGGGGATCTTCGGCGAGAGCCTGCCCCGGCATCTGGAGATCATCTACGAGATCAACAGCCGGTTCCTCGACGAGGTCCGGGCGCGCTTCCCCGGTGACGAGGACCGGGTCCGGCGGATGTCGCTGATCGACGAGGACGGTGCCAAGTCGGTGCGGATGGCGCATCTGGCCACCGTGGGCAGCCACGCGATCAACGGCGTTGCCGCCCTGCACAGCGAGCTGCTCAAGGAGAGTGTGCTCAAGGATTTCTACGAGATGTGGCCGGAGCGGTTCTCCAACAAGACCAACGGGGTGACCCCGCGCCGCTTCGTCGCACTGTCCAATCCCGGGCTGCGCCAACTGTTCGACCGCACCGTCGGCGACGGCTGGCTGACCCACCTGGACCGGTTACGCGGGCTGGAGGCCTTCATCGACGATGACGGTTTCCGCGCCGAGTGGCGCGATGTGAAGCGCGCCAACAAATCCCGGCTGGCCGACTTCGTCTACGCCGAGACCGGTGTCGAGCTCGATCCCACCTGGTTGTTCGACATCCAGGTCAAGCGCATCCACGAGTACAAGCGCCAGCACCTCAACGTGCTCAATATCGTCACGCAGTATCTGCGCATCAAGAACAATCCCGGCATCGACATGGCGCCGCGGGCGTACATCTTCGGCGGCAAGGCCGCCCCCGGGTACTTCCTGGCCAAACGGATCATCAAGCTCATCACCGCCGTCGGCGACATGGTCAACTTCGATCCCGAGGTCAACCGGTACATGAAGGTGGTCTTCCTGCCGAACTTCAACGTGCAGAACGCCCACCTGATCTATCCGGCCGCCAACCTCTCCGAGCAGATCTCCACCGCGGGCAAGGAGGCCTCGGGCACCGGCAACATGAAGTTCATGATGAACGGTGCGTTGACCATCGGCACGCTCGACGGTGCGAACGTCGAGATCCGCGCCGAGGCCGGTCCGGAGAACTTCTTCCTGTTCGGGCTCACCGTGGAGGAGGTCGAGAAGCTCAAGCGCAACGGTTATCGGCCGTCGTCCTACATCGCCGCGGATCCGGAACTGCGGGCCGTCCTCGATCTGATTGCCGGCGGCCATTTCTCGCACGGGGACACCGAGGTGTTCCGGCCGCTGATCGACAACCTCACCTACGACGACCCGTTCCTGGTGCTGGCCGACTACGCCTCGTATGTCGGGTGCCAGGACCGGGTCAGCGCCGCCTGGCAGGACCGTGACGCCTGGTCGCGGATGTCGATACTCAACTCCGCCCGCAGCGGCAAATTCTCCTCCGACCGGGCGATCGCTGAATACTGCGATGACATCTGGGGGGTGCACGCCGTCACGGTGACGAACGGAAAATGACGCGGGTGTTTATATCGCGCCAGTCGTGGTAGGCCTAGATCATGACTTTATCCGCATCCCTGACCGAGGACGAAGTCACCGCGCTGAACGCGTATTGGCGAGCCGCGAACTATCTGTCCGTCGGCCAGATCTATCTGCTGGACAATCCGCTGCTGCGCGAGGACCTGGCGCCCGAACACGTCAAGCCGCGGCTGCTGGGGCATTGGGGCACCACGCCGGGTCTCAACCTGCTCTATGCGCATCTGAACCGGGTGATCCGGCAGCGTGATGCCAACGTCATCTACATCACCGGCCCCGGGCACGGCGGGCCGGGACTGGTGGCCAACGCCTACCTGGAGGGCACCTATTCGGAGGTGTACACCGGCATCGGCGAGGACGTCGAGGGCCTGCGGAAGCTGTTTCGGCAGTTCTCCTTTCCTGGCGGCATCCCCAGCCACGTGGCGGCCGAGACGCCGGGTTCCATCCACGAGGGTGGTGAGCTCGGCTACGCCCTGGTGCACGCGTTCGGCGCAGCCTTCGACAACCCCGATCTGGTGGTCGCCGCCGTGGTCGGGGACGGTGAGGCCGAGACCGGCCCGCTGGCCACCAGCTGGCATTCCAACAAGTTCCTCGACCCCGCCCGGGACGGCGCGGTGCTGCCGATCCTGCATCTGAACGGCTACAAGATCGCCAACCCGACGGTGCTCGCCCGCATCCCGGCCGAGGAACTCGATTCCCTGATGCGTGGTTACGGCTACATCCCGATCACCGTCGCAGGCGATGATCCCGCCGATGTGCACCGGCAGCTGGCAGGCGCTCTCGATGATGCATTCGACCAGATCGCGGCCATTCAACGCGCCGCGCGCGAAGACGGCCAGACCGGCCGGCCGCTGTGGCCGATGATCATCCTGCGCACCCCGAAGGGCTGGACGGGCCCGCACGAGGTGGATGGCAATAAGGTGGAGGGCACCTGGCGCGCGCATCAGGTGCCACTGTCGGAAACGCGGACCAACGCAGCGCATCTGGAGGCGCTGCGGGAATGGATGAGCAGCTATCGGCCCGAGGAGTTGTTCGACTCCTCCGGTGCCCTGCGCCCCGAACTACGTGTCCTGGCCCCGGTTGGTGACCGGCGGATGAGCGCCAATCCGCACGCCAACGGCGGTGTGCTGCTGCGTGAGCTGAACCTGCCGCCGATCACGGACTACGCCGTGGAGGTGCCCGGTCCGGCGAGCACCACCGCTGAGGCGACCCGGGTGCTGGGCACCTATCTGCGTGATGTGATCGCCGCCAATCCCGATAACTTCCGCCTGATGGGACCCGACGAGACCGCGTCGAACCGACTGTCCGCGGTGTTCGAGAAGACCGACAAAGCCTGGCAGGCAGAGCAATCCGCCGATGACGAGCATCTGGCGCCCGATGGCCGCGTCATGGAAGTGCTTTCCGAACACATGTGCCAGGGGTGGCTGGAAGGCTATCTACTGACCGGCCGGCACGGTTTCTTCAGCTGTTACGAGGCCTTCATCCACATCGTCGACAGCATGGCCAACCAGCACGCCAAATGGTTGACCAGCAGCAACCACCTCGACTGGCGTCTGCCCATCGCATCGCTGAATTATCTTCTCACATCGCATGTCTGGCGCCAGGATCACAACGGCGCCTCCCACCAGGACCCCGGGTTCATCGACCACGTCGCCAACAAGCGCCCCGAAGTCGTGCGCGTATACCTGCCGCCGGATGCCAACACCCTGCTGTCGGTGGCCGATCACTGCCTGCGCAGCAGGCAGTACATCAACGTCATCGTCGCCGGAAAGCAGCCCGCGCTGAACTATCTGACCATGGACGAGGCCGTCGCACACTGCACCCGCGGGGCCGGCATCTGGGAGTGGGCGAGCACCAATACCAGCGAACCCGATGTGGTGCTGGCCTGCGCCGGCGACATTCCGACGCTGGAAATCCTTGCCGCAGCGGATATCCTGCGTCGCCACTTGCCCGACCTGAGGGTCCGGGTGGTCAATGTGGTCGACATCATGCGTCTACAACCGGATTCCGAGCATCCGCACGGCATGTCCGATCCCGAGTTCGACGCGTTGTTCACGCCCGACAAACCGGTCATCTTCGCCTACCACGGGTATCCGTGGCTCATCCACCGCCTTGCCTACCGGCGCAGAAATCATGATCAACTTCACGTTCGCGGGTTCAAGGAGCGCGGGACCACAACCACCCCGTTCGACATGGTGATGCTCAACGATCTGGACCGTTTCCACCTGGTCATCGACGTGATCGACCGCGTCGCGGGACTGGGAAGTAACGCCGCCGGGCTCCGTCAGGAGATGGTCGACGCCCGGCTGGCAGCCCGTCTCTACACCCGCGAACACGGCGAAGACCACCCGTCGATCACCGGCTGGACGTGGGAACGGTCGGACTGACGTTTTCGCGTCCGGCGGGGCGGGTAATCATAATTGCATCCGGTCGACCGAAAGGAATACCGCGATGCCCACACCGGCAAAGAACAACTCGCCTCGGCCCGACGCCATGCGCAACTGGGTGCTCGTGCCGATCGCCACCTCCGTACTGCTCACCATCGCCGCGATTGTGCTGTTGCTCGCCAATCGCTGACGCCGGGGATTATCGGGCGCGGGCCTCGGGTTGAATCGATCCATGAGCGTCGACCCACTCTTCACCCCACTGACCGTTCGTTCGCTGACAGTGCCCAATCGCTTCGCGATGGCACCCATGACGCGGCAGGCCTCCCCCGGTGGCGTGCCGGGTGCCGATGTCGCGGAGTACTACCGCCGACGCGCGGCAGGCGGCGTCGGTCTGATCATCACCGAGGGCGTTCGGCTTCCCGACCCCGCGGCGGGCTACCCGACCTCCGTCCCGACCATCGCCGGCGATGAGGTCCTGCAGGGTTGGCGCCGGGTCACCGAGGCGGTGCACGCAGAGGGCGGCACCGTCGCCGCGCAACTGTGGCATCAGGGCGCCGAACGCAGCGACTCCGACGGCGTCACCGTGGTCAGCCCATCCGGGATCAACGGCAAGGGCGAGCCGAAGGGCCGGGCGTTGGACCGCGACGAGCTCGCCGCGGTGGCCGCCTCGTTCGCCGACGCTGCGTCGGCGGCGCGCGACGTGGGGTTCGACGCAGTCGAGATTCACGGTGCGCACGGCTACCTGGTCGACGAGTTCCTCTGGGAGAAGACCAATCAACGCACCGACTCCTACGGCGGATCGCTGGCCGCGAGAACACGTTTCCCGGCCGAAGTGGTGGCCGCTGTGCGCGCCGCCGTCGGCGCCGACTACCCGATCATCTTCCGGTACTCGCAGTGGAAGGGCGCCGACTACTCGGCAACCATCGCATCCGATCCGGGCGAACTCGACGCCATCCTGACGCCCCTGGCAGCGGCGGGTGTGGACATCTTCCATCCCTCGACCCGCCGCCACTACGTTCCCGCGTTCGCCGATTCCGGCAGTGAGCTCAGCCTGGCCGGCTGGACCAAGAAGATCACCGGACTGCCGGTCATCGCCGTGGGCTCGGTCGGTCTGCAGACCCAGTTCCGCAGTGAGAAGCCCGGCCAGCTGATCGAACCCGACTCGGCGGATCGACTGGTCGCCCAGTTCGAGGCCGGTGAGTTCGATATCGCGGCGGTCGGCCGGGCGCTGCTGGCCGATCCGGCGTGGGTGAATCGTCTCCGCGAGGGCACGCTGGCCGATTTCGCGGGCTACGACCCCGCGAAGGCGCTGGCAGCGTTGGCGTGACCGGCCGGACGGAGCGAATCAGGCTGCGCAGATCCCTTGCCGCCACGGCGCAGCCGGGAAGACTGAGGGTGTGAGCAGACCGGTGGCACCGCTGCATCTCGGCATCGCCCTCGACGGCACCGGGTGGCATCCGGCGTCCTGGCGACTACCCGACGCCCGGCCCACCGAGGTGCTGACCGCCGGCTACTGGACCGATGTGATCCAGGAGGCCGAACGCGGGCTCGCCGACTTCGTCACGATCGAGGACGGGCTGGCGTTGCAGTCGGACCATCCGTTCCGCCCGGACACCCGCACCGACCGGTTGCGCGGGCGACTGGACGCCGTGCAGATCGCCGCACGGGTGGCACCGGTGACCCGGCACATCGGCCTGATCCCGACCGCGATCACCACGCACACCGAGCCGTTTCACCTGTCCAAGGCCATCGCCACGCTCGACTATGTGAGCACCGGCCGTGCCGGAGTCCGCGTCCAGGTGTCCTCCAACCCGGAATCGGTGGGTCATTTCGGCCGCGAGGTCGCCGAGGACGGGATGTCCGAGGCCGCCGACTACACAGAGGTGCTGCGCAGGCTCTGGGACAGCTGGGAGGACGACGCGGAGATCCGCGATACGGCCACCGGGCGATTCGTCGACCGCGACAAGCTGCACTACATCGACTTCCAGGGACGCTGGTTCTCCGCCAAGGGCCCGTCGATCACTCCGCGCCCGCCGCAGGGCCAGCCCCTGGTCGCCGCCCTGGCCCACGGTGACCCGGCCTACCGGCTGATCGCCGCCAGTGCCGATCTGGGCTTCATCACCCCGCACCATGCCGACGAGATCACCGGCATCGCCGACACCATCGCCGCACACCGGCCTGCCGGGGCCACCGCGGTGCGCCTCATCGCCGACGTGGTGGTTTTCCTGGCCGACACCGGCACCGCCGCCACAGCGCACCGCACGCGGCTCGACGAGCTGCTTGGTCGCGAATACATCAGTGACGCGCACGTTTTCGTCGGAACACCGGCACAATTGGCCGACCAGCTGCAACAGTGGCAGGCCGGCGGCGCCGATGGTTTCCGATTGCGGCCGGCGACGGTACCCCACGATCTGCGCCAGATCACCGGCGGGCTGGTTCCCGAACTGCAGCGGCGCGGGATCTTCCGCACGGGCTACGCGCAGTCGACCCTGCGCGGGTTGTTCGGACTGTCCCGCCCGGCCAACCGGTACGCACACCCCTAGGGCGGATATGAGCAAGCCGATCAAGCAGATTCATCTCGCCGCGCATTTTCCCGGCGTCAACAACACGACGGTGTGGAGCGATCCGAACTCGGGCAGTCATATCGACTTCGCGTCGTTCGCGCACTTCGCGCGCACCGCCGAACGGGGCAAGTTCGATTTTCTGTTCCTGGCCGAAGGACTTCGGTTGCGCGAGCAGGGCGGCCAGATCTACGACCTGGATGTGGTCGGCCGGCCGGACACCTTCACGGTGCTGGCCGCGCTGGCTGCGGTGACCGACCGGCTCGGGCTGACCGGCACCATCAACTCGACATTCAACGAACCCTATGAGGTGGCACGCCAATTCGCATCGCTGGACCATCTGTCCGGTGGGCGGGCGGCGTGGAACGTCGTCACCTCGTGGGATGCCTTCACCGGGGCGAACTTCCGGCGCGGCGGGTTCCTTGCCGAGGATCAGCGCTACGCACGCGCCGAGAGCTTTCTGGCGGCCGCGCACACGCTGTTCGACTCGTGGCGCGGTGACGAGATCATCGCGGACAAGACGAGCGGGACCTTCCTTTCGACCGGCGAGGCCGGCCGATTCGCTTATCGCGACGACCATTTCGACGTCACCGGCCGCTTCAACGTGCCGCGCAGTCCGCAGGGTCGCCCGGTCATCTTCCAGGCCGGCGACTCCGATCACGGTCGCGAGTTCGCCGCCCGTGCCGCCGATGCGATCTTCTCCCGGCACGGCACCCTTGCCGACGGACGGGCGTTCTACGCCGATGTGAAGGGCAGACTCGCCGCACACGGGCGTAGCCATGACCAGCTGTTGATCCTGCCTGCCGCGACGTTTGTGCTCGGTGACACCGATGCCGAGGCCGCCGATATCGCCCACGAGGTCCGGTTGGCACAGGTCTCCCCCGCCACGGCAATCAAATTCCTCGAACAACTCTGGAATCGCGATCTGTCCGACCATGATCCGGACGGGCCGCTGCCATCGGTCGATCCGGTCGTCGGTGAGAACACCATCGCCAGGGGTCGGGCCAGCGTGCGGATGCACCGTGACCCGGTGGCGGTGGCCAACGAGTGGCGCGCCAGGGCCGAGGCGGAGAACCTCACCAGCCGAGAGCTGATCATCGAGGTCACCGGCCGACAGAACTTCATCGGGTCACCGGCGACGGTGGCCGAACAGATCAACGCCATTGTCCAGGCCGATGCCAGCGACGGTTTCATCCTGGTGCCGCACGTCACCCCGGGCGGACTGGACCCGTTCGTCGATACGGTGGTTCCACTGCTGCAGGAACGCGGGGTGTTCCGCGCCGACTACACGGGCACCACGCTGCGCGAGCACTTGGGGCTGGCGGGCTAGAAAGGACCAAAGTCCCTCCCGAGTGCGGCCCTTGGACTCCGGTGCATGTGACACAGGTTTTCTACCGTCGACCTATGACCTACGTGATCGGATCGGCATGTATCGACGTGATGGACAAGTCATGTGTGGCCGAATGCCCGGCCGACTGCATCTACGAGGGCGCCCGGTCGATGTACATCAACCCCGACGAATGCGTGGACTGCGGCGCCTGCCGCATCGCCTGCCGGGTTGATGCGATCGCCTACGAGAGCGATCTCGACGAGACCGAGCTGCCCTATATGGCCGACAATGCGGCATTCTTCGAGACGGTGTTGCCGGGCCGTGACGCTCCCCTGGGATCGCCGGGCGGGGCGGCCGCGGTGGGCCGCGTCGGTGTCGACACCCCGCTGGTGGCCGCGATGCCCACACGCGACGTGCCCGCGCACTGACGCGTCGCGTTCGTCGGGAGCATGATGGAGCCATGATCGAAATACTGACCGACATGCCGACCGGTGTGACCGGGATCCGGGTGTCCGGGCGCATCTCCGGCGAGGAACTGCGCGAGTTCCAGCCCGTCATGGAGGACCTCGGCAAGTCCGCCGAGATCCGCATCGTCGAGGTGATCGACCAGGATTACGACGGGTTCGGCCCCGGCGGGCTGACCGAGGACCTGAAGATGGGTTTCGGCGCGCTCTTGCATCACCATTCGGCGTTCAAGCGGATCGCGGTGGTGTCCGACAAGGACTGGGTACGCCATACGATGCATGCCATCGGCTGGATGGTCCCCGGCGAGCTGGCCGTCTTCGGCGGTAACGAGCTGGACCGTGCCGCCGAGTGGGCCGCGGGCTGAGCCGATCACGACGTGAAGCGTGAGATGGCCTGTGCGATAGCCGATCTCATGGCCGGGCTGCCGGTGTGCCCGGAATCCTCGATGACGATCAGTTCCGCGTCCGGCCACGCACGGGCCAGTTCCCATGCGGTGAGCAACGGTGCCGACAGATCCAGCCGACCGTGGATGAGAACCCCGGGGATGCCGGCCAGTCGGTGGGCGTCGCGAAGCAGCTGACCGTCGGTCAGCCAACCGTGCCGAGCGAAATAGTGCGTGCAGATACGCACGAACGCCAGTTTCGCGGTATCCGGTTTCGCGCTGTACTGTCCGGGCGTGCCGGTGTGCTCGTGGGCGATCGCAGCGTCCTCCCAGGTGCACCATTCATGCGCGGCCCGGTGGCGCACCGCCGGATCGGGGTCCTCCATCAACTGCCGGTAGGCCTCGACGAGGTTGCCGTCGCGCAATGACGGGGGCACCGCTGCACGGAAACGCTCCCACTGCGCGGGCAGCAGTAGCCGCAGGCCGCGGTAGAGCCAGTCGATCTCGGCGGGCCGGGTCATGGTGACCCCGATCAGGATGATGCCGCAGACGCGCTGCGGGTACTGCTGCGCGTAGGCCAGGATCAGCGTGGACGCCCAGGAACCGCCGAAGAGCAGCCAGCGTTGCACGCCGAGGTGCTCGCGCAGTTTCTCCATATCGGCGATCAGGTGCCAGGTGGTGTTGACGCTCATGTCGGTGGCCGGGTCGGCGGCGTGCGGCCGGCTGTCCCCGCAACCTCGCTGATCGAAGGACACGATCTGAAAGTGGTTGTCGTCGAACGTCTTGTGCGCCGTCCGGGATCGACCGCTGCCGGGACCGCCGTGCACGATCAGCACGGTGGGGCCGTCCGGATTGCCGCGCCGCTCCCAGAAGATCTGGTTGCCGTCACCGACGTCGAGCAGTCCCATGCTCGGTCAGTTCGGTCGCTGCATGGCGAACACACCGTCGGGGCCGGCCTCGGAATAGTTGGCCGGGCCGCCGGCGCGCAGGATCGGACGTGGACCCGTGGTGTCATAGACCCCGTCGACCAGCCACTGCCGGTCGATGTGCACCGCGATCACCTGGCCGAGCACCATCCAGGTGTCGACAGGGTCACCTGCGGTGTCGCGGAGCTGAATCAGTTGGGTGAGTACACATTCGAAGTTGACCGGGCTTTCCAGCACGCGCGGTGCGGCAACGGTGCGCGACGGCGCGGCGGTCAACCCGGCGCGGACGAATTCGTCCTCGTCCGGGGGCAGCGATGCCGAGGTCTCGTTCATCGCCACGGCGAGGTCGCGGGTGGCCAGATTCCAGACGAACTCCCCGGTGGCCTCGATGTTGGCGACGCTGTCCTTCCAGCCGACCGAGGAGAACCCGATGATCGGCGGCCGGTAGTTGAATCCGTTGAAGAAGCTGTAGGGCGCCAGGTTGCGGACACCCTCGGCGTTGACCGTGGAGATCCAGCCGATCGGCCGGGGCCCCACGATGGCGTTGAAGGGGTCGTGCGGCAGCCCGGTGCCCTCGGCGGTCAGATAGAAATGGGCCTCTGGTCCGGCCACTGCACCCTCTTCCTTCTCGGAATTCGCGTCGACACGTCAACCCTACCGACCCCCGATGAAGAACCCTGGTGCCGAGCCGATGACCCGGTCACCTGGCGGCGAGCTCATCGGTATTCCCACCCTGCGCTGCGCTGCGCCCGAACAAGAATCCCTGTCCGAGCGCACAGCCCCAATCCATCAGCAGCTCACGCTGCATCTCCGTCTCGATACCCTCCGCGATGGTCGACAAACCCAGGGTCTCCCCCAGACTCAGCACCGCCTGAGTGACGGCCGCACACCGCGCGTCGTGGGGTAAGCCGGCGATGAACTGCTTGTCGATCTTCAAGATGTCGACCGGCAAATCGACGATCTTCGACAGACTGCTGAACCCGGTACCGACGTCATCGATGGCTATGCGCACACCCGCTTTGTGCAACCGCACCAGATCGGCCTTGGCGGACTGGATGATTCGCCCCGCGTAGGTTTCCGTCAACTCCAGCACCAGCCTGTCCGAAGTCAGCTGCGAGCTTTTCAACGCATTGGTGACATCGGAGTACAGATCGCTGACTTCGAGCTGGCGTCCGGACACATTGACGTGGATGGCCGCCGACGCCAGGGATTCGGTCCACTGGGCGGCCTGGCGACACGCCTCGTGCAACACGAAGCGTCCGATCGCCGGCATGTGGGGCGAGTTCTCCGCGACATCGAGAAACCTGTCAGGCAGCAAGAGACCCTGTTCCGGGTGTTGCCACCGCAGTAAGGCCTCCATTGCCGCGCAGCGACCCGTAGCCAAGTCGACGATCGGCTGAAAGTGCACGACCAGCTCCCCGAGCCGGACAGCACGCTCCAACTCCGAGATCAGTTGCGATGCAAACATCACGGTCGTCGTGTCGAACTGGCCTCCCAACGTGATGCTGTTCTTGCCGCTGCGCTTGGACGAGTACATCAACTCGTCCGCTCTCCGCAAGAGCGTCTCTGCCGTGGAATCCGGTTGCGAGAGCGTCACACCCGCACTGACCGACAATTGATCGACGATGTGCCCAGTGGACAGTTGTATCGGCCGGCTGACCTCGGTGCGAATACGTTCTGCCACCCGCTGCACCACGCCGGGGTCGGCAATATCGGGGCACAGCACCGCGAACTCATCCCCGCCCAATCGCGCCGCGGTGTCACCCGCCCTGATCACCGACTGGATCCGCTGAGCCACCACCGTCAGAACGTCGTCGCCCTCGCCGTGACCCCAGGTGTCGTTGACCGCCTTGAAGCCGTCGAGGTCCAGGAAGATCATCCCGACGGTGCCGACCCCGTCGCGTCCTGCGTCGGATAGTGCCTGCTCCACGCGGTCCACCAAAAATGCGCGGTTGGCCAGACCCGTCAACTGATCATGCGAAACCATGTGCTGCAGAGTGGCCTCGGCCTGTTTCCGCGCGGTGATGTGCTCGACCATGCAGATGCCGTACGGTACTGCTCCGCCGGCAGCGATGACCGACGCCGACGCCGAACCCCATTCGACACAACCGTCTGCTCGACGCAGGGCAATCTCGGCTTCGAATCGGTCGCCGACCAGAAGCTCGCGCAGTTGCCCCAGACTCTCAGAACACGAATCTTCCTCACAGTCACAGAGATCGGTGACGAGCATTCCTGGTATCTCGTCCACCCGCCGCCCGAGCAGATTCGCCATCGCCTGGTTGCACCGAGTGATTCGTCCAGCGGATCCCGTTGCCGCGTCGAACAGGAACATCCCCATGGGTGCGGTGTCGAAGGCGAGCCTGAATCGCTCTTCACTCTCGGCCAGTGCCTGCTCGGCGGCTGCCCGCTCGGTGATGTCCGTGGCGACACCGATGTACCCGGAGCACGCACCGTCGGGGTCGGACATCTGCGATACCGCCAGGTTGACGCGGATGGAAGCACCATCACGTTTGACGTATGTCCACTCGCGAACTTCGGCATGGCCCGGCGAGACCCGGTGGGTGAGCACCTCGAAACCCGCGGGGATGTCCAACTCTGCTGCACGGGAACGGACCTCGGGCATGTGGTGGATGGTCAGCAGCGAACGACCCACCATCTCCGCACGGGCCCAGCCGAGCAGTCGCTCGGCTCCGTTGTTGAACACTGTGACCCGGCCAGCGGGGTCCGTGCCGATGATCGCCTGTTCTGACGCGGCCTGCAAGACGCTGGCGAACAGATCGCGCGCCTCCCGCAGGGCGTCCGCGTTTTTGCGTTCGTCGGTCACGTCTCGGAACGCGATGACCTTGTGTCGGGGCAGGTCTGCCATCGGCGACGCAGTCACCTCGATCACCCGGGCGTCATGGGAAGCGACGATGACGTCTCGCCTTGCGGTGTCATCGCTTTCGCTGCCGGCCGGATCCGATAACTCGACAGCGGAGAGCACCTCCGTTACCAGATTCGACTCGCCTGCCCGAGCGTTCTCCAGCACCACCGTTCCATCCGGAGCAACCACGACCACGCCGTCATGGATACTGTCCAGGACGGCGCCCAGCATCTGCGAGTCACGGTCCGCCCGGTCACGTGCAGCTTCCAATTGCGTGATGAGTCGCGCCCGGGAATCTCGGTACAGCGACAGCGCCAGCGTCACGATGGTCAGCGTGCACACCGTCGTCTGCGCCAGCAGCGCGCGGGTCTCCGCCTCGGCAAGCGCGAACCCTCCCCGATGCGACAGCGTCGCGTAGATGATCCAGGTGCCGGCCAGCGCGAGGAACACCGTGTTCACCGTGGTGCTGTAGCGCAGTGCCAGCCACATCGCCGGAACCAGACTCAGGAATGCCAGTGACGCACCGGTGTTGACCCAGAACGTCCAGACGAACACCACAGTCACCGCCGCTGTAACGGCCACCGCTTCAACGGCCTTTCCTACGGTGAACCTCGGGCGCAGCCACTGCACATTGCGCAACCTCAGCCAGATCGACACCCCGAGCAGCGCAGATGTTCCGTTCCGGACGAGAAACAGGGCGAATGTCTCCCAGATCCGAGTATCGCCGTTCGCGTAGAGGTACACCGTGGCCAGCACAGCCGCGCAACTCGCGCCGCCGATCACCGCCACGACCAAGTGCGCCAGATCCGCCGGGTCGCACAGCGTCGCCGCGGTGCCCCGCCACTGCAGCAAGCGGACGGTGACCACCGCGAGGACGAGGTTGACCAGAACGAACCAGGCGGCCAGTCCCAGCGGCGCCCCGGTGGCCAGATTGGTGGCGAAGGTGACGATCGCCAGGGTCGTGAGGTGGACACCTCGTTCCACCGGTCCACGGCGCTGCACCACGAGCAGCCACATGATTGCCACCGCGGCCGCGGGCCACGCCAGTGCCACCTCACCACCGACCAGCCGAGTCGCACGTCCTGCGGCGATGGCCAGCGCATAGGCCACCGCGAAGACGACCAGGATCGTCGCCGAACGTGCACGTAGCGTCATGGCACCCCCACTTTGTCGGAAGCGTCAATTATCAGCATGCGCGCTCGAAAGGCCCACCGCGAGGTGAATTGATGAATGAACGGCCGATGGCGGAGTCCGGCCTTTGCTGAAGCTCGCTACTGACTCAAGCAAAATGCCGCCCATACGGGCGGCATTGTTGTGGTCCCGACTGGGATCGAACCAGTGACCTTCCGCGTGTGAGGCGGACGCTCTCCCCCTGAGCTACGAGACCGGGGAACGAGGACGAAGACTAGCACGCACTTACCTGCCAGCTGGAATCCGCTGGTCACGGTGGCGCGATTTTCGGCGAATCCGTGCTCTCGAATGACCCATGCGTGGGTATGTATATGACACCACCACCGAGGAGCGAGGAACGAGATGGCACGTCATCAAGCGGTACATGTCGCATCGGCCGGAGCGCCGCTGGAACTCACCGATGTCGAGACCACGTCGCCGGGCCGCGACCACGTCCGTATCGCGGTAGCGGCCTGCGGGGTCTGCGGCACCGACCACGCCTTCGTCAACGGCGGTTTCCCCGGGCTGAGCTGGCCGCTGACGCCGGGCCACGAGATCGCGGGCACCATCGCCGAGATCGGCGACGGCGTGCAGGAGTTCGCGGTGGGCGACCGGGTGGCCGTCGGCTGGTTCGGCGGCAACTGTGGGCACTGCACCCAGTGCCGCAAGGGCGATTTCATCCACTGCGAGAACGGCCAGATTCCCAGCTGGCACTACCCCGGCGGTTATGCCGAATCGGTGACGGCGCCGGCGAGCGCGCTCGCCCGGATTCCCGAGGGCCTGTCCTTCGCCGAGGCCGCCCCGATGGCGTGTGCGGGTGTCACGGTGTTCCACGGATTGCGCGAGACCCGCGCCAAGCCCGGTGACCGGGTGGCCGTGCTCGGCGTCGGCGGCCTAGGGCATCTGGGCGTGCAGTTCGCCAGGGCGATGGGCTTCGAGACCGTCGCCATCGCGCGTGGGGCCGACAAGAAGCAGGACGCCCTCGACCTCGGGGCGCATCACTACATCGACTCCAGGGCCGGTGATGTCAGCGAGGCGCTGCAGGGGCTCGGCGGGGTCCAGGTGGTGCTGGCCACGGCGGCCAACTCCCAGGCGATGGCCGATACCGTCGGCGGGCTGCTCCCCCGCGGTGAGCTGATTGTGGTCGGGGTGACGCCCGATCCTCTGCCGGTGAGCCCGCTGCAGCTGATCACGCCCGGGGTAAGCATCACCGGGCATCCGTCGGGGACCGCGCGCGATGTCGAGGACACCATGAAGTTCGCGGTGCAGTCCGGGGTGCGGGCCCGCATCCAGGAGCTGCCGCTGGCACAGGCGGCCGAGGCGTATACGGCGATGGATACCGGCAAGGCCCGCTACCGAATGGTGCTCACGGTCTGACCTGGGGCGTTAGATTTGCGCCATGATCATTCGGGTGGCGGTCGCGCTTGCCTTCACCGGTGCCGCGACGATCGTGTGGGCGGCTCCGGCCGTCGCGCAGGACCTGACGCACTTCCGCTCGCCGAGCGGCAACGTCGGGTGCGTGCTGGATGTGGACTATGTGCGCTGCGATATCTCCGAGCGGGATTGGGCACCGCCGGCCCGACCGGCCGACTGTGAGTTTGATTACGGTCAGGGCTTGCAGATGGCTGTCGGCGAGCCTGCGACGTTCGTCTGTGCTGGGGATACGACGCTGGGCGGAGCCGACGTCCTGGGATACGGCCAGACGATCACGCGCGGAGCGCTCAGTTGCACCAGCACCGAGAGCGCGATGTCGTGCCGGGAGGGCGACGGCGGACACGGCTTCTCGATCTCACGCCAGGTTTACCAGGTGTTTTAGGACTGATTGCCTGCATGTTTCGAGTGATTTGTGGTTACGCGTGGGGTTGGACTAATGTTCTGATCCGCACCGGGTGACGATCTCACTCGGAGCACGCGGATGTAGCGCAGTTGGTAGCGCATCACCTTGCCAAGGTGAGGGTCGCGGGTTCGAATCCCGTCATCCGCTCGAAGGTGCAGTGGCATCAACCCCAATGGTGGAGTGGCCGAGTGGTGAGGCAACGGCCTGCAAAGCCGTGCACACGGGTTCGATTCCCGTCTCCACCTCCAAGTTCGACCCCCGGCGCGATTAGCTCAGCGGGAGAGCGCTTCCCTGACACGGAAGAGGTCACTGGTTCAATCCCAGTATCGCGCACCACAGTTTGGCCTGCTCACGACGCCTGACAGGCGTTCGATCGCCAGCCCGTGAACTGAACGTGAACTGACGCTTCCGCAATGTGTTGATCTCCACGGAAGTTGGCGGCTCTCTAATGCCGACCCCCTGACGGATCTGCGGGTCAACGCTCAGCACGCCACCGACCTTTTGCCAACCACGGCCAGGCCGGTCGCGGCGAGCAGTTCCAATGCGCCAGCCACTCCCGAAGGCCATCGCCGAGGCATTCGAGCCGATGCAATACGGAACAATCCGCGAATCAACACGTCCCAGTAGCCCCCCGGCCGGCTCAACCGGAAGGTGGCGCGTCATCAAACTAAGCGCGGCATACGAGTAATAGCGATTCGGGGATGCAATACTGACGCCGTTGGTACGAACACGGGTGCATTCGCCCCACAAGCATTGCTTAAGCAACAAGGATTCGAGTGACTAGCAGGTCGACCGTGCACCGCAAACCATGGGTTGATATGCCGTGACTCAAACGCTTCCCGACTCGATTCTCGAAGTCGTTGTGACCGAGCCGCACGACGCAGTGCATCTCCTTGGGGTGTGTGCTGGCTACGAAGACGGTTGTTGGCGTTGCTCTCAGCTCTCCCTCGACCTGCTCGGCTGGGCGCTTGATTGGGTATTGACCCCCGCAGAGCTAAGCGGGGTCGGGTACGCCAACGCGCTAGACCAAGTCGGTAAAGCTCTAGCTCGAATCTACAAAACAACGGACTACGAGCGACGCGGAGAAATTGGCGAGCTGCTTTTACACATAATCTTGCGTCGTTTCATGAAGACTCAAAAAGTAATATCGCGTATGTATTTTAAGGACGCGACCAACGATACCGTGAAAGGGTTTGACGCGGTCCACATAGTTGAGCCCGAGCCAAACAGCGGCAAGAAGTTACAATTGTGGTTGGGTGAGTCAAAATTTTACACTGACAGCTCCTCAGCCATGTACGCCATTATTGCAGAACTCAAAGAACATCTCCAGGCGGACTATTTGCGGGCCGAGTTCGGCGTAATCTGCGATAAAATTCCTGCCGGCTGGGCGTACAAAGAAGAAGTTAAAGCACTTCTGGACCGCACGGTCTCCCTTGACACTGTGTTTGAGAGCGTGGTTGTTCCGGTATTCATAACATTTGACAGTCCAACTACGACAAATCACACTTCATTTTCTGCAGAATATAAAACTGCCATTCAAGAAGAGCTAAGAGCAGAGTGGGAAAGCTTTCGAAAAAAACTCGGCAACGCCACGTTGCCGCGTTCAGTAGTGGTTCACTTGATTCTGTTACCCATGGCCACAAAGAAAGCATTGATCGATGATTTCGACGAGAGGCTCAAAGGATGGCAAGCAGCTACGCGGAACTAGCCGCACGTCTGCGGTCGCAAACCATCGACGACCCCTTTGAGCTATTAGCCGCGGTCTCAGCTTTCACATCGCAGACGGATGAGGACCAGCAGTCGACTGACCTCGTTATCCGTGCATTGGATCGAATATCCGATTTCGATGAGGAAAAGTCAATGCTGTGGGCACTGGCTCGGCAACACGGACTGTTTCCCTACATTTCTACAGACACCGGTATCGAGGCATACTCAAATTACAAGCCCGCCTTCCGCGATATGCTTGCCCTCGAGTTGCACCGACCAGAAGGCATGGATGAGGTAATATTTCATCGGGTGCAAGCTCAAATTTATCACCGTTTGAGAAATGGTGAGAATGTTATTTTGTCTGCACCCACCAGCTTCGGCAAGAGTCTAATAATTGACTCCCTCATTGCTATCGGCATATTCTGCAATATCGTAATAATAGTTCCGACAATTGCACTAATAGATGAAACACGCCGACGACTAAGCCGGTTTTCGACATACAAGGTAATAACGCACCCTAGCCAAACTCTAGACGATAGAAATCTGTTGGTCGTTACACAAGAGCGCTTTTTAGCTTTTGAGAACCTACCCACTATTGATTTTTTCTTCATCGACGAGTTTTACAAGTTGAGCGAACGTGACGAGCGTGGCGAGCAGCTTAGTACGCGAGCCGCAATCCTGAACCAAGCCTTGCGAAAGCTGCTAGCGAGCGGCGCCCAGTACTACATGGCCGGCCCGAGCATAAGCTCAATTGATAACCTGCTGCCGGCGGAAGTTCGGGCCGCCTTCTTCCGGACGGATTACTCGACTGTCGCGGCAGACACGATCCGGTTGAGGCCGAAGAATGACGAAGAGCGCAAGGCAAATATTCTTGAAATTCTCGCTGCGTCCGATGAACCCACTTTGATCTACTGCCAAAGCCCCCAGCGCGCACGGCGCGTCTTGTCTTGGATCCTGGAAGAATTTGATGCCCGCGATTCCCAGACCGGACTCCCGGACGCCGCGGAATGGCTGCGCGAAACCTATCACCACAACTGGTCACTGCCAGCGGCAATCGAAAGAGGAATCGGCGTCCACCATGGCCGCCTCCCCCGATGGCTATCTCAACTCATGGTCGAAAGTTTTAATGACGGAAAACTCAACGTATTGATATGCACAAATTCGCTTATTGAAGGTGTCAACACACGTGCCAAACGAGTGATCATTGTTGACCGAAAAATTGCGAATAGCGCCTACGATTATTTTACTTTTGCCAACATCCGAGGCCGCGCAGGCCGGATGTTTAAGCATTTCATTGGTACCGTGTACCTCTTCCACGAGTCTCCACCTCCCACCCTGCCCGACGTAGACTTTCCAGGATTGACACAAAGCGATTTGGCTCCGGACTCACTGTTAATATCAGTCGACGAGGAAGAGCGATCGGACCGAAGTCGCCAAAGACTTTCGGAGATATTAAATCAGGATGTAATTTCAGAACATACTTTGCGGCAGAACGTAGGAATTGACCCGGCCAGCCAGGTCGCACTGGCGCGCCATCTGACCCGTCTTGATAACACTGCTTTAATCAGCCTGAGTTGGTCAACTCCGTTTCCAAGTTATGAACAGCTGCAACAAATCTTGGACCTGGTCTGGGAGTTTCTTCGTCCCGCCGGATTTAGCGCCTACGGGCCAACCTCCGCTTCTCAACTTACTTTCTACACTGCTAAATCTGCATCTATTTCGGGCGCTACGAGCGAGCTAATTCAGGAATTTGTTGGTAGCGATGAAAAATGGTGGCGGACGAACGAGACGCTCGACGATCGTATAGAGCTAGCTTTTGCTTTCACAAGGTTTTGGTTAACACATCATCTGCCGACGCTAATAAGCGCACTGGATCGAATAGTCGGAGAGATCCAAGTTAGGCGGGGACTCGATCGATGCAATTACACGGCATACATAAGCCGGGTAGAGTCGGCTTTTTTACCGCCTTACTATCTCGCGCTGGAAGAGTACGGAATGCCGGCAGAGTTATTAAGCCGAGTGTTTAACAGTGAAGGAAATCCTGACGAAACTCTTGACTCATTGCTAGCAGCAGTCAAGACTTTCGCTCCCACGGACGAAAATTTGCATTCATTTGAAATCGATTTAATTCGTCGATTTCAAACGTCCGTGTGAGGTCGAACCCTACTTTCCGGCATGGCCGATGCGTCGGGGGCTATTAGGCGATGATGACTGGCCTTCGTCAAGCATCGGAGTAAGTAGTGCAACCGGATCAACTCCGAGGAAGTCAGCGATGTGTTCGAGCGTTTGCAACGTTAAATTTCGCTCACCGCGTTCGACCGAGCTGAAGTAGGTGCGATGTACACCCATGCGCTCTGCGAACGCCTCCTGGCTATACCCCTGCTGCACACGGTGTTGGCGCAGGTTATGGCCCACCACCTGTTGCAGTCGCCCCTTCATAGCAAGAGTTACGCTGCCCGGCCGCTACTTGTAGGTCTACAGACTCATAAGTAGCATTCGTGCTGGCTGGCGCCTTTGAGGTAGCCGAACGGTGTGCGGCGATGCACGCAGAGGCCGCCGCCACACGATTGTGCGGCACGCAGTCGAACATGGATACCGGGAGGCAGTCGGATGAAGTGGACGAACGAGCGGCCCGACTACTGGGTGTCAGGGCAGTACGCCGTGCGGAAGGTGACGACAGTCGATCGACCGAACATCCATTCGTTCGAGGTTGTCGGCCGGCCCGAAGATTTCATGCGCGACAAGGTTCACGACACTCTGCGTCAGGCACAGGATGCCTGCGCCTGGGATGCCGGCATACGCTCCGCGGTGGCAGACGCACCGCCAATGTCTCGTGCGCAGAAGGAGACGATCGCAGCGATCTTCTCGTTGGGCCGCCGCGAGCGTCGGGCCGAGCGGCAACGAACCGCGAAGCCAGCCCGCGCGGTTGCGGGCATCGTCCGACGCCGCCTATCTGATGCGGTCCGGTCGCACGACGATGCCCTGCATGAATGGAACGCAATGGTTGAGCGGGACCCGATGCTGCGGGTACGAATCGGCGATGCAGAGGACGTGTTCCGCTGGGCGTTGGAGTTCGACTGCGGCTGCACAGAGGAGCGTGTCGGTTCGACCGATGACCCGCAGAGTCTACTGAAGGACTCAGACACCAACCCGTCCACCGGAAAGCGGCTACCTGCTGGCGAGTATAGGTGCGCGAGCGCCCATGACATACCGACGCTACCCTTGCGCCGATTCGCGTCGTGGGACCGCTTCACGCGCCGGTATCGGGACGTGGAACCAGTTGCGTGTCCCGAGCAATGGCTATTCTTGGGTCAGGACTGGTGGGATGCTCATCGGTGCTCAGAGGGGCATTGGGTACATGATTGGGATGCCACCCTGTCTTGCGGGCACACCGTGACAGTTACTGGCCGGCAGACCGATTGGACCCCCGATCATTATCGGGACCGCGTCAGCGACGATCGGTTAGCGCAGATGCGCGCTGAGCTGTCTGGTGAAACCTGTTCCGAGCTTGATGACAAGTTGCTCGCTGCAGGCTGGCCACAATTCGGTCATCTACTCGATTGCAAACTCTGCCCGATCGTACGGAAGGCGGTAGCGTACGAGCCTCTCGGCTGGCTAATCCCGCCAGCCCCTCGTGCTCGCTCTCAGAAATCGCCGAAAGAGCGAATGCAAGCCCGGCTACGGGCAGCCGAGCG
This sequence comes from Mycobacterium sp. VKM Ac-1816D, assembly GCF_000416385.1. Classification (NCBI taxonomy): domain Bacteria; kingdom Bacillati; phylum Actinomycetota; class Actinomycetes; order Mycobacteriales; family Mycobacteriaceae; genus Mycobacterium; species Mycobacterium sp. VKM Ac-1816D. Next base: position 60,603 of record NZ_AOHQ01000116.1, read on the forward strand.
CGAGACGCAACGACTCCGAGTTGAGCTGCGGGCTTTAGAGGACCACACCGACTAGGGCTACTTAAGACTAGTTTTTGCAACCACTTTCGAGATAAATTACCGCACACTCTCGCTGCGGTGGAGAGAGAGAAGGCGCTGGGCGGCACGAGGCCGCCCCTATAGCGCAAAGGGGACCTCCCCCACCCTTCGCTTCGAGGCTCTGCCAGCGCCCCACAGAAGGGTGCCAGATCGCTTAGTAGGCCGCCGTACAGGGCTAATCCTTCCGCGCTTCGACGATTGCGTCGCCACAGGGCGCTGCCGGATTGTCCACCACAATTGTGAGCCGGCGACCTCCGGCCCGCCCCTACCTATCGCCAAGGTCGGCCATATTTCGTCAGCCGCAGGACATCGCTATTGGTTCCGCTTTGTTTCCGCTTGGAACGCAACGCAGTTCGCACTCGAACGTCTCGTTCCCGTCCCGTCCGTCCGCAACGTCCCCCTAAAGGGGAGCGCGTTGGACGGACTACAGGCGGGGAAGCAATACACGACTCCCCCGCCTGCGCCGCCCGCGTCTCGACGTTGACAGCTAAAGCCGCATCGCCATAGCCTGTGCATACATCGTGTTGCTCAGCGTGAAGCCATTGTCTCGCAACAGCTTCGCACCGACATCGCGTGGGGTCCCTGGCGAAATTCCGAGGTCCTCCATGGCTTGGGCAAGTTCAACTACCTTGTCGTTCGAAGTCTGCGGTACGTGGCGAGTCGGATTCAGGTGGCGTCGCAGAACGTGCTTTGTCGGATACCCGATGCTGCGTCCCTTGTCGCGGGTGAGGGTCAAGGTGTTGCCCTCGCGCCGCATGATCCACGCGACATCCACGTCGTCACGCTTGCCAGACGACCCGCGTGCCGCCCTGCTGGCATCGTGGCCCTGATGGTCCAGCCGCAACACAGCACACCCCTGCCGACGTAACGGAACCATCGTGTGGCGGTAGAGGTTCTGCCAGGTATCAGCACTGTCCTCCTTGCCCTCGACCAGTCTCGAAATTGTATCGAGCACAACAAGGGTCGGCTTATGCGCTTCGACTGCCCGCAAGAGCTTCCTACCGCCCGATTCAGTGTCGAGCGGCGGGATGTCTGGAAACGAGAAGTAGGTCAATGGGAGGTCAGCAATGGACTCCGGGTCACGGCCCATCGAGCGCACCCGATCAGCCAACTCTGGATGCGGGTTCTCCATATCGATGTACATCACCGACACTGGATCGCTGACGGGTCTGCTGCACGAATAGGTGACATCTGAGTTGGCTTGCTCGGGGCGAGCGAGCTGGAAGGATG
>NZ_AOHQ01000117.1:0-160909 GCF_000416385.1 Mycobacterium sp. VKM Ac-1816D
TGACCACACGGGCCAGTCAGGCCGCGTGACCGAAACTGTCTGTCACCTGATCGTGCAGCAGACCCGACCGCTTTGCCAAGCACTGAGCTGCCGGAAGCGAGCCGCAGCGCGATGTCTAGGGCTAGAAGCGATTTGCCTACTGCGCCCTGTCCGATCAGCGATCCGGACTCACCTTCGTTGAGCAGGCCGGGAATGACTGGGGACGCAGTAGGCACCTTCCCCAAGGTCACCCAATCCAGCGGCTCCATATCTCCATGCGGCATCACGATGCCACCTCACCTTCGGCGCCGAACTCGGGCTGGCTCGCATCTACGCCTCGGTGGACCGTCCCATGGAGCCGTTGGGTCTTTCTCGCGGTCTGCGGCTGGCGCATTTTTCGCCATGCCACGGCCGAAGTGGCTTCGTGGAACTCCTCCACCAATCCCCTGCAACGGACACAAGGCGGCTGTAAGTCTCTCCAACTATTCCCGTGGTGCTGGTGGCCCCACGCGGCCCGCGCTGCGCAGCCCTCACATAGGCCCGCGCTCACGTAAGTCCGCTTCACCAAGTCCCAACGCTTCGCCTGGCGAAGTGTCTCCGGTAGCGCGTGGCTCGGCGGGATCATGCAGCACCGCCGATTTGCGTTGCAAGCGCAACCAGTGAGTCGCGATCCACGCGGATGTTGCGGTCACCGACGCGGAAGGCAACGAGCCTCCCCTGCGCGATGTAGCGCCGCACCGTCTTGTCACATAAACTATAGTGTTGCGCAGCCTGTTTGATCGTAACTTTCGCCGGAAGCTTGTCGCTGTCACTGTCCGGCCGAAACGATGAACCCATGATTCTCCTTCAAGGCGCGGTCCACCCCGGACGGGCGGGCCAATGAATGACGCCTATTTCGAGCGAATCTGTACGGGAGCACCTCCAAGTTCGATGAAAAGTTAACACTTCGCGAAAGATACTGCAAGCAAAGCGATTTCATTAACCATAATGGTTCATATATTTACCACCTAGCCACATCGTGCGCTTCACCGTGCGGCCTAGGAGTCTTTGATCAGCCCTCGGACGCGATGGCCAAGGCCTTCGGAGCTGTCATCGCAGAGAGGGCATCTGCGATGACCCTGTCACGCCCCTGCGCGCGGTGCTGATAGATCAGCGCGGCCTGATGGGAGGAATGCCCCAATCGGTTCATCAGGTCCGCCAACGTAGCTCCGGTCAAAGCGGCCAGCACCGCACCCGTGTGCCGAAGATCGTGGAACCTGAGATCGGGCCGTCCCGCCGCGTCGCGCGCCTTATAGAAGTGCCGATACAGCGTCGACGGAGCTAGGTGCCCACCGTTGGAAGCCGGGAATAGCAGCGAGTTAGGCGGATCCTCAACATATTCACCCAGATGTTCTTCGACCATCGGCAACAGGTGCGGCGGGATTGCAACGGTACGAATGCCGGCCTTTGATTTCGGACCTTCAACCTTGAACCCGGTCGAAACTCGCACGACTCCGCGTCGCACCTTGATCGCTCCAACAGACAGATCGATGTCCACCCGGCGAAGCTCCGTGAGTTCACCGAACCGAAGCGCACACCAGGACGCCAGCAAGATCATCAGCCGGAATTTTCCTGGCATCGCGTCCGTCAACAGGTCCAGCTGCTCAAGCGTGGCGGGTTCCACCTCGTGCACACGCTTCGCGCTTCCCGCGCCACGGATCGCACACGGGTTCTCAGTAATGCACTTGCCGGCTACCGCTGCTGCCATAATTGTGCGCAGCAACCCGTAACTATGCGCTCGCATCGTGGGCGCTCCGGCCCCCGTCTTCCGATACCAAGCTTTTACATCATCGGCGGTGATAGAAGCTACGGGTCGTTGCCCGAACGTCGGCAATAGCTGTCTATCAAGGATGAGGCGATAGTGCTCCGCAGTCCGCTGCTTGAGCGGCGCTGCAGCATCGTTGGCGCGATCCTCAAGCCACTCATTCGCGAAATCATTGAACTTGCGTCGAACGTCCGGTTTGGCGCCGGTTCCGGGCGGAACCCACGCGTCCCGAATGATCTCAGAATGACGCAGGGCAAGCCATCCGCGAGCGTCCTGCTTCGCGATGAAGGTGGTTGGCGCACTGTAGCGTCGACCATCCGGACCGAAGTACAACGCCCGGTATCTACCGCTCGGCAACTGCTGGACAGTACCGAACGTTCCCGGCGTCCGTGTCTTTCGACCTGATCCTCTGACCACCCGCGCGCCCCTTGTTGGAGTTGTGCCGTGAACTGAACGTGAACTGAGACTAGCACTCAGACGGCTGTACATGTCCACTCATGGCCTTACCCACTGAGTAAGGTTTATGCAGGTAGAGTGCTAGTTAGACCAGCACTGCGCTCGGCCCTGACACGGAAGAGGTCACTGGTTCAATCCCAGTATCGCGCACCACGTTCTATGCAGGTCAGGCCCGGTAACCCCGGGCCTTTCGTGTTCTTGTGCCCAATCAGTCATTCGTCGATCGGCGCGGGCGAATTCTGCTCTCGATAGCGTTGTCGGCATGTCGCTCGACTTCTTCCCCAGACTCGCAACCGGAGCAATCTTTCTCTCGCCGCCGGACAGCACGTGGGAGTTCAACGGGACGGGCTCGATGTACATGCGTCCTTACGTCATATTGACCGCGGCCCACTGCGTGCCTGAGGTCGAAAATGGCCGGCTCTGTTTCAAGTCGCCGATGGAGCGTGACGCGCGACTCGCCGAGCAGGTGATACGCCACCGGTCGATCGACTTGGCCGTGATGGTGATCTCCAAGGGTGCCAAGCCTCCCCCGAACGGCCAGGTTTACAACGAGATCGGCCACACCTTGGTCGACGGCGGCGACTTCCATGCCTTCGGCTACCCCGCCGAGGAGAACACTCAGGTGCCACGGCTATTCAAAGGTCACTATCAACGACATTTCGAATATCAGTCTCCGGACGGCCGGAAGTACCTTGCCGCCGAGCTGAGCGTGCCAGCGCCGGCCGGCTTGAGCGGTGGGCCCGTGTCGAACGCGCGAAGGCCACAAGTGCTCGAAGGGATCGTGACTGCGAACCACGATTCGTCGTTGGTCATCGACTCCTACGAGGAAGAAGAACGCAACGGGACAAAGACGCGCGGCAAGATCACCCGAGTCGTCTCGTACGGCATCGCGGCAATGCTGGTGCCTTCTGACGTTCAGGAGTGGGTCGACACCGTCGTAGCCCTCGCCGACGCGGGCACGCCCGATATCGCCTCCGAGTTAAACCGGTTGCTAGACGAGAAACGCCGGCGCGACTAGCGAGCCACGTTAATTGAAATTGATCGGGGTGAATCCACCGGCGTCGGTGTAGGTCGGCGGTAACCAGGCAGGTTCACCCGGCACCACTGTGTTCGGCGTAACCGGATACTTGACCTTCTCGAATATTTGAACGTCCTGGAAGTAGCCGCCGCTAGTGCTACAGCTGTATGCGCCGCAGGACGTGCTGACTGGCACCTGATGCGCCGGAATCCACACCATGCGGAACCGCACCCAACTGCCGTCAGGCTGCAGCGGGCCGTCGCAGATACTGCGCGTTTGGCTGCCGAGGAATCCCCACCGATCATTCACGCATCCAGCCTGAACGTCAGCGTTTGCTGCCGGTGTCGATATGGCGCACACACCGGCCGTCAATGCGATGACGAAAGTCAACCGTTTCTTCATATTTCCCCCTCCCTAGCTTGGAATATATCGCGGCCGGTCAACCTCCACCAGGTTTAGAAGGAATCAAATTGACGATGGTGTAAACGTTGCTGGTGTGGCTGATGAGGTTTGCAGCCTCGGCGGTTCTCGCAAGCCGGCCAGGCTGATGCGGCTCATGGCCAGCGGAGGGTACAGCTTGCGCGAGCCGTCGTGCGGGTCAAGCGAGCTACTGCAACGATGAGTCTCACTGCACTCATCATCGTCAGCCTCCGGGGGCAGCCTCGGGTGTAGAAGAAGAACTTCAACATCGCCAGAGTTGTGTCGTCTCTGAGATGCACACCTGACAGGTGGACCGGCAAACTATCGACGCCATGCCCTCAACGTGTGATATTGGCCACGATTGGGTATATTCAACTGCGAGGACGCATCCAATCGGATAGTTCTCGTTGAGTGCGGGTCAGGGTTCCGCAAACGAACTTGGGTTTATCCAACTTCGGTGCTTGCCTACGCACATGGAGCCCTGACCTTGCACCTCAAAGGTTCGGCGCGTTGTAAGACCGATCTCAGGGCCAACATGCCGGAATTCGCTCACGCGTTCACACTTGCAAGTTCACTGGCCACTGTGGTGCCGCAATTACACAGTCCGATCGATGAGCACGGCCTGCGGGTGCGCCCCTCGTAATCAGTCCAGCAGATACAGGTAATCCGGACACAGATAGTTGATCGAGCCCACAATCCAAGCGGCGTTGTTGCGCTGGGTCAGCGTGTCCCACACGTCGTCGACCGTTCCGCCCGCTTGAAACATGCCGCAGATCGCTTGGCCCAGATCGATTATTTCGTACTCCATACCTTTGGTCGCTTCACCGCGGCTAGCGATGTAGTCGACGAAGTCCTCGGAGTCCGCGTGTGCTGATGGAGCCACGATAAGGGTTAAAGCTACGCATGACATGAGCATTCCGATCTTTCTCATGCTAGGTGCTTTCGCACGCAATACCGTCACCGTCGCCATCAAGCCATGAGCCGTAATAGTCCGACGAAGAAGGAATATCCTCGTATCCAGCTTGACGTGCCTGCGTGCAGTTCTTAAACGGCGTCGCATTCGCCAGCGGTACCGGACCTGCTGCGCCGATGCCCACTAGTACGACGCCAGTGACGCCTGCACGAACCATACGATCTCTCCCCCCTTACTGCAGACTGCGCAAACTTCGCTCAAACAGAATACTGGTGCCCCGCTGAATGGTAAGCATAGGAATCTTCGTTGCGGTCGATATTCGACTTATCCAGCCAGCACCCCGTCAGTGTCGACCTTCGGGCTGGAATGCAGAAACATTTGATCCAAGGCAAGGTCGCGATGAAGCCGCAGCGGCCGTCGGCACACGAATGAATCATTGCGCGCACCGCCCCGTCAGTCGATCGACGGATAGTTGGCCAAAACGAACACTACTGAGTGAATGGACTTCTACCATCCGCCGTATGCGGAACCCGACCTACATCGCAATCGCATCAGTGGCAGTGCTCACAGCCGCCTGCGGTGCCACACCGGAAGCTGCCAAAACCAGCACCTCTACGGTCACCAACACCGTCACCGTAGCTGCGCCTCAAGCAACGAGCGGTCCGGCGCCTGAGGTCGTCAGCGCGACGTGGACAATGCCCAATCTGATTGGCACCAATCTTCAGCACGCACAGAATGAGATTCAACGCATCACCAATAACGAGGTGTTCTTCAGCAGTTCCACGGACCTGACTGGTGATGCGCGAGCTCAAATAGTCGATAGAAACTGGCAGGTCTGCACGTCAACTCCAGCACCAGGCGAATCGTTTACAGCTGAAACCAGTGTCGACTTTGGCGTAGTACGCATCGATGTCGAAAGTTGTCCGTAAGAGCATTCAGGGATTTATAGATCATCGCGGCGTAAGTCTTCCTGAAGAGCCTTTATGGCGTCACCCTTTGCGTTGGACGGTAAAGGCTTTATCGCTGAGGCTCTCCGCTGAATTCACTTCGAAGACCGAATGCTCGTACGTAGCGCCGAGCCCATTCTGGCGCCATTCCACCGTCCCCGCAATACATCGCATCACGACCCTGCCCGCCAGTACCTGGGCTACAGCAACAATGACTGCCAGCCAGGTCGGCTCTCAAATCAGTTCAGCGAAATCGACGCAGTCTTTGATGTGCGGATCTGACGCCCACATAAAGGAATCGGCCGACTCCGCCCCGACAAGGCACACGCGGGGTGAGGGGTTCGAATCCCCTTAGATCCACGCCGAACGCCTGATCGCAACCAGAACTCTGTCCACGGCTCACACCGCATCCCCCACCCGGGCCGCCGTCAACGGTGTCACCACGGTGTTCCCCTGATCGCCACACTCATTGGTGTCCACCACCGTGGTCAGTGCACCGGTGAACGTGCCGTCGGGGCGCGGCGTGAACCCCAGGGTCACCGTCGTCCACGACTCACCGGCGATCGACCCATCGGCGTAACGACAGGTGGACTTCACCCGGGCCGGGGCGATATCGCGCCACGTCCCGTCGATCAGCTGGAACGACAGCGCCCGCGCTCCGGCCCTCCGCTGCCGGTCGGGGCCAAGCACCTCCCCGCCGGCGATACAGGTGCCCTCGGTGCATGTGGTGGTCAACGTCAACCAATCCTGGGTCGGCGCACCCTGCACACCCCAGCTCACCGGACGGTCGGTGCCCGATGTCGTGGCCCGGTCCGGTTGGTATTCAACGTGATACACGCCGTTGAGCAGATCCGGCCGAGGCGCCGGCGCGCTCACCGGCTCATCGCGCAATGCCCATACCGCGACGGCGGACGCCGCGGCGATCACGACTACGGCCGCCGCCACGGCACCCGCGGTAATCACCGCCGGGCTCAGCGTGCGTGGTGCCTGCGGCTCGGGTTCCTCGTCCAGACCCCAGGCGTACGCCGACTGCGTGTCGGCATCGGCGACGCCGGCCAGCTCGGTGGGCGACCCGGCATCGGCCATATAGCCGGTGGGATCGTCACCACCCGGGGGCTCGGGCATGCCCGATTGCGCCCGAACCGCTACGCGACCGACGCCGCGAGATCGCGCGCCTGTACCCAGCGGATCAGCCGGCGCCGACGCTCGGCGGTGCGCTCGGGATGCAACTCGGCCTCCCGCTCGGCCACGATCGCCTCTTCCCAGGCGCGTTTCATGTCATCGTCGTGGAACTGCACGGCACGAGCCATGGTCTGCACTCCCTTCCTCGACATACCGTCAGCCTAGCGGCGACAGCCGACAACGCGAGCGGACTCGTCCCCCGCGTCATCGCGGCTGCCCCGTCGCCTCGGCCGCGGCCAACAGGTGCGCCAGAATCTTGATCGAGGCGATATCGGAGGCGGTGAATCCGTCCTTCTCCAACGTGTTGGCCGTCAGCATCCCAAAGGCCACGTCGGCACGCACCGCCACCGACACGAACGATTTGTAGACACGGCCCCTGCTGACATCCCAGGTCTCCGGGATGCGCGCGTCGGTGTCATTGCTGCTCTCGACGTCGCCATGGTCGATCAGCGTCCACACGCCCTGATCACCACCGGTCCCCTCGACGAACTCACTGGTGAACGAATCCTCGCGGTTGATCGAGTCGACATAGGAACCACACGTCATCACCCGGGAACCGCCGGGGCGATGCTGCACCCGGAAGTACGCCGCACGCGGCGCATCGCTTTGCATCAGGTCGCACACCTTGCTGACGATGGACGACCGGAACCCGCTGATCTCGCGGTCCCGGGCGGTCTGATCCATGGCCGCGAACCGGCGCAGTTTGTCGGCGGTGCCCAACATCGCGCCGTTGATCAGCAGCGAGGTCCGCCGCGACTCGGCGCGCAACGCCTGCTCCAGGTCGGCCTTCTGGCCCTCCTGCTGCGCCTTGTAGGCACGCTCGTTGCGGAACTTGAACAACCCGGTGATGGCCGTGGCGGTGGCCAGCACGACGGTCGTGATCCGCAGCCCGAGCTCCCAGCCCCCGCCGGTCAGATTGGTCAGCAGCGCCACCACCGCGGTCAGCACCGCAAGGACCGTCAGGGCGATGTTGTACTGCACCGCCCGGTCCTTCACGACGTCGTCGACCACCTTGTCTGCCACGCCAGCAGCATCTCACCCGCCACCGTCAACGCCGCACGATCAGCCCAGGGTCAGCATCCAGGCCGGAACCCAATGCGTCACCGGCCGTTCGCTGGCCCCGAAGCGCACCGGATAGGTGACCAGCCCCCACCACGCGCCTTGCTCGCACAACCCCCAGCAGGTCAGCTGCGCCTCGACGACCTTGTGCATCTGCAACCCCAGCGGGTGCTGGCGGCCCCACCGGCAGTGCGGTTGACGCGGGAACAGCGCGGCCAGATCCACCAGCACGGTCCGCGGCGGATCGACCCGGCGGAACACCTCACGCGTGGGCTGCCCGCCGTACCCGATGGACTGCATCTCACCCACGGTTCGATCATATGTTCGAACCGTGGGTCGACGGAAGTCAGCGCCCGTGTTCGTCGAAGAAGACCGCGGCGGCCTCGGAGGCGCTGAACGACCGGATCGCCGGGCCCACCTGGTTGGCCGGCAGGATCTCCGGGGCCCCTGGCCACGTGTGCCCGCCGCCGTCGACCCGCATGTAGACCACCGCCGACCCCTCGGCGCAGCGATAACTGACCCGCTCGACGAACTGGGCATCGACGCCGGGCTGCGGTTCGATCAACGGATCCGCATCACAGGCGTCGAGGTGTCGCCAACTGTCGACCAGCGCGGTGGCCGCCAAGACGGTGCTCGCCCCACCGCGGCCCATCATCGGTCCACCGCCGATGGGCACGATCGGGTCCAACGTGCCGTGGATCGTCAGCACCGACACCGGGCGCGACGGATGGCACCCGACATTGGTCCCGAGGGACGCACCGACGGTCGCGATGGCGGCGAACACGTCGGCGCGCTCACAGGCCAACCGGTTCGCCATGAACCCACCCGCCGACAACCCGGTGACGAACACCCGACCCGGCGGTATCCCGAAGTCGGCCGAAAGACGCTGCACCAGCGTCACCAGGAATCCGACATCGTCGACCCCGGTGCGGTCGGGCACCGAGGCGCCGCGCCCGTCGGCCCAGCTGAAGTCGATCCCGTCGGGATAGACCACGACGTAACCGTGCTGATCGGCCACCGGATCGAAGTCGGTCAGCGCGGCCTGCTGCGCGCCGGTCTGCCCGCCGGCGTGCAGGCTGAGCACCAGCCCCTTCGGCGTCCCCGGCGGCACATGCACCTGATAGGTGCGGCTCAGCCCACCGAAGTCGATATGCGCCACCGGCGCTTCGGCGGCGGCCACCGGTACCGGTGTCAGCACACAGGCCAACACCACCAGCAACGCCGCGGCGCGTCTCCCCCACACGTGGGCGAGCTTAGATGCTTCAGGCGTACAGCGACTCGAAGTTGTCGACCGACCGCTCGATATCGCCCTTGACGGTGCGCGCGGCGACCGCACCGATCGGACCGAACAGCGGCGGCCCGCCCAGGTCGATGGTGACGGTGAACGCACATCCCGACGCGGTCGGCTTCACCGCCATCTTCAGCCCGTACTTGGTCCCGCCGACCCCCTTGCCGGTGACCTCCACCAGCCGCGGAGCATCGAACGTGCGCACCGTCCAGGTGACCCGGTTGCGCATGCCCTTCGCACCGGCCACCCCGATCAGCGTCGTACCGGCGGTCAGTTCGTCGGGGACATCACTACGCCAGCCCTCGTGCAGGACCAGCCAGTCCCCCAGTTCGTCGAGCTTGGACACGTGGTCCCATGCGGTCTGCGGGTCGATCGACAGCTCGCGGGAAAGTTCGACCTTTGCCATGGGCGGAATGCTAGTAGCTTCGGTGCGATGCACCGCAGCAACGTCGGGTTCGGCTGATGGCCCGCTACGTCGCGCTGCTGCGCGGGATCAACGTCGGCGGCAAGAACATCATCGCGATGAAGGATCTGCGTGCCACCCTCGACGAGCACGGTTATGACAACGTGCGCACCTACATCCAGTCGGGCAACGTGCTGTTCGACACCGACGACGATCCCGCGAACCTGGAGAGCGCCATCGAAGGCGCCTTGGAGAAGGCATTCGGCGTTGCACTGGTCGTGGTCGTGCGCTCACACCGCCAGCTGCGCAACGTGGTCAGCAAGGCGCCCAAGGGTTTCGGCGCCGACCCCGACACGTTCCATTCCGACGCCATCTTCCTGAAGGCACCCCTGACCGCGGCGCGCGTGCTGGACATCGTCACGCTGCGCGACGGGGTCGACCAGGCCTGGCCGGGTACCGGGGTGGTGTATTTCGCGCGGCTGGGCGCCGAACGAACCAAGAGCAGGTTGAGCAAGATCACCACCACCACCGAGTACAAGCAGATAACGATCCGCAACTGGAAGACCACGCAGACCCTGCTAGCCCTGCTCGACGAGCAGGGCTAGCCGGGTCAGCGGCGCGCGAGCTCGCGCAACACCAGATCCGTTGTGGCCCAATCCATGCACTTGTCGGTGACCGACTGGCCGTAGGTCAGCGGCTTGGCATCCGGTGACTGGGCGCCCGCCACCAGGAAGCTCTCCAACATGACACCGCTGACCGGTAGTCCGTCGCGCACCAGCTGCGCCACCTCGGCAGCCACGACGGCCTGGCGGACGTGATCCTTGCCGGAATTGGCGTGGCTGCAGTCGATGACGACCCGGCCGGGCAGGCCGGCGGCCACCAGCTTGTCGGCCACCGCATTGATCGCGGATGCCTCGTAGTTGGGTCCGCCGGTGCCGCCGCGCAGGATCACATGGCAGTCCTCGTTGCCCGCGGTGTTGACAAGGGCGCCCCGGCCCATGTCATCCATTCCGAAGAAGACATGTTGGGCCGCAGCGGCATTGACACCGTCGACGGCGACCTGGATGTTGCCGTCGGTGCCGTTCTTGAAGCCGACCGGCATGGACAGACCCGAGGCCAGCTGCCGGTGCACCTGCGATTCGGTGGTGCGCGCACCGATGGCGCCCCAGGCGACGGCGTCGGCGATGTACTGCGGGCTGGTGGGCTCGAGGAATTCGCATCCGACCGGCAGACCGATGTCGATGACGTCGAGCAGCAACTGGCGCGCGGTCCGCAGCCCCCGCGTGACGTCGAAGGTGTTGTCCATGCCCGGATCGTTGATCAGGCCCTTCCAGCCGATCGTGGTGCGGGGCTTCTCGAAGTACACCCGCATGACGATCTTGAGCCGGTCCTTGAGCTCCTCGGCCACCGTGGCCAGCCGGCCGGCGTAGTCGAGCGCGGCCTCGGGGTCATGCACCGAACACGGGCCGACCACGACCAGCAGGCGGTCGTCGCGACCGGCCAGGATGTCGGCGATCTCGTCGCGGTCGCGCGCCACCCGCTCGGCCCGCCGCGCGCCCAGCGGGAACTCGGTGAGCACATCGTGCGGGCTGGGGATCTCGCTGAAACTGCGAATCCGCCGGTCCGACGTCGCGGGTGCGGTGGCGATCTGCGCCAGATTCATGGGGTGCCTTCCTGCTACGGGCACCTGCGTGAGATTTCGGCGCCCTCGTAATGACGAAAGGCAGCGACCGTGGTGGTCACTGCCTGGGCTCCGGGTGGATGCGCGGTTAGATCAACGCTTTATCGGCTCCGCCCGGAGCCTTGATAAAGCGCCAATAGGCGGCGCATACACCGATGTTCACGTCGGCCAGGTTACACGCCCGCCCCGCACGGGCCAAAGCGGCCTGCACGTCACGGCTTGAGCCGCCAGGCATAACCGGCGATGCCCACCCCGATCAACGCGATCAGCGGACCGAGCACCGACCAGGTGGTGGTGTTGCTCATCGGACTGCCTCCGACGGCGCCGAAACCCTGCAGGGCGAACAGGGTGCCGAAGGCCGCCAGGACGATTCCGATGCACAACACCGCGATACGCATACTGTGACAGTAACCTCGGCAGCGATGGTTGACATCTCGTTCTTGAAGCGCACCCAGGCCGGCTATGACCGCACGGCCGCCGGTTATGCCGACGCCTTCGCCGGCCACCTCGACGACAAACCGGTCGACCGCGCGATGCTGCGGGCGTTCGCCGATTCGGTACCGGCGGGGTGGCCCGTCGTCGACGTCGGCTGCGGGACCGGCGCGGCCACCGCGATCCTGCGGGAGTATGGCGCCGCGGTGTCGGGAATCGACCTGTCCCCCAACATGATCGACCATGCGCGCCGAGTGTGGCCGAGTATCGATTTCACCGTCGGCTCGATGACCGCGCTGCCGTTGCCCGACGAAAGCGTCGGCGGGGTGTGCGCGTGGTATTCGATCATCCACGTGCCCGACGACGCCCTGGCCGGGGTGTTCGCCGAGTTCCGTCGCGTGTTGATTCCCGGCGGCGTCGCGCTGGCGGCCTTTCAGGTCGGTGATCAACCACGTCATCTGACCGAGGCCTTCGGCGAACACGTCAATCTGGTCTTCGAACGCCGTCGCCCGGAATCGGTCGCCGAGTCGCTGGACGCCGCCGGCCTCCCGGTGTACGCCCAACTGGTCCGGGGCCCTGACGACGACGGTGTCGAATCGACACCGCAGGGGTATTTGATCGCCCGCAAACCCATCCGCCAGCAAGGAGTCTCCCCGTGAGCGACCGCATGGAAGTCCAACGCACCATCGCCGCCCCGGCCTCCGACATCTTCGCCGTGCTGACCGACCCGCACGGCCACGTGGCCATCGACGCCTCCGGCATGTTGCAGGATGCGAGCGGCGAGCCGGCCCGACAGGTCGGTGACCGGTTCGTGGTGCACATGGATCGGGAGGCGCTCAACGACTTTCCGATGGGCAAGTACGACGTGACTGTCGACATCGTCGACTACGAGCAGGACCGGCTGATCGCCTGGACCATCCTCGGCCAGATCAAGCCGCAGATCGGCCACGTCTACGGCTACCGCCTGGAGCCCACCGACGACGGGACGGTCGTGACATCGTTCTACGACTGGTCGGCCATCGATGACAAGTGGCGCGAGGCGGGCATCTTCCCGGTGATCCCGGAATCCGCTTTGCGGGCGACGCTGGGCATTCTCGATCGCACGGTGCGGCGGGGCTACCCGCGGCCATAACGTCAACCCAGGGTTGACGACGGTGCATCGTCAACCTACGGTTGTCGCATGAGTACTTCCGTCAGCCTCGATGACCTGATCCGCACCATCAAGTCCGTCCACACCGACGCCCTCGAACAACTCTCCGATGCCGTGCTGGCCGCCGAACACCTCGGCGAGGTCGCCGACCACCTCGTCGGCCACTTCGTGGACCAGGCCCGCCGCTCCGGAGCCTCCTGGACCGACATCGGCGCCAGCATGGGCGTCACCAAACAGGCCGCCCAGAAACGGTTCGTCCCCAAGGGCGACACCATCGACCCCAACGAGGGTTTCGCACGGTTCACCCCGCGAGCCCGCGCCGCGGTCGTCTTCAGCCAGAACGCCGCCCGCGATGCCGAGAACACCGAGATCACCCCCGAGCACCTGATACTGGGCCTGCTGGTCGACACCGACTCGCTGGCCATCGCCCTGCTACGGGCCCAGGGCATCGAACCCGACCAGTTGCGCGCGGCGATCACCCTGCCGGCCGCCACCGGTCAGACATTGGACCTGGTGCCCTTCAACGGTGCCGCCAGGAAGGTCCTGGAGCTGACCTTCCGCGAGGCACTTCGCCTGGGCCACAACTACATCGGCACCGAGCACATGCTGCTGGCGCTGTTGGAATCCGAGGCCGGCGACGGCCCCCTGCACGGTCTGGGCCTCGACAGGGATCGGCTCACCGCCACCCTGGTCGACCTGCTGTCGGCGATGCCGGGAATGAAATCCGACGACGAACTGTAGAACTGCGACATGGAACTCAACGCAGCCGCCCGGGAACTCATCGGTGCGGGCGCCGACGCCACGCTGGTCACCATCAACCCCGACGGCAGCCCGCAGGCCACCGTCGTCTGGGTCGCGCTGCAATCCACCCCCGAGGGTGACGAACTCGTCTCGGCCCACCTGAGCGACACCTATCGCAAGGTGCGCAACGTCCGCCGCGACGGCCGGGTCACCGCCACCATCCTGGCTCCGAGCACGCCCGGCCAGCAACGCGAGTACCTGTCGATCACCGGCACCGCACGCGTCGTCGAAGGCGGCCTGGACGTCCTCAAGGAACTGGCCGTCGCCATGCTCGGCTCCGATGAGCACTTCCCACCCGCCGATGCCCCCGACGGATTCCTGACCCGGATCCGCATCGAATCCATCGGCGGACACGGACCCTGGGTGGCCTAAACGGCCGAACCTCCGAGCCGGCGCCGGGCATGTGCCATCATGCGAGGCAGCAAAGAGAGGGTTTGTATGTCGCGCTTGTTGTCGATCCTTGTCGCCGCCATGACCTTGGTGGCGGTCGGTGTCGCCCCGCCCGCCGCTGCGGCCGAGACGCCGATCGGCGACCTCGGACAGACGCTGCGCGTCCAATACGACGACTTCGTCGCCGACGTCACCGTCCATGACGTACTCCCGGTGCCCGTCCCGCCCGGCTGGGGCTGGAATGGTTCGCCACGCTGGCGGGCGCAGGGCGGCCCGTGGCGCGCCGGCATCACCGTGCACGTCATCTCCGCACCCAACCCGTTCAAACTGTCGATCGCCACGACGTTCAGCGGTGTCACCCCGTACGCCGACGCGTACGCCGCCAAGCACACCGATGCCCCCGATGCCTTGGAGAAGGCACTGCTCAACGCCCCGCCCGGGGCCACCGTCTCCGGCGGCGTCTACTGGGACGTCTACCGCGCGCTGGTCACCAACGTGGTGATGATCAACCCGCAGACCGGAACCCATCTGGCGCAGTGGAACATCTGGCAGCCCGGCTCACCCCTGCCGTGATCCGGGCCGCCACGGCCGCGGATGTCGACGAGCTGGCCGCGGTCGCGGCCGCCACGTTCCCGCTGGCCTGCCCGCCCGAATCCGACCCGGCCGATGTGGCCACGTTCGTCGCGACCCACCTCTCACCACAGGCCTTCCGGGATTATCTGCGCGACCCGGACCGCACAGTGCTCATCGCGTGCGACGAACAACGGATCCTCGGCTACACCATGCTGATTCGCGGTGAGCCTGATGACCCCGACGTGCAACGCACCGTCGCGCTCCGGCCCACCGTCGAACTGTCCAAGATGTACACCGCACCCGAGGCCCACGGCCGCGGCGTCGCCGCCGCACTGATGTCACATGCCCTGGGACACTGCACCGACCTCGGCGCAGCATGCGTGTGGCTCGGGGTGAACCAGGACAACGCCCGAGCCCAACGCTTCTACGTGAAATCGGGATTCGAGGTCGCCGGGACCAAAACGTTCCAGCTGGGAAACAACATCGAGAACGACTACGTGATGGTGCGAAGGCTCAGCCCGACTGCGCCGCCGCCGTGAGTGCCAACAACCGCGAGGTGGCCCGCAGATACTTCTTGCGGAAACCCCCTGCCACCATCTCGTCACTGAAGATCGTGTCGAGCTTGGTCCCCGAGGCCAGGATCGGGACGCCGGCGTCGTAGAGCCGGTCGGTCAGCGCCACCAGCCGCAACGCCACACTCTGGTCGGTGATCGGGTGCACCCCGGTGATGAACACCTCCCGGACCCCGTCGATCAACGCGTGATAGCGGGAGGGATGCATGGTCGCCAAGTGGGCACACAGCGCGTCGAAATCGTCGAGCGTCGCGCCGTCGACGCCGGTGGCGCGGGCACGCACCTCGTCATCGGACAGCGGCTCCGGCGCCGGCGGCAGACCGCGGTGCCGGTAGTCGGGACCCTCGACCCGCACGGTCGTGAAGATCGCGGCCAGCGTGTTGATCTCACGCAGGAAATCCTGTGCGGCGAACCGGCCCTCACCCAGCTGTTCGGGCAACGTATTCGAGGTGGCGGCGATCGACACCCCGCGCTCGACGAGTGCCGAGAGCAGCCGCGAGATCAACGTGGTGTTACCAGGGTCGTCGAGCTCGAACTCGTCGATGCAGATCACGATGTACTGGCTCAGCAGCTCGATGCACTCGGTGAAACCGAACACCCCGGCCAGCTGGGTGAGCTCACCGAACGTCGCGAATGCCGTCGGCGCGACGTCGGCGTTGGTCAGGGCGTAGTAGGTGGAGGCCAGCAGGTGGGTCTTGCCGACACCGAACCCGCCGTCGAGGTACACCCCCACCCCGGGCAGCACCTCCCGCTTACCGAACAGCTTCTTCTTGCCGGCCCGCCGCTGCAGCGCCTGCTCGCAGAACTCTCGGCACCGCTCGACCGCCGCGGCCTGCGACGGCTCGGCGGGATCGGGACGGTAGGTGTCGAAGCTGACATCGGCGAAGGTCGGCGGTGGCACCAGGCGCGCGACCAGCTGTTCCGGCGTCACCTTGGGGTGCCGATCCACCAAACCATCGACCCCGGTGCCGCTTTGCATGTCGTGCACCTTATCGACGTGCTGCAATGAAACCCATGTCGGATAGCGCCGCTGGGACGGATTTCACAACGCTGGGCCCGGTCGATGACGCCGGCGCCGGGCTTTCCGAGCTGTACGCCTACCCCGAGAAGCTCGATTCCTGCTGGGTGCGGGCCAACTTCATCACCAGCCTCGACGGAGCGGCGACCGCCGACGGGAAATCCGGCGTCCTTGGCGGCGACGGGGACCGCGCGCTCTACCGGCTGCTGCGCGAGCTCGCCGATGTGGTGCTCGTCGGCGCGGGCACGGTGCGCGTCGAAGGCTATTCCGGTGCGCAGCTGGGCGCGGCCGAACGCCAGGCGCGGAACGCCCGCCGCCAGGCCGAGGTGCCGCCCATCGCCATGGTCACCCGCAGCGCACGGCTGGACCACAGCCTGCCGGTGTTCACCCAGACCGAGGTACCGCCACTGATCCTGACCACCCACGAGTCCGCCGAGGAGGCGCGCGCCGAGTTCGCCGGGCTGGCGCGGGTGTACGACTGCTCGGCCCCCGGTGACCCCGGGACCGTCGACCTGGCCACCACACTGGACACGCTGGCCGGGCTGGGCCTGCCGCGGGTGCTCACCGAGGGTGGCCCCAGCCTGCTCGGCGCGCTGATCTCCGCGGGATTGCTCGATGAACTGTGCCTGACGATCGCACCGACCCTGGTAGGCGGTTCGGGTAAGCGCATCACCGACGGCCATGACGAGGCGATCACCCGGATGCGCCGCCGACACACGCTGACCGACGACGAGGGTTATCTGTACACGCGCTACAGCCGCCACTGATCCAGCGGGCGTGATCGCTACTGTGGTCGGCATGGTTACGGCGGGCAGGAGCGCGGCGGCTCGAGGAGTCCGCCCGGTGATGAGGGCACTCGGTGTTTCCGCGGTCGCCGTGTTGCTGACCTCGTGTGCGCCACTGCTGGCCGCCAACCCGCAGTACGCCACCGACGAGGGCGCCGGCCCGCAGGGCGCTCCGGAAACCACACCCGCCGCCTCCGGACCGCCGGTCTGGGAGGCACCGAGCGCCGATAACGACCGCGCATTGAACTGGTCGGACTGCACCGCGCAGACGTTCCGTGATGCCGCCGTGCCACCGGTGTCCGGTGTGACCCTCGAATGCGCGACCTACGACGCCGACCTCGATCCGATCAAGGGTGCCAACGGGACGATCCCGATCGGTGTGGTCCGGGCCCGCACCGCCGCCACCCCGACCGACGCCGGGCCGCTGGTGTTCACCACCGGCAGCGACCTCCCGTCGTCGACCCAGCTGCCGGTCTGGCTGTCCCGGTCGGGAACCGACATCCTGAAGACGAACCCGATCGTCGCGGTCGACCGCCGCGGCATGGGTCTGTCCAAGGCCATCGACTGCCGCGACCTGTTCGACCGCCAGGAGATGATCGACCAGACCCAGTTCGAAACCGGTGACGATCCGGTGGCCAAACTCAGCGCGATCGCCCAGACCGCCACCACGACCTGCACCGACACCATCGCCCCCGGCGACTCGGCCTACGACAACGCCCACGCCGCCGAGGACATCGAGCGGTTGCGCAGCACCTGGGACGTGCCGACGATTGCGCTGCTCGGGATCGGCAACGGTGCCCAGGTCGCACTGGCCTACGCCGGCTCGCACCCGGAGAAGGTGTCCCGTCTGGTGCTGGACTCCCCCCTGCCGCTGGCGATCGGCGCCGAATCGGCCGCCGAGCAGCGGGTCAAGGGCCAGCAGGCCGCGCTGGATGCCTTCGCCGCACAGTGCACCGCCATCAACTGCCCGCTGAGTCCGGACCCCAAGGGCGCGGTCGATGCGCTGCTCAAGGCCGCCCGCGAGGGACGTGGACCCAACGGTGCCTCCGAGGCCGCGGTCGCCGACGCCATCACCACCGCGCTGGCCTTCCCGCGCGGTGACCGGGTGGCCGCGACCAACGCGCTCGGCGGTGCCATCGCCGCCGCCCGCGGCGGTGACACCGGCGCCATGACCGATCTGATCGCCCAGGCCGAGGATCTGCGCCAGACCGACGGCCAGTTCGTCAACAGTTGCAGCGATGCGCTCAACCGGCCCACCCCCGACCGCGTCCGCGAACTCGTCGTCGCCTGGAACCGCACCTACCCCCAGTTCGGCACCGTCGGCGCGCTGCGCATGGTGAACTGCCTGAGCTGGCCCAGCGGTTCGGCATCCGAGGACCCCAAAGATCTGAAAATCCCCACCCTGCTGCTCGGTGTGCAGAACGATCCCGTCATCGGCAACGAGGGCGTCGCCGCGGTCGCCGCCACCATCATCAACGCCGGGTCCAACAGCAAGCGGGTGATCTTCCAGGGCATCGGCCACGGCGCCAGCGTCTACTCGCCGTGCGCGCTGCCCCCGGTGATCGGTTATCTGGAAACAGGCACCCTGCCCGAGACCGACACGTTCTGCCCTGCCTGAGTGGGCCGTCAGGACACCCGGTGTAAATTGCGCAGGTGTCGTTCCAGCAGTCCGTCCTGAACGCGTTCCGTCCCAGCACCACACCGCCGTCGACGGCAACGATCCTGCGGTCGGTTCTGTGGCCCATCGCCATCCTCTCGGTGATCCACCGCAGCTATGTGCTGGGCACCAACGGCTACATCACCGATGACTTCGGGCCCGTCTACCGGGCCGTCATCAATTTCAAAATGGGCTGGGACATCTACAACGAGAACTTCGATCACGTCGACCCGCACTACCTGTACCCGCCCGGCGGCACGCTGTTGCTCGCCCCGTTCGGCTATCTGCCCGTCGATGCCGCCCGCTACTGGTACATCACGTTCAATGTGATCGCATTCCTGATCGCGGCATATCTGCTGTTGCGGATGTTCAACTACACGCTGTCCTCGGTGGCCGCGCCCGCCTTGGTGCTGGCCATGTTCTGCACCGAATCCGTCACGAACACACTGGTTTTCACCAATATCAACGGCTGCATGCTGCTGGGCGCGGTGCTGTTCTTCCGGTTCCTGCTCAAGGGCGGACGCACCGCAGAACTGTTGGCAGGCGCCGCGATCGGCCTGACGCTGGTGGTCAAACCATCCCTGGCGCCACTGTTGTTGCTGCCGGTACTCAACCGCCAGTTCTACACCTTGATCACGGCTTTCGGTGTTCCGCTGGTCTTCAACGCGGCCGCCTGGCCGCTGGTGTCGGACCCGATGAGCTTCGTGCACCGGACGCTGCCCTACATCCTGGAGACGCGCGACTACTTCAACTCCTCGATTCTGGGCAACGGCATCTACTACGGCCTGCCGATGTGGCTGATCCTGTCCCTGCGCATCCTGTTCCTGCTGTTGGCCGCAGGCAGCCTGTACCTGCTCTACAAGTACTACCGCGAACGCGACCCGCTGTTCTGGCTGCTGACCTCCTCCGGTGTGCTGCTGACGGCGTCGTTCCTGGTGCTCTCGCTGGGCCAGGGCTACTACTCGACCATGCTGTTCCCGTTCTTGATGACGGTGGTGCTGCGCAACTCGGTGCTGCACAACTGGCCGGCCTGGCTTGCGGTATACGGGTTCATGACGATGGACCGCTGGCTGCTGGCGCACTGGCCGACCACCGGGCGCTTCCTGGAATACATGAAGATCACCTACGGCTGGTCACTGCTGTTGATCGTCGTGTTCTGCGTGCTGTACTTCCGCTACCTGGACGCGAAGGCCGAAGGCAGGCTGGATTCCGGTATC
This sequence comes from Mycobacterium sp. VKM Ac-1816D, assembly GCF_000416385.1. Lineage (NCBI taxonomy): Bacteria > Bacillati > Actinomycetota > Actinomycetes > Mycobacteriales > Mycobacteriaceae > Mycobacterium > Mycobacterium sp. VKM Ac-1816D. Next base: position 19,746 of record NZ_AOHQ01000117.1, read on the forward strand.
GATCCGCCGTGGATGACGGATGCCGATCGGCGCGCTAGCGTGAAATCATGACGACCCCTGGTCCCAAGATCGAGCTGACAGACGACCAATGGCGCGAGAAGCTCAATCCCGCCGAATTCCAGGTGCTGCGCCGCGCGGGTACCGAGCGGCCGTTCACCGGCGAGTACACCGACACCAAGACCGCCGGGGTCTACGAGTGCCGGGCCTGCGGGGCTGAACTGTTCCGCAGCACCGAGAAGTTCGAATCCCACTGCGGGTGGCCGTCTTTCTTCGATCCGGCCGACTCCGAGGCGGTGATCCTGCGTCGTGACGACTCGCTGGGCATGACCCGCATCGAGGTCATCTGCGCCAACTGCCACAGCCACCTCGGACATGTCTTCGAAGGCGAGGGTTACCCCACGCCCACCGACCAGCGCTACTGCATCAACTCGATATCGCTGCGTCTCGTTCCTGCCGCCGGGTCCTGAGCAGCGCCAGCAGATCCGCCGGTGACAACGGTTCGCTGAAGTAGTAGCCCTGCCCCACCTGGCAGCCGTACTCCCGTAACAGCGAGGCGGTTTCGGCATTCTCCACGCCCTCGGCCACCGTGCTCAGCCCGAGTTCACGAGCCAGGTCGATCACCGCCCGCACGATGGCGCCGGCCCGGCGATCCTCGGTGATGGCGGTGACGAACCCCTTGTCCAACTTCAGTTCGTCGATGTGCAGATCCCGCAGGTACGACAGGGCCGAGTAGCCGCTGCCGAAATCGTCGATGGCCACCCGGACACCGCTGGCACGCAATTGATCGATCGCCGTGGCGGCCATCTCGCGGTTGTCGAGCAGCAGATCCTCGGTGATCTCGACGGTCAGGCTCTCGAACGGCAGATCCCGTGCCCGCAGCGCACGCTGGATTCGGTCCGGCAGGCCGAAGTCGGACAGCGAGGGCGCAAAGATGTTGACCGCGACCGGAACCCGGAACCCCAGATCGCGCCAGATGGCCACCTGGCCGAGCGCCTGTTCAAGAACCAGTTCGTTGATGGGGCGCATCAATCCGTGATCGCGGACCAGTTGCAGGAACTGGTCCGGCCCGAGGAGCCCGCGATCGGGATGTGGCCAGCGGACCAGGGCCTCGACCCCGATGATCGATGCGTCGAGCAGGTCGACCTTGGGCTGATAGACCAGCGTGAGCTCGAAGTTGTCGATGGCATGGCGCAGTTGGCCCAGCATCTGGAACGCCACCGCGCTGTCATGTGCGCTGTCGGCAGCCCCCCGACGCAACTGCACCGGATCGGCCACGCCGGCGGGCACGTCCTCGTCGGAGTAGATGTGCACACCGGTGATGCGGCCGCGCTTGGCGGCATACATCGCCAGATCGGCCCGCTTGAGCAGATCATCGGCCGACAGCCGGGTTCCCTCGGAATTCGCGACCGCCAACCCCGCGCTGGGACAGAGCCGCAACTCATATCCGTCGACCACGAACGGATCGGCGAACGCGGCCACCACGTGGTGGGCCACCAACCGCGCGGCGGCCTCGTCACCCTCCATCAGCACGACGAACTCGTCGCCACCCATCCGGGCGACGGTATCGCCGGCCCTGGTGCAGGTGACGATGCGCTCCGCGGCCTGGATCAGCAGTGAATCACCAGCCGGATGGCCCAGTCCGTCGTTGACGAGCTTGAAGTCGTCGAGGTCCATCGACAGCACCGTGACGGCCTCGTCGTCGCGCTCGTGCAGCGCCATCGCGTGCGTCAGTCGGTCCTGCAGCAGGGCGCGGTTGGCCAGCCCGGTCAGTGGATCGCGCATGGCCTGAGCGGCCACCGTTTCCAGCAGCCGGCTGTTCTCCCCCACCACGATGAACTGCCGCACCAGCACCAGCACGATGAGCAGCACCGAGATCAACAGGGCCGGCGGCACCCCCGGCGATCCAGCAAAGTGCATCGCCGCCGCGGCCAGGGCCAGCACGATCGGGATGTAGGGCAACCACATGGCGCCGCGGGTGATCGGCTGATCGGTATCGGTCCGCGTGCTGGGGTGTCTGCGGGAGGTCAGGGCCGCCAGCGCGATCAGCAACAGCCCGAGGGCCCACCCGATGCTGGAAAAGGGCACCCACGACTCGTTGCCATGGGTGTTGGTGAAGACGAAGATGCCGTCGCCGATGGCGATCAGCGTCATACCGCCGACCAGCAGGGCGAGCGACTGACGCTGACCGGCGGGCGCACGGGCCAAGACCAGCACCGCCACGGTGAGCACCCCGAGGTCCAGCATCGGGTAGGCCAGCGCGATCCCCAGCAGGAAACGACCGGCCCCGTCGGACTGCAGGATGGTGTCCATCACCGTCCACCAGCCGATCTGGAAGAACGCGACCGCCACGATGACGCCGTCGAGCGCCAGCCTGCCGTGGGTGTAGCCGGACGCCGCATGCGGGACAGCCAGCAAACCTATACAGACAAAGATCGGCAACACCAGATAGGCCACGTCGGCGATCGAGGGGAACGGCGATGCCACCTGCCACACCTCGTAATACGCCCAGATCACCGAGCCCGAGGTGTAGCCGACCATGCCGGTACTGACACAGCCCCAGACCACCCGCTGCCGTCCCTGGGCACGCCATGCCGCGTACATACAGCAACCGGTCACGAAGACCGAGATCACGATGAACGCGAGATCTTCGACCGCCACCCGCACATCGGGTGAACCCCACCCGGTGAGCAGCCACACGGAGAACGCGATGGTGGTGACCGCGGCCCCGCCCCCCACCCGGGCGACTGTCGGCATCGTCAAACGCTAGCAAACAATCAGGTCGACGCGCATCCGGTCGGGGCCTGGGTTCACGGCAGGGCGGTCAACAGCTGTTCGACACCCACCCGCGGACCGGTGAAGAACGGCGTCTCCTCGCGGACGTGGCGCCGGGCGTCGGTATAGCGCAGCTTCCACATCAGCTCGACGATGCGGGCCAGATCCGGCCCCTCGAAGGCCAGGATCCACTCGTAGTCACCAAGGGCGAACGCCGGCACGGTATTGGCACGCACATCCGGGTACTCCCGGCCGGCCATCCCGTGCTCGACGAGCATCTTGCGGCGCTCGTCGTCGGGCAGCAGGTACCAATCCAGGGACCGCACAAAGGGATACACGCAGATGTAGTCGCCGGGATCCTCACCGGCGATGAACGCCGGGACGTGGCTCTTGTTGAATTCCGCGGGCCGGTGCAGGGCGACGACGCTCCACACCGGATCGCTGGCCAACCCCAGGGTGGTGCGCCGGAAGGCCTTGTAGGTGGCCTGCAGATCCTCGACGCGTTCGGCGTGCGTCCAGATCATGTAGTCGGCATCGGCCCGGAAGCCGGAGACGTCGTAGAGGCCTCGGACGACGACGTCGCCCTCCTCCTGCTGCTTGAGGAAGGTCGCGGTCTCGTCGATGACGGCACTGCGATCGGCATCGAGCGCCTCCGGCTGGACGGCGAACACCGAGATCATCATGTACCGGGTCATCGAGTTGAGCGAGTCGTAATCGAGCTTGGCCATATGGCTATCCTGCCACCAGCCGTGCCGCCGCCGTCGTGCCGGACCCCACGCATGCGGGCACCCCGATCCCGTCGAGGTAGGCACCGGCAACGGCCAATGTCGGCGGTAGTCCGGCGCGCAACTCCGCCACCCGATCGGCATGGCCGGGCCCGTACTGCGGCATCGCCTCGATCCAGCGCTGCACCCGGAAATCGACCGGGTCGGTGCTGATCCCGAACACCTGCTGCAGGTCGGCGAGCGAACAGCTCAACAGCTCGTCGTCACCGACGCTACGGGCCAGGCTGTCCCCGAACCGTCCGTAGGACAACCGCACCAGCTCCACATTGCCGCGCCTGCCCCACTTGCGGGAGGTCAGGGTGATGGCCTTGGTGTGCAACGCCTCGCCGCTGGCAACCAGCACACCCGACTGGTCGGGCAGCGGTGTGCCGCCGGGCAGGGCGAGCGCCACCAGGGCGGTGGAGGCCACCGGGATGTCGCGCGCGATCGCCGCGCTGCGCGGCGCGACGTGTTCGATCAGGCGGGCCAGCCGCGGCGCGGGCACGGCCAGCACGACCGCATCGGCCGACCAGTGCCTGCTCTCGTCGTCGACCAGGTCCCAGCCGCGCGGTGATCGCGTCACCCGTTCGATGCCGACCTGCGCCCAACGCGCCCCGGCGCGACGGGCCAGCTCATCGACGAGCACCGTGTAGCCGCCGTCGAGCGCACCGAAGACCGGACCGGGCTGCGGCGGCGGCAGGGCGGTGCGCACCGCCTCGGTGAGGCTGCGGGCACCGCGGTCCAGCGCGGCCGCCAGCGCCGGGAACGCCGCGCGCACCCCGATGGTGGCGGCCGACCCGGCGTAGACACCGGTCAGCAGCGGTTCCACCGACCTGGTGACGACCTGGGCGCCGAAGCGGTCCCCGATCAGCTCGGCGACCGAGGGATCCGCGCCCGGCCGCCAGTTCAGCGGGCGGCGGGGTTCGTCGGCTATCCGTGCGACGGTCGCCTCGTCGACCAATCCGGCCACCGACTCGGCATGCGCGGGCACCCCCTGCAGGGTGCCGGCGGGCAGCGGGTGCAGCGTGCCCTGGCTGTAGATCAGCGGCCGCGCACCGGCGCTGGCGACCTGGCGGTCGGTCAGCCCCAGTTCGGCGAGCAGCGCGGGGACCTCGGGCCTGCGCGTGATGAACGCCTCGGCACCCAGATCCATCGTCATGCCACCGACCTGTTCGGTGCGCAGCACCCCGCCGAGCCGGTCGGCGGGGTCGAAGAGCGTTATCTCGGCATCCGGACCGGCTGCGACCCGCAGCCGGTAGGCGGCGGCCAACCCCGAGATTCCGCCGCCGACAACGCAGTACGTGGTCACAACGAATGCACCAGCGCGACCAGGTCGGTCACCACCTCGGGGTCGGTGGCGGGCAGCACACCGTGACCGAGGTTGAAGACGTGTCCGGCCGCGCCCGCGGCCACCGCGGCGCGGCCGTCCTCGACGACGGCACGCGCGGCGCGCTCGACGGCCGGCCAGCCGGCGAACAACGTCACCGGATCGAGGTTGCCCTGCAGTGCTTTTCCGGGGCCCACCCGCTGGGCCGCCGCGGTCAGCGAGGTACGCCAGTCCACCCCGACCATCGTCGCGCCGGCCTCACCCATGGCACCGAGCAGTTCGGCGGTACCGACCCCGAAGTGCGTCATCGGCACGCCGCGGGGAGCCAGCGTCGCGAAGATCCGCGAACTGTGCGGCAGGACGTAGGCGCGGTAGTCGGCCAGCGACAGCGTGCCCGCCCAGGAGTCGAAGAGCTGGATGGCGTCGACACCGGCGTCCAGCTGCGCCTCCAGGAATTCGATCGTGAGGTCGGTCAGCGAGGCCATCAGGGCGTGCCAGGTCTGCGGCTCGCCGAGCATCATGGCCTTGGTCTTCTCGTGGTTGCGGCTCGGGCCGCCCTCCACCAGGTAGGACGCCAGCGTGAACGGGGCGCCGGCGAATCCGATCAGTGGAACGTCCCCCAGCGCGGCCACCAGCAGCGATATCGCGTTGCTGACCGGGGCGACCTGCGCGCGCTCCAGCGGTGTGAGCGCGGCCACGTCGGCCGTCGTGCGGATCGGATGCTCGATCACCGGTCCGACGTCGGGGACGATGTCCAGGGCGACACCGGCGGCCCGCAGGGGCACCACGATGTCGGAGAACAGGATGGCCGCGTCCACCTTGTGCCTGCGTACCGGTTGCAGGGTGATCTCGCAGACCAGTTCGGAGTCGAAGCAGGCCTCCAGCATCTTGTGGTTGGCGCGCAGCGCACGGTATTCGGGTAGCGAACGCCCGGCCTGCCGCATGAACCACACCGGGGTGTGGGACGGGGTGCGGCCGGTAGCGGCGGCCAGAAATGGCGACTCTGGCAGGTCACGACGGGTGCTCATCGGCACCTATGTTGCCACGCGCCCGAAAGACGGCGCGCCTGCGCAAGGCTGAGAGCAGTTGGGGCTAGCGTCGCTGACTGTGACATCCGTCGAACCGGCTCAATTCCGGACCGCAGTTGCGGCGATGAATGCCGCAACCGTGCGGCCGGAGATCGAGCTGGGTCCGATCCGCCCCCCGCAGCGATTGGCTCCGTTCAGCTACGCGCTGGGCGCCGAGGTCCGCCATCCCGAGGTCGCGGTGGTTCCGGAACGCTCCGACGGCGACGCCTTCGGCCGCCTGATCCTGCTACACGATCCCGAGGGTGCCGAGGCCTGGGACGGCACCATGCGACTGGTCGCCTACATCCAGGCCGACCTGGACTCCACCGAGGCCGTCGATCCGCTACTCCCGGAGGTCGCGTGGAGTTGGCTGGCCGACGCACTCGCCGCGCACGCGCAGGCGGTCACCGCCCTCGGCGGCACCGTCACCGCCACCACGTCGGTGCGCTACGGCGACATCTCCGGCCCGCCGCGCGCCCATCAGCTCGAACTGCGCGCCTCGTGGACGGCAACCGATCTGGAGCTCGGCCCGCACGTCCAGGCGTTCTGCGAGGTGCTGGAGCATGCTGCCGGGTTACCGCCGGCCGGCGTGACGAGCTTGGGATCCCGCACCCGCGCCTGACATGACCGAATCAGAGGACTCCGGGGCCGCGCCCGAACCCGAGGCGACTCCCCTGCTGGCACCCGCCGGCGGCGTGCCGCCGGTCGCGCTGTACCCCAGCGACATGGTCAAGGCAGCCGACCTGCTGGCCGCCGGCTCGGGCCCGTTCGCGATCGATGCCGAACGCGCGTCGGGCTTCCGATACTCCAACCGCGCCTACCTGATTCAGATCAAACGCGCCGGGTCGGGCATCATCCTGATCGACCCCGTCAATCACGGTGGTGACGCGCTGAAGGTCATGGCGCCGCTGGCCGAGGTGCTCAGCACCGACGAGTGGGTATTACACGCCGCCGACCAGGATCTGCCCTGCCTTGCGGAGTTGGGTATGACACCACCTCGGCTGTACGACACCGAATTGGGCGCGCGGCTGGCCGGTTTCGAGCGGGTCAACCTCGCCGAGATGGTGCGCAGACTGCTGGGCCTCGGTCTGGTGAAGGGTCACGGTGCCGCCGACTGGTCCAAGCGTCCGTTGCCCGCGGACTGGCTCAACTACGCGGCGCTGGACGTCGAGGTACTGCTGGAGCTGCGGGAGGCGCTCGCCGCGGTGTTGGCCGAGCAGGGCAAATCCGACTGGGCGGCACAGGAATTCGAGTATCTGCGCACCGCCGAACCGACGGTCACCCGGCGTGACCGCTGGCGTAGGACATCGGGTATCCACAAGGTGCGCGACCCGCGCGCCCTGGCCGCCGTGCGCGAACTGTGGGTCACCCGCGACCGCATCGCGCAGCGCCGCGATATCGCCCCAGGACGCATCCTGCCCGACGCCGCGATCGTCAGCGCCGCCACCAGCAACCCGGACACCATCGAAAAGTTGACTGCCTTGCCGGTTTTCGGCGGCAGTCGACAGCGCCGCAGTGCGCAGGTGTGGCTGGACGCGTTGGCCAGGGCCCGCACCGACCCGGATCCGCCGACGGGTGCCGAGCCCACGACCGGCCCGCCACCGCCGGCCCGCTGGTCACGGCGCAAGCCGGAGGCCGCCGAACGTCTCGAGGCCGCGCGCGCCGCCCTGTCCGAGTTGTCCGAACGCGTCTCGGTGCCGACGGAGAATCTGCTGACGCCCGACACCGTGCGCCGATTGTGCTGGGACTGGCAGCCGGTGCCCGATGTGCGGGCAGCGGTCGAGGATTACCTCATACAGGCCGGGGCGCGCCCATGGCAGCGGGAGCTGACGGTACCGGTGCTGACCGAAGCCTTGACCACACCGTCCGACGGGTAGCCGACATGGCCGAGAAAGACGAAACACACGACGAGAAGGACCGCCAGCGGTTCGCCGACCGCGTCCTGAGCATCGTCGAGGACGCGGTGTACTGGGGCATCGCGGTGATCCTTGTCGCTGGCGCGGTGGCCCTGCTGGTCGCCCAGGTCAAGACCATGTTCTCACTTCTGGACGCACCCACTTCCAACGTCATGCTGGAACTGCTGGACGGCGTGCTGCTGATCTTCATCTTCGTCGAACTGCTCTACGCGGTACGCACCAGCCTGCGATCCCACGAGATTGCCGTCGAACCGTTCCTGATCGTCGGAATCCTGGCCTGCATCAAAGAGATCGTGGTGCAGTCGGTGGAGGCGGCGAAGCTGGTCGGCCAGGGGCCGGAGTTCGCCAGGACCATCGTGCAGACCGGGGTGCTCGGCGCACTGGTATTGGTCCTGGCGGTCGCGGCATGGGTGCTACGCCAGCGCCGCCTGGCGGCTGCGCCCGACGAGGACGCCTGAGCACAACGCCGTCAGTCGACGCTGTTCTCGACCCGGTCTCCCACGGCCGATCCCAGCGCGGCGACCCATCCGGTGATCTGTCGGGCGATGTGCTGATCGGTCAGGCCGACCTCGGCGAGGATCTCACCGCGCGACGCGTGCACCTGGAATTCCTGCGGCACACCGACGTCACGGCACGGCACGTCGATCTCGTTGTGCCGCAACGCCGCCGACACCGAGGATCCGATACCTCCGTGCAGACCGTTGTCCTCGACGGTGACCACCAACTTGTGGGCCTTGGCCATGGCCTGCAACGCCTCGGGCACGGGAAGCACCCACCGCGGATCGACGACGGTGACACCGATCCCCTGCTGCTGCAGGCGCTGCGCGGTGGCCAGACCCATCTGGGCGAACGAACCGACCGCGATCAGCAGCACATCCTCGGACAGTCCCGGTCCGGGTTTGGCCAGGACATCGACACCGTCGCACCGCTCCAGCGCCGGAATATCTTCTCCGACAGCACCCTTGGGGAACCGGATTGCCGTCGGCCCGTCCTTGACCTCCAGCGCTTCGCCCAACTCCTCGCGCAGCCGGGCGGCGTCGCGCGGGGCGGCCACCCGCATCCCTGGCACGATCCCCAGGATCGACATGTCCCACACACCGTTGTGGCTGGCGCCGTCGGGCCCGGTCACGCCCGCACGGTCGAGCACGATCGTCACCGGTAGGTTGTGCAGCGCGACGTCCATCATCATCTGGTCGAAGGCGCGGTTGAGGAAGGTCGAATACACCGCGACCACCGGGTGCATTCCACCCATCGCCAGCCCGGCCGCCGACGTCATCGCATGCTGTTCTGCGATACCAACATCGAACAGCCGATCCGGATATTGCTGGCCGAATGCGCTCAGTCCCGTGGGACCGGGCATGGCCGCGGTGATCGCGACGATATCGCGGCGCCGTCGGGCGATCCGGATGAGCTCATCGGAGAACGTCCCGGTCCAGCCCGGCGCCGATTCGGAGGTCGCCAGACCGGTCAGCGGGTCGATCACACCGCAGGCGTGCATCTGCTCGGCGACGTCGGCCTCGGCCGGCCCGTAGCCCATGCCCTTGCGGGTGACGACGTGCACGATGACGGGCGCGTTGAAACCACGGGCGTGCCGCAGCGCCGCCTCGACGGCGTGCTCGTCATGACCGTCGATGGGACCGACATACTTCAGACCCAGATCGGTGAACATGGCCTGGGGCTGCAGCGCGTCCTTGAGGCCGGCCTTGACGCTGTGCATGCACTGGTAGCAGATCTCACCGATGACGGGGACCCCGCGCACGACATCGCGGCCGCGTTCGAGGAACTTCTCGTACCCGGGCTGCAACTGCAGGGCGGCCAGGTGATCGGCCAGTCCGCCGATGGTGGGCGCGTAGCTGCGCCCGTTGTCGTTGACGACGATGACCACCGGGCGGTCGGATCCGGCGATGTTGTTCAGCGCCTCCCAGCACATACCGCCGGTCAGCGCCCCGTCACCGACGACGGCGACGACATGGCGATTGCGATGCCCGGACAGCTCGAACGCCTTGGCCAGCCCGTCGGCATAGGACAGCGCGGTGCTGGCATGGCTCGATTCGACCCAGTCGTGCTCGCTCTCGGCCCGCGACGGATAACCCGACAGGCCGTCCTTCATACGCAGCTGATCGAAGTCATCTGCGCGGCCGGTCAGGATCTTGTGGACATAGGACTGGTGCCCGGTGTCGAAGATGATCGGGTCGTGCGGCGAGTCGAACACCCGGTGCAGAGCCAGGGTGAGCTCGACGACGCCGAGGTTGGGGCCCAAATGTCCGCCGGTTGCAGCTACCTTGTGAATCAGGAATTCACGGATTTCGCCGGCCAGCTCGGTGAGCTGGGACTGCGACAGGCGCTGTAGATCTGCTGGTCCGCGGATCTGTTTAAGCATCCCGCCAGCTTACCCACGCACCATGGGTCAGTCCTGTCGAGGCTGGTAGATGTCGGGCACTCCGTCATGATCATCGTCGGCCGTTTCGGCTTCCTGAATTCGGCGGTATGCGGCATTTCTGGTGGCCAGCACCACCGCGGCCGACACTGCCGCAATGAGCGAACCCGTCAGCACCCCGACCTTCACGAACTCCGCGCGTGTCGCGTCGCTGTAAGCCAAATCACCGATCAGCAACGACACGGTGAATCCGATGCCTGCCAACATCGACACCCCGATCACGTCGACCCAGCGCAGCGAGCTGTCCAGTTCGGCGCGGGTGAGCTTCGACAACGTCCAGGTGGTGCAGAAGATGCCGATCGGCTTGCCGAGGACCAGCCCGGCCACGATGCCCAGCGTGATCGGGTTCGTCAGCGCCTGGGCCAAACCGCTGAATCCACCGAGTGCGACACCCGCGGCGAAAAAGGCGAACACCGGGATGGCCACTCCGGCCGATAGTGGGCGGGTCTTGCGCTCGAAGTATTCGGCCATGCCGGAGCCGAGGTCGTCACCGGCGCGGGTGACCGACCGGTGCACGGGTACGGCGAAGCCCAGCAGCACCCCGGCAACGGTCGCGTGCACACCGGATTCGTGCATCAGGACCCACGTCGCGACCGACAGCGGGATCAGGATCCACCAGGCCTTGATGCCCCGTTGCACGCAGAGCGCGAACACGGCCAGCGGGATGAACGCCGCAGCGAGTACACCGATGTCGAGGTCGTCGGTGTAGAACACCGCGATCACCGTGATGGCCAGTAGATCGTCGACCACCGCCAACGTCAGCAGGAACATCCGCAGCGCCGACGGCAGATGGGTGGATATCACCGCGAGCACGGCGACGGCGAACGCGATATCGGTCGCGGTGGGGATCGCCCAGCCGTGCAGGGCGTCCTCGCCGCCGCGCCAGGCGATGGCGGCGAAGATCAGCGCGGGCGCCGCCATGCCGCCCACGGCTGCGGCGATGGGCAGCGCTGCGCGGCCCGGGTCGCGCAGATCGCCGGCGACGAACTCCCGCTTGAGCTCGAGACCCACCACGAAGAAGAAGATCGCCAGCAGCCCGTCGGCGGCCCAGTGCCCGATCGACAGAGACAGATGCAATCCGAACGGCTCGGCACCGATCTCGAAGTCCCGCATGGCGAAATAGCGGTCCGCCCATGGTGAATTGGCCCAGATGATGGCGGCTGCGGCGGCGATGAGCAGGATGACGCCGCCGACGGTCTCCTTGCGCAGGATCTCCGAGACCCGCTTGGCCTCCGGCCATGAGCCGAGGGTGAGAAGTCTGCGGTTGTTCATCAAGCTCCCTTGGTCAGCGCGATATGAACGCCGACCAGACTTCCCGGCACACCGGTACGGAGATTACCGGTTGCCGGGTCAGGCCGCCCGGGAGCCGACGACGGACGCATCCACGGTCGCCTCGGGCGCGGCTCGCCGTCCGCCGCGGTAACTGGCCAGATACCGCTCGGCGTCATCGGACGGGCGCTGTTCGGCCCACAGGCTGGAAACCCCGCGGCGAAGGCCCTTCCGTACACCGATGACGGCCGCGACGAAGGCACTGACCATCATTGCGGCGGTCGCGATGACCCACGGGCTCCGCGCCGCCAGGGCGGCGACGGTCAGGCCGAGGCACAGGAATCCGACAAGCAGGCTGACGTAGCCGAGATAGATGACGGTCGTGCCCTTCCATTTCTTCATCGTTCACTCCTCCCTGAGCTACGCTACGCGTCGCGTAGCGATACGTATACCGTAGCGCATAATGCAGGAAGGACATCCCCGGGACCGAGAGGACACCATCGATGGCAGATTCCGATGCGGTCGGCAGTCGGATCACCGACGCCGCGCTGCACCTGTTGCGGTCAGCGGGACCCGCAGCGGTGACGATCCAAGCGGTGCAGGCCCATTCGGGAATCGCCAAGACCACCATCTACCGCCGCCACCAGGACCGGCGCGCCATGCTGCGCGCCGCTCTTTCGGAGTTGATGACACCGACGCCGCCACCGCCCCGCGCCGACACCACCGATCGGCTGCACTGGCTGGTGCGCAACGCCGTCGCCGCAGTCGACGGAGGCATCGGATTCGGCGGCTTCGCCTCACTCCTGACCGATGAAGACCCAGAGTTCAGCGGACTGTTCCGGGAAGTCCTCGGCAACCAACGGGCGGCGCTGGTCGTTGTCATCGACGAGCTCAAGTCCGACGGCAGCATCTCGGCCGATATCGATCCAGAGGCGCTCATCGATGCCGTCGTCGGCGCGTACGTCGCCGAACGAGCACGCACCGGACGGGTCGGCGACTGGGATGCTCGGCTGTTCGACCTGCTGTCGACCGCGCTGCGCGCCTGAGCTCAGACGTCCGGTTCGGGGTCGGGGCGGGTCCAGCCCAGGATCATCGCCGGGGTGCAGCCGCCGATGAGCAACGTCGTCAAAGCCATCAAGCCGCCCGCGTACGCCATGTTGGGATCGGTGCCCCCGGTGATGACAGACCCGAAGACGAGATAGAGCACCGGGATCATCACGAGGTTCTGGGTGACCGTGAGCCCGATCGACCGGGCACTGTTGCGCTGGGCTATCTCGAATTCGTCGAGGGCGCCCTGCGGCGCGTCGCCGCGACGGCTGGACACGATCTGCATGGCGATCCAGGCCGGGAAGAACACCACGCACGCGGGTAGCCACAGCAGTGGCGCCCAGGACACGCCGAATGCGCACAAGACGCTGACGCCGAACATCGCCACGAACGTCACCGCGAGGACTCCCACGAGGATCCGCCTGCGCCGCCTGCTGCGCCAACCGGGGAGCGAGTTCTCCCACACCTGTTCTTGTTTCAGGAACCGCCTGGTCCGGAAGTTCTGGTAGCGCTCGATCACATCCGCGTCAGCCATTGTCAATCGCCTCCCTTGTCGCGTCGGTAGACCTGGCCGGACAACGGTGCGAACTCGGTCCGCGAGAACACCGCCTCGACCGGAAGATCGAACACATCGCAGATGCGGAACGCGAGATCGAGGCTCGGGTAATGATCGCCCCGCTCCAGCGCACCGACGGTCTGCGGGTTGACCTCGATGAGGGCCGCCAGGTCGGCCCGGCTCATACCGCGCTCCGCGCGCAGAACGCGGATGCGGTTGTGGATCGGGAGCGTTTCACCCCGTTTCACCGGACTCATACAAGCAATTGTTGGGAAAACCCAACGTTCCGTCAAGTCGGCACAACTCTTCGCCCTCCACGACACTACGGTTTGTGGCGAGAATTCAGCCTTTTCGCGCAAAAACACGTAGTCTCGCGGACTCAGTCAGGCCTCGACGCCGCCGCAGATCGCGCGCCGGAATGTTCTGGCCGCGCGGCCTGAGTCAGCGCGTCAGCACCGCCACACATTCGACATGGTGGGTCAGCGGGAAAGAGTCGAAAACCCGCAGCGACTCCACGTCGTAGCCGTGTCGTCGGTACTCACCGATATCCCGCGCGAATGATGCTGCCTCACAACCGATATGGATGATCCTCGGCACACCGGCCAGCGCCTCGATGATCTCACGGCCGGCACCCGAGCGCGGCGGGTCCAGCACCGCGACGTCGGGACGGGACCGTTCGGCGGCCACCACCCGGCGCACCGAATCGGTCACCACCGAAACCTGCGGGGCATCCGAGAGCGCCGCCCGCGCCGAACGCGCCGCACCGCGGGAGGTGTCGACGGTGACAACCCGGCCGCTCTCCCCGACCGCGTCGGCCAGCACCGACGCGAACACCCCGGCACCGCCGTACAGATCCCACGCCGTGCCACCCGGCTGGGCACCGGCGACCCGGCCGATGAGCTCGCTGTAGGTGCGCGGCGCGTCCTTGTGCGCCTGCCAGAACGCCGTCACCGGAACGCGCCACCGCCGATCGCCGATCTCCTGCACGGCCTCGTAGTCACCCTCCACCACACGGGTGCTCGCCTTGCGCCCGGTTCGCGGTCCGGCCTGCACGATATGGCGACGGCCGAGATCGTCGACGGCGATGTGCAGCTGTGCCCCTGGCGGCCAACGCGATCCGTCGAGGCCGTCGAGCATCCCGGCGGGCAGCTGCGCACAATGCAGCGATTCGGCCAACTCATCGCTGTGGTAACGGTGGAACCCGGCGCGACCGGAGTCCGAGACGTCCAGTCGGACACGCGTGCGCCAGCCGGTGGCGCCCACCGTTCCCACCTCCTCGGCCTGCCCGGACCACTCGAACCCGCCGAGCCTGCTCAGCTGGTTGGCCACCACATCGCCCTTGATCCGGCGGGCGGCGGCAGGATCGACGAACGCCAGATCGCAACACCCGGAACCCTCCGAACCCGCGATGGAGCACAACGAGTCGATCCGATCGGGCGAGGCCTCGAGGACCTCGACAACATCGGCGTGCCAATAGGATCCGCGCTCGGACACCACACGCACCCGGACCACCTCGTCGGGCAGTGCGTAGCGCACGAACACCACGCGGCCGTCGTGGCGGGCGACACAGCTGCCACCGTTGGCCGCCGGCCCGGTGGTCAGCGTCAGCTCGATCAATCCAGAAATCCTCTACGTGCATCGCCGGGCGCAGACTGCGGTTGCATGGTCTTGAGCCGCTCCGACGAGTTGAGCTGCCAGGGTACCGAAGTGACCATCACGTTCGGCTCGAAGAGCAGCCGACCCTTCAGCCGCAACGCGCTCTGATTGTGCAGTACCTGTTCCCACCAATGCCCGACCACATATTCGGGGATGAACACCGTGACCACCGTGCGCGGCGACTCACGGGTCACCCGCTTGACGTAATCCAGTACCGGCCTGGTGATTTCGCGATACGGCGAGGCGATGACCTTCAGCGGCGTGCTGACATCGCTCTCTTCCCAGGTATGCACCAACTCGCGGGTCTCGGCATCATCGACACTGACGGTGATAGCTTCCAGGACATCCGGCCGGGTGGCGCGCGCGTAGGCCAGGGCGCGGCGGGTGGGCAGGTGCAACTTGGACACCAGCACCACGGCGTGGTTACGGCTGGGCAGCACCACGTCCTCGAGTTCGGCCTCCTGCTCGTCGAGCTCGCGCGCCACGGTGTCGTAGTGCCTGCGGATCATCTTCATCAGCACGAAAAGCGATCCCATGGCCAAGATCGCGATCCACGCACCGGCCATGAACTTGGTGATCACGACGACCACCAGCACGGTGCCGGTGCACACACAGCCGACGGCGTTGATCACCCGCGAGCGCATCATGTGCCGGCGGACGGCCGGGTCGGTCTCGACCTTCAGGTAACGCGTCCAGTGCCGCACCATGCCGATCTGGCTGAGCGTGAACGAGACGAAGACGCCCACGATGTAGAGCTGGATCAGGTGGGTGACCTCGGCCTGGAACGCCACCACGAAGGCGATGGCCGCGAAAGCCAGGAACAGGATCCCGTTGGAGAACGCCAGCCGGTCACCGCGGGTGTGCAGCTGCCGTGGCAGGAACCGGTCCTGGGCCAGGATCGATCCGAGAACGGGGAAACCGTTGAACGCGGTGTTGGCCGCCAGCACCAGGATCAGCGCGGTCACCCCGGCGATGGCGTACAGGCCGACCGGGAAGTCGTGGAACACCGCGTCCGCGAGCTGTGCGATCAGCGTCTTCTGGTGATATCCCGGTGGGGCGCCGATCAACTGGGTCTCGGGGCTTTCGGCGATCTTCACGCCGGTTTCCTTGGCCAACAGGATGATCCCCATGAACAGCGTGGTGGCCACCGCACCCAACATCAGCAGCGTCGAGGCCGCATTGCGCGATTTGGGTTTCTGGAAGGCGGGGACTCCGTTGCTGATGGCCTCCACACCGGTCAGGGCCGCACAGCCGGACGAGAACGCCCGCGCCACCAGGAACACCATGGCCACCGCCATCAGATCGCCATGCTCGGAATGCACGTCGAACGAAGCCGACTCCGCACGCAGCTCGTGGCCGAGCACGTAGATCTGGAACAGGCCCCACCCCAGCATGATGAAGATGCCGACCATGAAGGCGTAGGTGGGGATGGCGAAGGCGGTGCCCGACTCCCGGATGCCGCGCAGATTCAGCGCGGCCAGCACCAAGATCGCCAGCACCGCGAACAACACCTTGTGCTGGTTGATGAACGGCACCGCCGACCCGATATTGGCCATCGCCGAGGACATCGAGACAGCCACGGTCAGGACGTAGTCGACCAGCAGCGCGCTGGCCACCGTCAGGCCCGCCGTGCCACCCAGGTTGGTGGTCACCACCTCGTAGTCGCCACCGCCGGAGGGGTAGGCATGGACGTTCTGCCGGTAGCTGGCGATCACGATCATCATCACCAGCGCGACGGCAAGACCGATCCACGGGGCGAACGAGTACGCCGCCAAGCCGGCCACCGAGAGCACCAGGAAGATCTCCTCCGGCGCGTAGGCGACCGAGGACAACGCATCGGAGGCGAACACCGGCAGCGCGATCCGCTTGGGCAACAGCGTGTGGGACAGCTTGTCGCTGCGGAACGGTCTTCCCAGGACCAACCGCCTGGCGGCGGTCGAAAGCTTGGACACGAGTGCCAAGAGTAAGCGCAGCGGCGATTGGCTGTAGCGTTCCGGGTGCGCCGGGACACCGGTGTGTTGGATATGGCGGTATTCCTGGACGACGGCCAGAGAGGACCGAGAGTGCGGGTAGTGGTGATGGGGTGCGGCCGGGTGGGCGCATCGCTGGCTGACGGACTGGCCAGGATCGGACACGAGGTTGCCGTGATCGACCGTGATTCCACCGCGTTCAACCGGCTGTCCCCCGAATTCTCCGGCGAGCGCGTGCTGGGCATGGGATTCGACCGGGATGTCCTGCTGCGTGCGGGGATCCAGGAGGCCGGCGCCTTCGCGGCGGTCTCCTCCGGTGACAACTCCAACATCATCTCCGCGCGTGTCGCACGCGAGACCTTCGGCGTCGAGCGGGTTGTCGCGCGCATCTACGACGCCAAACGCGCCGCGGTCTACGAGCGCCTGGGCATCCCCACCGTCGCGACCGTGCCGTGGACGACCGACCGGCTGCTCAACGTCCTGACCAGGGAGTCCGAGACCACGAAGTGGCGGGACCCGTCGGGCAACGTCGGCGTTGCCGAACTGCCCCTGCATCAGGACTGGGCCGGCCATCCGGTCACCGAGCTGGAGACCACCACCGGCGGCCGGGTCGCGTTCCTGCTGCGCATGGGCAGCGGCCTGCTCCCGGACGCCAAGACCATCATCCAGGCCGGTGACCAGGTCTTCATCGCCGCCATCTCCGGTCACATCGCCGAGGCCATGGCGATCTCGGCACTACCGCCCAGCGAGGACGACGCATGAAGGTGGCCATCGCCGGAGCCGGTGCAGTGGGCCGGTCCATCGCCCGTGAACTCGTCGCCAACCATGAGGTCACACTGCTGGAGCGTGATCCCGAACACATCGACGTCGACGCCATCCCGGCCGCGCACTGGCGCCTCGGTGACGCCTGCGAGTTGAGCCTGCTGGAGGGGGTGCGGCTCGAGGAGTTCGACGTCGTGATCGCCGCCACCGGCGACGACAAGGCCAATGTCGTATTGAGCCTGCTGGCCAAGACCGAGTTCGCGGTGCCGCGGGTGGTGGCACGGGTCAACGATCCGCGCAACGAGTGGCTCTTCGACGAGAACTGGGGTGTCGACGTCGCGGTGTCCACCCCGCGCATGCTGGCCTCGCTGGTCGAGGAGGCGGTCGCGGTGGGTGATCTGGTGCGCCTGCTGAGTTTCCGTAAGGGTCAGGCCAACCTGGTGGAGATCACCCTGCCCGATGACACCCCGTGGGGCGGCAAGGCCGTCAAGCGGCTCAATCTGCCGCGTGACGCGTCACTGGTGACCATCCTGCGCGGCCAGCGGGTGATCGTCCCCGAAGGCGACGAGCCGCTGGAGGGTGGCGACGAGTTGGTTTTCGTGTCCACCACCGAGGCCGAGGACGAGCTGCGCCAGCTACTCCTGCGGCCGCAGGCGCGCTGATTCATGTAGCGCCTTCTGCGCGGCCCGGATGGCGAACCAGGTGATGACGGCCGCCACGCCGGTCAACGGCCATCCCATGGCGATCCTGGCCACCCCGAGCATGCCGACATCGTCGGCGTCGTAGAGGTGGCGCTGTACGACGAACCGCGACGCGAACACGATCGCCCACGCGAAGGTCGCCACATCGAAGGCCAGCACCGCCCGGCGCACCGCGCGCCAGTCCCGCCCGTGACCGCTGAACCAACTCCAGGCGTAGCCCACCAACGGACGACGGATCACGATCGAGACGGTGAACACCGCGGCGTAGACCAGCGACATCCAGATGCCGTAGGCGAAGTAGCCGCGTGATTCGCCGAGCCACCAGGCGATCAGCCCGCTGATCCCCACGCCGATGAACCCGGATATGGCGGGCTGCACCGTGTCGCGCCGGATCAGCCGCCACACCAGGACCAGCGCCGCCACACCGAGGGCCGCCCAGATCGCGGGCATCAGACCGAATTTGGTCGATACGGGCACGAACACCAGGACCGGCAGCGAGGAGTAGATCAGGCCGCTGATGCCGCCCATCTGGTCCAGGATCGCCTGCCCGCCCTTCTTGGCGGGTTCCTCGGCGGTGACTTCGGAGGTATCCCCCGTCACTTCTGGATCTCGTAGTGCGGGTTGTAGATCGCCTTCGCACCGTTGTCGAGCTTGCCGATCCGTCCGTGCACGCGCAGGGTCCGGCCGGTCTCGATACCGGGGATGCGCCGCTGACCGAGCCAGACGAGCATCACCGCGTCGGTGCCGTCGAACAGTTCGGCCTTGACGCCCCCGGCGCAGGCCTTGCCGTTGCACTCGACGCTGCGCAGCGTGCCGACCATGGTGACTTCCTGGCCGCGCTCGCAGTCGATGGCCTTCTGGGCGCCGGTGCCGGCGGCCTCATCGCTGAGTTCCTCGACATCGCGTTGCTCGGGGTCTTCCGTCAACCGGCGGGTAAGCCGGCGAAGATACCCCTCGGCGGTAGCCATGACCTCTCCCTCACCGCGAATCGTCTTCGATCCGCATACTGACCAACGCCACCGTAGACCTGTTGGTTCCGATTCGCCACGCCGGGCATCGGCGCGGCACGATCGGATGATGACCGTCGACTTGACAGGCGTCACGACCGTCCTGATGGCAGGCACCGGATCCGACGACGACTACGTCTATCGCGCCTTCGCCGCGCCGCTGCACGCCGTGGGCGCGGTGGTGCTCACCCCGGCCCCCGACCCGCACCGACTGATCGCCGGCTACGTTGCCGCGCTGACCGAGGCCACCGCGGCGGCCGGGCCGATCGCCGTCGGCGGGGTGTCCATCGGCGCGGCCATCGCCGCGCACTGGGCATTGGCCCATCCGGACAGCACCGTCGCGGTGCTCGCCGCACTGCCCGCCTGGTCGGGGGCGCCCGGTGATGCCGTGGCCGCGCAGGCGGCGCGCGCGTCGGCACGTCAGCTACGCACCGACGGGCTGGCGGCGACGATCACCGCAATGCGGGAATCGAGCCCGGCCTGGCTGGCCGAGGAGTTGGCCCGGTCATGGACCGGACAGTGGCCGGGGCTGCCCGATGCGATGGAGGAGGCCGCCGGGTTCGTGGCGCCCACGGTCGACGAACTGCGGACGCTGTCGGCGCCGATGGGCATCGCCGCGGCCGTCGATGATCCGATCCATCCCGGACAGGTCGGCTACGAGTGGGCTGCCGCGGCACCGCGCGCGGCGCTGCAGACGGTGACCCTCGAAGAAATCGGGGCGGACCCGGCGCGCCTGGGTGCGGCGTGCCTGACCGCTCTGAGCGGGCTCTAGCCGCCGGTGATGGTGCTGCGCATCTGCTGCATGGCGGTGCCCTGCGCGCTGCGCCGTGCCGCCGGTTCCGGCGGGACCTGTCCCTGAGCGTGGGCTTGCGCCTGTTGGGCGGCGGCCTGCTGGGCCGCCGCGGCGCGCAGCTGGGCGGCCATCGCCTCGGGCAGCTGCACAGCCAGCGGTGTACGCACCGGCAATGGCGTGTCTCCACGGCGAACAACCGTGTCGGCCAACGCTTCTCGCGCTTCGACCGCCAGCGCGTCGACCTTCTCCGGGAGTCCGTTGACGACACAGCGGATCATCCACCGGTAGCCGTCGACACCGATGAAGCGCACCACTCCGGGCTGCTGCCCCTCCGGAACCGAGGTGCTGGCGCCGACGACCTCGCGCCCCCACTTGCCGTCGTCGATGCGCACCTTGGCACCGTCCTTGCGCAGCGACTCGGCCAGCTCGGTGGCCACCTCGCGCCACAGTCCCGCCGACTTGGGCGCCGCGTATGCCGCGATGGTGAAACGGCCGTTGGGCGTCACCACCCAGACCGAACTCGGCACACCCTGATCGGTGAGCTCCACCTGCACCTGACCGGCGGCCGGCAGCGGAATGAGCACCGAACCGAGGTCGAGGCGCGCCACCGTCGCCGACTCCGGATCATCGAAATCCTCGATGTCGAAGGGGCCGTCGAAATCGTCGTCGTCGTTATCTGTCATCACAAACTCGCATGTCCGCCTGAAGAGCCGTGGCCACCGCTGCCACGGGAAGTGTCAGCCAGCCCGGCCTCGTCGAATGACGGGACCTCGACCAGCTCGGGAAGCTCGACCCGCTGCACCAGCAGCTGTGCGATGCGATCTCCGCGTCGCACCGCTATCGGCTGCTGCGGATCGAGGTTGATCAACGCCACCTTGATCTCACCACGGTACCCGGCGTCGACCGTGCCCGGACTGTTCACGATCGAAAGACCCACGCGCGTAGCCAATCCCGACCGTGGGTGGATCAGACCGACCATCCCGTGCGGGATGGCGACCGCGATCCCGGTGGGGACCAGGCTGCGATGCCCCGGCTTGAGATCGACATCGACGGCGCTGTACAGGTCTACGCCGGCATCACCGTCGTGAGCCCGGCTGGGCATCGGAAGGTCGCGATCCAATCGCACGACCGCCAGAGAAGTGGGCACGGGCGCAAAGATTACTCTTGGGCACGTGTCCGATACGCGCGCCATCGCCCAAACCGTGCGCTACCGCGAACGCCTTCGGGTCCCGTGGTGGTTCTGGCTGCCCGGATTGGGGCTCGCCGCACTGATCGCCGCCGAGGTCAACATGGGCGTGGCCGCCCTGCCGGACTGGGTGCCCTATGCGGTGCTGCTGCCCGTGGCGGCGGCGGCGCTGATGTGGATGGGACGGATGGAAGTCCGGGTCGTCCAGAACGGCACCTCAGACGACGCACCGGTCGAGTTGTGGGCGGGCCCGGCGCATCTGCCGGTGAACCTGATCGCCCGGTCGGCCGAGGTTCCCCGATCGGCCAAATCGTCGGCCCTGGGTCGCCAACTGGACCCAGCGGCCTATGTGCTGCATCGGGCCTGGGTCGGCCCGATGGTGCTGGTCGTACTCGACGATCCCGATGACCCGACCCCCTATTGGCTGGTCAGTTGCCGGCACCCGGACCGGGTGCTGGCGGCCCTGCGCAGCTGACTGCTGGATCATCGGGACCGGTTCCGCGGCGCTAGGCGGCGCAGTCGGTGCAGATCATCACGCCGTTCTTCTCGCTTGCCAGCCTGCTGCGGTGGTGCACCAGGAAGCAGCTCGAACAGGTGAACTCGTCAGCCTGCTTCGGCACAACCCGCACCGACAGTTCCTCGCCGGAAAGATCGGCGCCGGGCAATTCGAACGATTCGGCGGACTCCGATTCGTCGACGTCGACGACGGCCGACTGGGCCTCGTTGCGTCGCGCCTTGAGCTCCTCGAGCGAATCCTCCGAGACGTCGTCGGTCTCTGTTCTCCGTGGAGCGTCGTAGTCGGTGGCCATTCAATCCCCTCCTAATTCATGCAGCGTCGTGCAGCAAGGCTTTGTACCAGCGCAGAACGCCTACGCCAAATGATTCGTGCCCCGATTGGGTTCAGATTGACTGTGATTTATATCACAACGTAAACGTCCTGGTAGAAGCGCCCGTCCCGGCATACCTCTAAGGTGCAGTGGTGGTCGCATCCATCACCGAGGGCACGGCGTTCGACAAGCACGGCCGGCCGTTCCGTCGCCGCAACGTCATCCCGGTGCTGTGCCTGTTCGTGGTGCTGGCCCTGGCGGCCGGCGTGATCTGGGTCGTCGCGCTCAACCAGTCGACCGTCGTGCCCGAAGCAGTGGCCTGCAATGCGCCCCCGCCCGCCGCAGATGCCACCCAGACCCAACTCGGTGAACCGGTGTCGCGCACCGAGATGGCCGAGGTGATGCCCGCCCGTCTCGCCGACACCAAGGTCCGCGTCCTCAACGCCAGCGGCCAAGCCGGGCAGGCGGCCGATGTGTCCGGGGCGCTGCAGGGCCTCGGATTCGCGCAGCCGACCGCCGCCAACGACCCCGTGTACGCCAACAGCAGACTCGAATGCCAAGGTCAGATCCGGTTCGGCGAGGCGGGCCGGGCGGCCGCGGCCGCGGTCTGGCTCGTCGCGCCCTGCACCGAACTGTTCCAGGACGGCCGCACCGATGACACCGTCGATCTGGCCGTCGGCACCGAGTTCAGCGAGTTCAGCCGCAGCGACGATATCGACGCGATGCTCGCCGGCCTGCGGCCCGATGCGACCCAACCTGCCGACGCGGCGCTGCTGACCAAGATCCACAGCGCCACCTGCTGAGCCCTCAGATCCGGTCGGCCAGCGCCTCGGCGACACCGGGCGCGGCCGCCATCAGCGCCCCGCCCCCGTCGGGGCCCGGCAGGCGCACGACGGCTCCGGCCTCGGCGGCGATCAGCGCGCCGGCCGCCCAGTCCCACACCTGCACGCCGTCCTCGAAGTAGGCGTCCAGCCGCCCCCGGGCCACCATGCACAGGTCCAGCGCACAGGACCCGATGCGCCGAATATCGCGAACCTGGGGCAACAACGCGGTAAGCACCTCGGCCTGACTGGCCCGGTGCGCCGAATCATAGGAGAATCCGGTGCCCACCAGCGCCATCGACAGATCGTCGATGGTGTTGCACCGCAACGCGGCCTGCACACCGGCGCCGGTGACCGTCGCGCCGTGCCCCACCGCCGCCGAGTAGATCTCGCCGGTGGACACATGGGCCACCGCACCGGCCACCGAGACACCGTCGATCTGGACTCCCACCGACACCGCATAGGCCTCGATGCCGTAGACGAAGTTCACCGTCCCGTCGATGGGGTCGATCACCCAGACCGGGACGCCGGGTTCACCCACCGCCGACCCACCCTCCTCCTCACCGAGGATGGGCTCACCGGGCCGCAACTCGGCCAGCCGGTCGCGCAGCAACCGTTCGGTCTGGGTGTCCACCACGGTCACCGGGTCGGTCGGGGTGCTCTTGGCCTGCACCGCATCGGCCACCGGAACAGCACCGAACACCTCGGCCCGTCGGGTCAACACGAAAGTTGCCGCCTCCGTGGCCAATTGCTCGGACACCTGGCGCAACGTCTGCGGATCAGTCATGAGTACATCGCACCACAACCCGTTAGGGTGATGTCGGATTGCCCGCCGGACCCTGCTGAGGAGCGTTCCAATGACCGATTCGCCCAATACTGGCTTCGGCGTCGACGTCGGCGGCAGCGGCATCAAGGGAGGCATCGTCGACCTCGACACCGGAACCCTCATCGGCGACCGGATCAAAGTGGCCACCCCGCAGCCCGCCACCCCCGATGCCGTCGCGGCGACCGTGGCGGCCGTGGTCCGCGAGTTCGGCTGGACCGGGAGCCTGGGCGTCACCTATCCGGGCGTGGTGACCAACGGCGTCGTGCGCACCGCGGCCAACGTCGACAAGGGCTGGATCGGCACCGACGCCGCCGAGGTGATCAGCAATGTGCTGGAAGGCCAGCACGTGACCGTGCTCAACGACGCCGACGCCGCGGGCCTTGCCGAGGCGCAATACGGCGCAGGCAAGGACAACACCGGTCTGATCGTGCTGCTGACGTTCGGCACCGGCATCGGGTCGGCGGTGATCCACAACGGTCTGCTGCTCCCCAACACCGAGTTCGGCCACCTCGAGGTCGACGGCAAGGAAGCCGAGCATCGCGCGGCCTCCTCGGTCAAGGAACGCAGGGAATGGAACTACCAGCGTTGGACCGAGGAGGTGACCAAGGTGCTGGTGACCATCGAGAACGCGATCTGGCCCGACCTGTTCATCGCCGGCGGCGGAATCAGCCGCAAGGCCGACCGCTGGATCCCGATGCTCAAGAACCGCACCCCGGTGGTCCCCGCCGCGCTGCGCAACTCGGCGGGAATCGTCGGCGCGGCGATGGCCGCCAAGGGCATTCACGTGCAATAACACGCGACCGGATTTGCCGCTCGGCACGGTGGTGGACCACACTGTCGTTACAATGGTCGACGGCGGCCGCCACCGACTGATAGCGGCGGATATCCCAAGCAGAGATACGACGCCACTATTCGAGATAGCCGAATTTCGGTGACGCGTGCGCGTGGTCACCGTCCAGCATTACCGAGAGGTGTACGTGGCAGCGACAGAGGCAAGCCCGGCAACCGACGAGCCGGTGAAGGCCACCGCCACCAAGACCGCCGCGAAAAAGGCGCCGGCCAAGAAGGCACCGGCCAAGCGGGCCGCGAAGAAGGCACCGGCCAAGAAGGCACCGGCCAAGGCCGCATCGCCGCGAGGCAAGAAGGACGAGTCCGGCGAGGAAGTGAACCTCGGCGAGGAACTCGACGGTGCCGAGGATCTGGACGTTGAGCCCGGCGATGATCTCGAGGATGTCGAGATCGACGACCTGGAGACCGACGACGAGACCGACCCCGCCGACGCGGACTCCGACGAAGAGGCCGAAGGTGACGACGCCTCCCCCGCCGCGGCCAAGCCGGCCAAGGACGGCGAGGACGATATCGCCGAGCCGACCGAGAAGGACAAGGCCTCGGGAGACTTCGTCTGGGACGAAGAGGAGTCCGAGGCGCTGCGCCAGGCCCGCAAGGACGCCGAGCTCACCGCCTCGGCGGACTCGGTGCGGGCCTACCTGAAGCAGATCGGCAAGGTCGCGCTGCTCAACGCCGAGGAGGAGGTCGAGCTCGCCAAGCGCATCGAGGCCGGCCTGTACGCCACTCAGCTGATGACCGAGAAGGCCGCCAAGGGTGAGAAGTTCACCCCGACCGAGCGCCGGGACATGACGTGGATCTGCCGTGACGGCGACCGCGCCAAGAACCACCTGCTGGAGGCGAACCTGCGACTGGTGGTGTCGCTGGCCAAGCGCTACACCGGACGCGGCATGGCGTTCCTGGACCTGATCCAGGAGGGCAACCTCGGCCTGATCCGTGCCGTCGAGAAGTTCGACTACACCAAGGGCTACAAGTTCTCCACCTACGCCACCTGGTGGATCCGCCAGGCCATCACCCGCGCCATGGCCGACCAGGCCCGCACCATCCGTATCCCGGTGCACATGGTCGAGGTCATCAACAAGCTGGGCCGCATCCAGCGCGAGCTGCTTCAGGACCTGGGTCGCGAACCCACGCCCGAAGAGCTGGCCAAGGAGATGGACATCACGCCGGAGAAGGTGCTGGAGATCCAGCAGTACGCGCGTGAGCCGATCTCGCTGGACCAGACCATCGGCGACGAGGGCGACAGCCAGCTCGGTGACTTCATCGAGGACTCCGAGGCCGTGGTGGCCGTCGACGCCGTGTCCTTCACCCTGCTGCAGGATCAGCTGCAGTCGGTGCTGGAGACGCTCTCCGAGCGTGAGGCGGGCGTGGTGCGGCTGCGGTTCGGCCTGACCGACGGTCAGCCGCGCACCCTCGACGAGATCGGCCAGGTCTATGGCGTCACGCGTGAGCGCATTCGTCAGATCGAGTCCAAGACGATGAGCAAGCTGCGCCACCCCAGCCGTTCCCAGGTGTTGCGCGACTACCTGGACTAGGCCCGGTCGCTCAGCGCACGACAACCTGACTGGGCGTCCGCGGGGCACCCAACCAGGCGCGGTGCGACGGCGGGCGGCGTCCGCCCTCGTCGGTGATGCCGTAGCGCTCGCCGAGCTCCGCTCCGATCAGGGTGTGCCCGGACAACCCGGCCAGCTCCGGATCCGCGAACAACGCGTCGATCAGATGCCCGGTGAACTCCGGGGTCTCGGCGTGCTCGGCGGTCGCCGCCAAGGCCTCGGGGTTGCCCGCGAAGGCGGCCCGCAGCCGTTCGGTGAGCAGGATGCCCATCCAGATCGACACCGTGGCGACATCGCTGCCGCGGAAGTCGACCGCCATATCGGCGGCCAGCTTGTCGATCCCGGCCTTCTGCGCCCCGTACGCGGGGCCGTGCATGTAGCACACCGACCCCGGCGACGAGGTGAAGGCGATCAGCCCCCGCGGCCGTCGCAGTAACAACGGCGCGGCGTGCCAGGAGGCGACATAGGCCGACCGGAGACCGACGTCGAGCACGTCGCCCAGGCCGATCGGCTTGTCCCAGAACGGCTTCGACCCGGTCAGGTCGTCGTGGACCACGGCGGCGTTGTTGACCAGAAGATCCAGCCCACCCTCGTCGGCGCCGACGCGCGCGAAGAACTCGCCCACGGCGGCGTCGTCGGCGTGGTCCAACCGGACCGCCACGCCGCCGGGCGGTGCGGCGTCGATGGTCCGCCCGGTGCCGTAGACCTTCCACCCGTGCTCGCCGAGTGCGGTCGCGATGCCGCGCCCGGCACCGCGACCGGCCCCGGTCACCACCGCGATCCGCTGCGCTGCCGTCACCGGCTCAACGTACCGGTGACTACCATGGCGGCGTGTCCGAAGACGTTCACCCGAGTGCGGCGAAGAAGCCGTCTGCCGCCGGCACATACGGCGTGACACTTGTCACAGCAGCGGCCGGCAACGGTCCGTAAAGGTGTGGGAACACCATCGATTCGGGATCGGTCGGCACGCCGGGCTCCCATCGCACCTCATCGTTCAGTGCCCGCGGGTCGATGTGCAGCAGCACCAGATCGGTCCGTCCCGCGAACAAGCGGTTGGCGGGCAGATGAACCTGTTCAGGAGTGGAGAGGTGCACGAATCCGACATCGTCCAGCGATGCCGGACGATGCTCGCCGGCGGCACGCGCCCGCTCCCACTCTTCGGCCGTGCACAGGTGCAAAAGAAACGCGCTCTGGGTACTCACGCTGTCCAGGTTGCCCGCACGGTAACGCCGGCGCAGTGAGACACGACACACCGGTGAACCCCCGGGGAACAAGGCCAGAACCGAAAACGTCTGACACAGTAGACATACGCACCCAGGCAGAACGGAGGAAGCGCCGTGAACGCAACCCTGATGAGTCCGGAACTGACCCGGGCAGATCGCTGCGACCGCTGCGGTGCCGCCGCACGCGTACGCGCCAAGCTGCCTTCCGGTGCCGAGCTGCTGTTCTGCCAGCATCACGCCAACGAGCACGAGGCGAAGCTGATCGAACTGGCCGCCGTGATCGAGGTCAGTCCGGTCGACGCATAGCGAACATCACGCGCCGCCCTCCGGGGCGGCGCGTGCTTTCGTCGGGAATGCTGGACCAGTGATGAGCGACCAGTCCTCGACAAGACCGTCACGCCACCACATCTGGCCCATCCTCAAGCGCACGCTGTCGAAGGCGTGGGACGATTCGATCTTCTCGGAATCCGCGCAGGCCGCATTCTGGTGCGCGTTGTCGCTGCCCCCGCTGTTGCTCGGAATGCTGGGCAGTCTGGCCTATCTCGCGCCGCTGTTCGGTCCCGACACCTTGCCCACCATCGAAGAGCAGCTCATCGGTACATCGGAGCGGTTCTTCTCGCAGAACGTGGTCAACGAGATCATCGAGCCGACGATCTACGACATCGTGCGGTCGGCGCGCGGCGAGGTGGTGTCGCTCGGATTCGTCATCTCGCTGTGGGCCGGGTCCTCGGCCGTGTCGGCCTTCGTCGACTCGGTGGTCGAGGCACACGACCAGACGCCCCTGCGCCACCCGGTCCGACAGCGTTTCTTCGCACTCGGCCTCTACGTGATCATGCTGGTCAGCGCGGTGCTGACCGCTCCGTTCATCGCACTGGGACCGCGCAAGATCACCGAGTACATCCCGGAGAGCTGGTCGCACACGCTGCAGTACGGTTACTACCCCGTGCTGGTGATCGCGCTGATCGTCGTGGTCACCGTGCTCTATCGCGTGTCACTACCCAGTCCGCTGCCCACGCACCGATTGGTCGTCGGCGCGGTGCTGGCCACCGCGGTCTTCCTGATCGCCACGTTCAGTCTTCGGTTCTATCTGACCTGGATCACCGCGACCGGCTACACCTATGGCGCGTTGGCGACCCCGATCGCGTTCCTGCTGTTCGCCTTCCTGGCGGGCTTCGCGGTGATGATCGGCGCCGAACTCAACGCCGCCATCCAGGAGGAGTGGCCCGCCCCGGTGACGCATGCCGACCGGGTCCGCGAGTGGATATCGGCCAAGACCGACACCGCGCGGGCCGGTGCCGCCAAGTCCGAGCCGCAGCCCGATCCCGGCGACGCTACTTCTTGAGTTGTTCGTAGATCTTCTTGCAGTCCGGGCACACCGGTGAACCGGGCTTGGCGGCCTTGGTCACCGGAAAGACCTCGCCGCACAGTGCGACGACATGCGTGCCCATGACGGCACTTTCGGCGATCTTGTCCTTCTTGACGTAATGAAAGACCTTGGGGGCGTCGTCATCGGTCCCGTCGTCGACGTGCTCGTCGGTATCGGGCCGTTCGATGGTCTGGGTCTGCATCGCTCCATTGTGCCCGGCACGTGCGCGCGGCGTCTCGGGTGTGCGACAGTGGAGTGATGAAACAAAGCCCCGAGCTGAGTTTCGACGACCAAGGTCGCCCGGTGCTCATCACCCGCGCTGCACTGCCCCACGACGAGCAGCATCGCGCCCGGGTGCGCAAATACCTCACCTTGATGTCCTTCCGCATTCCCGCGCTGGTGCTGGCCGCCGTCGCCTACGGGATCTGGCACAACGGTTTGATCTCGCTGGCGATCATCGTGGCCTCCATTCCACTGCCCTGGATCGCGGTGCTGATCGCCAACGACCGCCCACCGCGCAGCGCCTCGGAGCCGCGCCGCTATCCCGGTGCGGGCACGGGCCGGCGCACCCCGCTGTTCCCCACCGCCGAGCGCCCGGCCCTGCAGGCACCCGTTCGGCCCGATCCCAGTGCGGGCAGTCCGCATGCGGGCCACGGCGTTCCCGACTGAGCAGCCTCTTCTCCACTTCTCAGGACATTCTCAGGTCGTCTGTTTAAAGCCGCAGGTCAGGTGGTATGCCACTGGGACCGAGCGGGAACTCACGAACCCTCTCGGGCGTTGTACGCAGTGACAGTTCCGCCGAGCAGGAGGCCGTAAATGGCGATCGCCACCGCAAGCCGCATCGATTCCGATCTGGACGCCCAGAGCCCCGCCGCCGACCTGGTCCGCGTCTATCTCAACGGCATCGGCAAGACCGCGCTGCTGAACGCGGCCGACGAAGTCGAGCTGGCCAAACGCATCGAGGCAGGCCTGTACGCCCAGCACGTCCTGGACACCAAGAAGCGCCTCGGCGAGGCCAAGCGTCGCGATCTGGCGGCCGTGGTCCGCGATGGTGACGCCGCGCGTCGTCATCTGCTGGAGGCCAACCTGCGCCTGGTGGTGTCGCTGGCCAAGCGCTACACCGGACGCGGCATGCCGCTGCTGGACCTGATCCAGGAGGGCAACCTCGGGCTGATCCGCGCGATGGAGAAGTTCGACTACGCCAAGGGCTTCAAGTTCTCCACCTACGCCACCTGGTGGATCCGCCAGGCCATCACCCGGGGTATGGCCGACCAGAGCCGGACCATCCGGCTGCCCGTCCACCTCGTCGAGCAGGTCAACAAGCTGGCCCGCATCAAGCGCGAGATGCACCAGAACCTCGGTCGCGAGGCGACTGACGAGGAACTGGCCGAGGAGTCGGGTATCCCCGTCGAGAAGATCACCGACCTGCTGGAGCACAGCCGCGACCCGGTGAGCCTGGACATGCCGGTCGGCAGCGACGAAGAGGCGCCGCTGGGTGACTTCATCGAGGACTCCGAGGCGATGTCGGCCGAGAACGCCGTGATCTCCGAGCTCCTGCACACCGACATCCGGTATGTGCTTGCCACGCTCGACGAGCGCGAGCAGCAGGTCATCCGGCTGCGCTTCGGCCTGGACGACGGCCAGCCGCGCACTCTCGACCAGATCGGCAAACTGTTCGGGCTGTCCCGCGAGCGGGTCCGCCAGATCGAGCGCGAAGTGATGTCCAAGCTCCGTAACGGAGATCGGGCCGAGCGGCTGCGGTCGTACGCCAGCTGATCCAGACCACCCACCCCGTGATGCCCGTCGCGCGTTCCGCGGCGGGCATCGCGACGTCTTGGATGCTCACATGGGATGTTGGAACCCTGCTCACGACACCGGCCAGCTAGACTCGGGTAGTAACAGCAGGGCTTGGAAGGTAGGGCATGAACGACCTCATCGATACCACCGAGATGTACCTGCGGACGATCTATGACCTCGAGGAAGAGGGCGTGGTGCCGCTGCGGGCGCGCATCGCCGAACGTCTGGATCAGAGCGGACCGACCGTGAGTCAGACCGTGTCCCGGATGGAACGAGACGGCTTGCTGCACGTCGCCGGTGACCGCCATCTCGAACTCACCGAGAAGGGCCGCAATCTGGCCGTCTCCGTGATGCGCAAGCACCGTCTCGCCGAGCGGCTGCTCGTCGACGTCATCGGCCTGCCCTGGGAAGAAGTGCACGCCGAGGCGTGCCGCTGGGAGCACGTCATGAGCGAGGACGTCGAACGGCGTCTGGTTCAGGTGCTCGACAATCCGACGACCTCTCCGTTCGGCAACCCGATCCCGGGACTGTCGGAACTCGGTTTCGGCGGGGCCGATGCCGACGAGGACGCGAACCTGGTCCGGCTGACCGAGCTGCCGGCCGGCTCCCCGGTCGCGGTGGTGGTGCGCCAGCTGACCGAACACGTCCAGGGCGATGTCGAGCTGATCGGCAGGCTCAAGGATGCCGGTGTGGTCCCCAATGCGCGCGTAACCGTCCAGGTCGGCGACGATCCGGGCGATCAGGGCGTTCTGATCCTGATGCCCGGACACCAGGACGTCGAGCTGCCCCATCACATGGCCCATGCGGTGAAGGTCGAAAAGGTCTAACCCGCGCGGCGGCCGAAGGTCAGCCGCGGCGGTAATCGGATGCCCAGTTGCCCGGCGATCCGGTAGCCGGACAGCGCCAGCTCACGAATCTGCTCGGGACGCATCCCGGACTGCAACGCACAGTCGAGCATGGTCGCCATCCGGTGCGTCGGATCGATATCGACCGCCTCCTCCAGCGCAATCCCCGCCAGCGGGCCGTCGCCGCGCGCGTAGGCCGAGAACGCGAGCAACGTCAGTACCTCCTGCCGCCATGGCACCGGGACCAACCGCGCCAGCGTCGCCCACAGCGTCTCGGCAGCGGCTGCGGCATCGCCGACCGCCAGGGCGTAGAGCGTGTCTCGGACACGAGGATCACGCAGCGCTCCCACCACGACGACGATGTCGGCATCGGCGGGTTGCTGGCCTGTCGCCACTGCGCGGGCCAGCGTCATGGCCGCCTCGATCGCCCGCCGTGCCGCCGCGGCACTGAGCTGGCCCCGCCGAGCCGATCGCAACACCTGACCCAGCCGCTCACCGCGCGCCGCGTCGGTCGTGGTGACCACGGCCCGTAGCTCGTCACGACGGCGA
Organism: Mycobacterium sp. VKM Ac-1816D; assembly: GCF_000416385.1. Classification (NCBI taxonomy): domain Bacteria; kingdom Bacillati; phylum Actinomycetota; class Actinomycetes; order Mycobacteriales; family Mycobacteriaceae; genus Mycobacterium; species Mycobacterium sp. VKM Ac-1816D. Next base: position 51,629 of record NZ_AOHQ01000117.1, read on the forward strand.
TAGAGCCGGCGCCCACCCAGCACGGCCTCGGCCGCCAGCGGGGAACAGTCCGGGTCATCGATCACCCCGTGCGCACCACATCCGCATACACAGAACCATCGACCGTCGGCGGCAATCCGATCGACGGCGAGCACCGCCAGCAGATCGACCCCTTCCCTCGACATCGACACCGCGAGGTCGTCGGCAAGCTCCCCGTGATCGGCTCCGTCTTCGTCGACGATCACGGCCACGGCCCCGTCATGACCCGATCCGGCCACCACCTCGGCCAGCGCGGTGGTGTTGCCGAGCAGACCGGGCGACAGGTCGACCCGCATGACGCAGCCCATCTCGCCGCCGTCGAGGGTGACGATGGTCAGCGAGTTCTCCGGGACGAAGCCGAGGACCGCCGGCAGTGCGGCGATCAGCGATGCGGGCCGACCGACGTCGAATCCGCGAGGTTGTTGTGTCATACCGATGATCGTCACGGCACGCCACGACGAGTCACCCGGTCTGCGCGACCACGACGGGCGAACTGTGGATCAACCTGGCAATGTGGATAACTCAGGTCACCGCGTCGGCAGTCGGCAGCAGTCGTTCGAGCACATCGGTCAGCGTGATCAAGCCGAGGATGCTGCCGTCGGAGTCGGTCACCACCACAAGATGATTGCGGGTCTCCCGCATGGTCCGCAGCGCGGCATAGGCAGGGATGTCGACCTTCAACTCCAGAGCCGGACGCATCAGGTCGGCGGCCGTGGTGCCGGCGTCGGCCTGCACGGTGTCGCGTACGTGCACGACCCCCAGAACGGCACCGTTGTCGCGGACCAGAAGTCGGAGGTGACCCGTGCGCAGTGACTCGGCCTGGATGTCGGCCGTGGTCGCCGTGGAGCGCACGCTGCTGGGCTCGGCTCCGGTGCGCAACATGTCCCCGATGGTCAGCGCCTCCAGTTCCAGCGCGCTGACCAGATGACCGTGATACCGCTCGTCCAGGGTGCCCACGGTGGCCGAATGCTCCACCAGATGCCGCAGGGCATCGGGATCTTGACCGGTGGCCACCTGGTCGACCGGTTCGACGCCGACCTTGCGCAGACACCAGTTGGCCAGGCGATTCAGCGTGCCGATCACGGGGCGGGTCACCCACATGAACGCCCGCATCGGCAACGCCAACATGGTCGCCGACCGCTCGGGATGGGCGATGGCCCAGGACTTCGGGGCCATCTCGCCGACGACCAGGTGCAGGAACGTCACGATGATCAGCGCGAGCACGAACCCGCCGACATCGGCCAGCCATGACGGCGCACCCCAGCCCGCGATGGCCGGGGTCAACCAATGGTGCACGGCGGGTTTGGTGATCGCGCCCAGCGCCAGGGTGCAGATCGTGATACCCAGCTGCGACCCGGCCAACAGAACCGACAGCTCGGACGCCGAACGCAGCGCGGCGCGTGCCGAGCGGCTGTGCGGCGCCGCATCTTCCAGACGGTGGCGCCGTGCCGCGATCAAGGCGAACTCGACGGCCACGAAGAACGCGCTGGCAGCGATCAGCGACGCGGTCACCAGGGCGACGACCCAGGGGTTACTCATCACCAGCGCCTTCCTGCAAGGCATCGACGGGCACGTCGGCCAGGCTCACCAGAACCCTTGCCGGCACGTGCTTTTCGACGGCCTGGACGGTGGCATCCAGCCGGCGGTGTAACGGCGGATGATCGGCGACCAACTCCGCGGGCTCGACGCCGAGGTCGACCGAGACGGCATCGCCGACACCGGGAAGACCACCGAATTCGGCGATCAGCAGCCCGGCCAGCGTCTCGTAGTCGCCCTCGGGCAGGTCATGGCCGATCACTCGGCTCAATTCGTCGAGCGCGACATCGCCGCGCACCAACCAACCGTCATCGATGGGCACCACGTCATCGTCGGCCGAGTCCTTGTCATGCTCGTCGTCGATCTCGCCGACCAGTTCCTCGGCCAGATCCTCGATGGTGAGCACCCCGGCGAAACCGCCGTACTCGTCGATCACGAGTGCCATCTCGTCGTGCGCCTCGCTGAGGGCGCGCAAAGCCGACGGCAACGGCAGGGTTTCCGGGAGGATCACCGCGGGCCGGCACTTCTCGCCGGCCGTGACCGACGGGTCGGCGGCGTCCAGCAGGTCGTGCAAATGGACAACGCCCACCAGATCATCCGGTGTCGCACCGATCACCGGGTAACGGGTATGACCGCTGGCCATCTTGGTCAACACTGCGCCCACCGGCTCGTCGGCACCGACCACGTCGACGCGGGCCCGGGGGATCATCGCGTGCTCGGTTGTGCGGGTCGGAAAGTCCAGGATGCGGTCCAGCAGGGTGGACAGCTCCTCGGGGATGTCCCCCGCCTCGCGTGAGTCGGCCACGATGTGTTCGAGATCGCGGGCGGTCGCCGAGTGTTCGACGTCGTGCACCGGTTCGATGCGCAGAGCGCGCAGCAGCAGGTTCGACGATGCGTCGAACAGTTTGATCAGCCAGCCGAACACCGCCAGGTAGATGTTGGTGGACAACGCCAGCCAACGGGCCACCGGTTCGGGCCGCGCGATCGCGAGGTTCTTCGGGAAAAGCTCACCGAAGACCATCTGCACCACGGTGGAGAACACCATGGCCAGCACCGTGCCGATGGCGATGCCGAGCCCCAACGGCACGCCGACGCCGCCGAGCAGCTCCCCCAGCCCCTTACCGATGAGCGGTTCGGCGACATAACCGACCAGCAGGCCGGTGACGGTGATGCCCAGCTGGGCGCCGGACAACATGAACGAGGTGCGGCGGGTGACCTGCAATGCGCGCGTGGCGCCGGTGTCACCGGCTTGGGCGCGGGCCTTCAGACGTGACCGGTCGACCGCCATGTAGGCGAACTCCTGGGCTACGAAATAGCCGGTCAGGGCGGTGATGGCAGATACCACCACAATGCCGAGCAGAATTCCGAGCGCGGTCAGCATGTCGCCCCCTGGGCGACACAGGACTTCTCGGTGCCGGTCTCACGGGGCCGGCGGCGGGGTCTTCGGGGTTTGCGCTTGGCGCGTCGCATTGTGCTCTCTGTGTGGTCGGAAACTCCGTCAGCAATAGAGACGAACGACATTGCCGGGAAGTTCCCGCGATGGCGAGATCGGCACACACGCAAAAATGTTCACACGGATTTTGCCGTCCCCGGAATGCGCGCACCCCACCGCGCGCGTAGGACTGCACCCATGGGTTCCACGCAGGAGTACGACCTCGTCGTCATCGGTTCCGGGCCGGGCGGCCAGAAGGCGGCCATCGCCGCGGCCAAACTGGGCAAGTCGGTGGCGGTGATCGAACGTGGCCGGATGCTCGGCGGGGTCTGTGTCAACACCGGGACCATTCCGAGCAAGACCCTGCGCGAAGCCGTCATCTATCTGACCGGCATGAACCAGCGCGAGCTCTACGGGGCCAGCTACCGGGTCAAGGAGAAGATCACCCCGGCCGACCTGCTGGCCCGCACCCAGCACGTCATCGGCAAGGAGATCGACGTGGTCCGCTCGCAGCTCATGCGCAACCGCGTGGAGCTCTACGTGGGGCTCGCACGGTTCCTCGATGCCCACACCGTTCACGTCGAGGACCCGAGCCGCGCCGAACGCGTCACCGTCAGAGGTCGCAACATCGTGATAGCCACCGGCACCACACCGGCCCGGCCCGCCGGTGTCGATTTCGACGCGGAGCGGGTGCTGGACTCCGACGGAATTCTGGATCTCAAGACCATCCCGACATCGATGGTGGTCGTGGGTGCGGGTGTGATCGGCATCGAGTACGCCTCGATGTTCGCCGCCCTGGGCACCAAGGTCACGGTGGTCGAAAAGCGTTCGAACATGCTGGAATTCTGTGATCCGGAGATCATCGAGTCGTTGAAGTTCCACCTGCGCGATCTCGCGGTGACGTTCCGGTTCGGCGAAGAGGTCACCGCGGTGGATGTCGGGCCTTCGGGCACCGTCACCACCCTGGCCAGCGGCAAGCAGATCCCGGCTGAAACCGTGATGTACTCGGCCGGAAGGCAGGGTCAGACCGACGAGCTGGACCTGCCCAACGCCGGCCTGGAGGCCGACAACCGCGGCCGGATCTTCGTCGACGACAACTATCAGACCAAGGTCGACCACATCTACGCCGTCGGCGACGTCATCGGCTTCCCCGCGCTGGCCGCGACGTCGATGGACCAGGGCAGGTTGGCGGCGTATCACGCCTTCGGCGAGCCGTGCCACGCGATGACCGAGCTGCAGCCCATCGGCATCTACTCGATTCCCGAGGTGTCCTACGTCGGCGCCACCGAGGTCGACCTGACCAAGGAGTCGGTGCCCTACGAGGTCGGAGTGTCGCGGTATCGGGAACTGGCCCGCGGACAGATCGCCGGCGACTCCTACGGCATGCTCAAGCTCCTGGTGTCGACCGAAGATCTTCGCCTGCTGGGTGTACACATCTTCGGGACCAACGCCACCGAGATGGTGCACATCGGTCAGGCGGTGATGGGCTGTGGCGGCAGCATCGAGTACCTCGTCGATGCGGTGTTCAACTACCCCACCTTCTCGGAGGCCTACAAGGTGGCCGCGCTGGACGTGATGAACAAGCTGCGCGCGCTCAACCAGTTCCGGAGCTGACGGGGGAAGGACCGCCACCTGTGCGGTGTTGAGACGATGTCGGGGTACCCGTCATGCCAGGGTCCGCCGACATGCGAGACACTAGTGAACAGGAGGTGAACCTGATGTCTGATTCCCAGGAGCAGCACTACCAGCCCGAGCAGAATGGGATGTACGAGCTGGAGTTCCCCGCACCACAGCTGTCTGCCGTCGACGGCAGCGGACCGGTTCTGATTCACGCGTTGGAGGGGTTCTCCGACGCCGGGCATGCCATCCGGTTGGCGGCAGAGCATCTGAAGAACACCCTCGACACCGAATTGGTGGCGTCCTTCGCCATCGACGAGTTGCTCGACTACCGCTCGCGTCGACCGCTGATGACGTTCAAGACCGACCATTTCAGCGGCTACGAGCAGCCCGAACTGAACCTCTACGCACTGCGTGACAGCGTCGGCACGCCGTTTCTGCTGCTGGCCGGGATGGAGCCGGACCTGCGCTGGGAGCGTTTCGTGACCGCGGTGCGGTTGCTCGCCGAACGTCTCGGTGTCCGGCGGACGATCGGGCTGGGCACCATCCCGATGGCGGTACCGCACACCCGGCCGGTCACGCTCACCGCGCATTCGCCGAACTCGGAGCTGATCGCCGGTCACACGCCGTGGGTCGGTGAAGTGCAGGTCCCCGCCAGCGTGTCCAGCCTGCTGGAGTTCCGCATGGGCCAGCACGGCCACGATGTGCTCGGTTTCACCGTCCACGTGCCGCACTATCTGGCCCAGACCTCCTATCCCCCGGCCGCCGAGACGCTGTTGGCCGAGGCAGCTCGGGCCGGTTCGCTGGATATCCCGCTGACCGCGCTCGGCGAGGCCGCCATCGACGTGCACACCAAGATCAACGAACAGGTCGAGGCCAGTTCGGAGGTCGCTCAGGTGGTGGCAGCGCTCGAGCATCAGTACGATGCATTCGTTGCCGCACAGGAAAATCGTTCGCTGCTCGCCCGCGACGAGGACCTGCCGAGCGGTGACGAGTTGGGCGCCGAGTTCGAACGGTTCCTGGCCCAGCAGGACGACAACAAGCGGGGCGGCTTCCCGGACAGTTTCCCCGACGGCGGGGACCGTACCTGAAGCTTCTCACCAGCGAGGAGTGGCGCAGATGGCCGATCGCACGACCAAGCTGCGCAGCGTGCGTGAGGTCACCCCGAATCTGAAGTTCCAGACCATCCACGGTTACCGACGGGCATACCGGATCGCCGGATCCGGCCCCGCGGTGCTACTCATCCACGGCATCGGCGACAACTCCACCACCTGGCACACGGTGCAGACGATGTTGGCGCGCCGCTTCACCGTGATCGCGCCCGACCTGCTCGGCCACGGGCAGTCGGACAAGCCGCGTGCGGACTACTCGGTGGCCGCGTACGCCAACGGTATGCGCGACCTGCTCAGCGTCCTCGACATCGATCGGGTGACGGTCGTCGGGCATTCGCTCGGCGGCGGCGTGGCCATGCAGTTCGCCTATCAGTTCCCGCAGTTCGTGGATCGCCTGGTACTCGTCGGCGCGGGCGGCGTCACCAAGGACGTCAACATCGCACTGCGCATCGCGGCGCTGCCGGGAGTCAGCGAGTCGTTGGCCCTGCTGCGCGTGCCCTTGGTGCTGCCGGCCCTGCAAGCCATCGGCCGCGTCGGCGGAACGGTGTTCGGCTCGACCGGGGTGGGCCGCGATCTTCCCGACATGTTGCGGGTGCTGGCCGACCTGCCCGAGCCCACCGCGTCCTCGGCGTTCGCCAGGACTCTGCGCGCGGTCGTGGACTGGCGCGGTCAGGTGGTCACCATGCTCGACCGCTGTTATCTGACCGAATCGGTTCCTGTGCAACTGATCTGGGGCAAGCAAGATTCGGTCATCCCGGTCAGCCATGCCCACCTGGCACATGCCGCCATGCCCGGCTCGGAACTGCACATCTTCGACAAGTCCGGACATTTCCCGTTCCATGACGATCCCGAGCGTTTCGTCGAGCTCGTCGAGCGATTCATCAACACCACCGCGCCCTCGGTGCACGACCACGAAATGCTGCGCGCGTTGTTGCGCACCGGCATTCGCGAGCGCACGATCACCGGCCCGCTGGACACCAGGGTGGCCGTGCTCGACGCGATGGGCGCCGACGAACGCAGCGCCACCTGAGGCCCGATCGCGCCTAGAATCGGCTCATGGCCGTCGACGTCGATGTGTTGCGAGTGTTCACCAATGCGGACGGAAGGTTCGGCAATCCGCTCGGTGTGATCGATGCCGCCACCGTCGATCCGGCCGACCGCCAACGGATCGCGACCGAATTGGGTTACAGCGAAACAGTATTCATCGACATCCCCGAGCCGGGCGCGGCCAGCGCCCATGTCCGCATTTTCACCCCGGCCGCCGAGATACCGTTCGCCGGGCACCCGACCGTCGGGACGTCGTGGTGGCTGAAGGATCGCGGTATGCCGGTGCGGACGCTGCAGGTTCCCGCCGGACTGGTGCAGGTGGACTACATCGACGATGAGTTCACCGCCATCAGCGCCCGGTCGGAGTGGGCACCGGAGCTGGCGATCTACGAATTCGAGTCGGCCGAGCAGGTGCTGACGGCCGATCCGACCGACTACGTCGACGATGTCGAGCATTATCTCTGGGCGTGGACCGATCGTGCGGCTGGGGCGCTGCGCTCCCGGATGTTCGCGCCACACCTGGGGATCCCCGAGGATGAGGCGACGGGCGCAGCGGCGGTCCGGATGACCGACCATCTCAATCGCGATCTGCTGATCACCCAGGGCGAGGGATCGCAGATCCGGACCTGGTGGGACCCCACCGGATGGGTGAAGGTGGCCGGCCGGGTGATCGACGACGGAAGGCGGCGGCTCGGATGAACGACGTCAGCCGGCGGTGTTGACGCGCCGGTGGGCGCGCAGGGCCTCGATCTCGCGCTCGAAATCGTCGGCAGAGGAGAACGATCGGTACACCGAGGCGAAGCGCAGATAGGCAACTTCGTCGAGGTCACGCAGCGGGCCCAGGATGGCCAACCCGACCTCGTTGCTGGGGATCTCCGGAGAGCCCGCGGCCCGCACGGCGTCTTCGACCTGTTGGGCCAGCAGATTCAGCGCATCATCGTCGACCTGGCGGCCCTGGCATGCCCGTCGCACGCCCTTGATGACCTTTTCCCTGCTGAACGGCTCAGTGACGCCGCTGCGTTTGACGACTGCCAGCACCGCGGTCTCGACGGTGGTGAAGCGCCTGCCGCACTCAGGGCAGGATCGCCGGCGCCGGATCGCCTGGCCCTCGTCGGTCTCGCGGGAATCGACCACGCGCGAATCAGGGTGACGACAGAACGGACAGTGCATCACCGCTCCTTCGCCGCACCACAGCTGCACCAGATTTGACGCTTCCGAGCGTACCTGCATGGTGCGGATGCGGTGCGACCCCGTGCCGGTGCGCACGATCTCAGCCGATCGGTGCGATGAGGGTCTGCCCGGTCCGCAGGCTGCCGGAGTCCAGCTTGTTCAGTTCGCGGATCCGCTCGACGACGGAGTCGGCAGGCACATCGGGGGCGACCCGCGCCGCGATGCTCTGCAGCGTCTCACCGGTCTGCACCTCCACGACCGACAACCTGGTAGGCACCTCGACCGGTTGCTCTATCGCGGAACCGCCGAGGTTGGCGACGAAACCCAGCCACAGCGTGAATGCACCGGCCAGCAACGCCAGCAGCACGGTCGCGGCCGGGGTGATCGGCCTGCGGTGCGAGGCACGCGACATCAGCACCCCCGTGCCGCGATGACCGATCGGCGCACCGCCGGGACGGCGATCCTGTGGCCGCCGACGCCGCCGCACCACGACATCGCGAGGCAGTGGCCACACCTCGGCCTCAGACGGGGTGCGCCGCAGGACTTCCTGCCGCCGGGTGGGGCCGGACGTCCGGCGCTCACGCACATCGCTACGTGCTTCCAGAATCGTCATGTGCCTGCCTCCTTGAGGTGTGTTCGCTTCTATGTTCGAACTGTAGTCGATCATCTGTTCGAACGATAGAACACGTGATCGAACTGTTAGCGAACGATATCGACACCCACCGACAAGTGGACGACCGCGAGTGCCGCGGATTGCGCTTTGCTCAATTCAATTGCTCACAATTGAATTGAGCACTAGAGTCGTAGCCATGACCGCCGGACGCCTCGACGAACAGCTGTGCTTCGCGCTGTACTCGGCTTCCCGCCTGATGACCGCGGCCTATCGGCCACTCCTGGACGAACTGGGCATCACCTACCCCCAGTACCTCGTACTACTGGCCCTCTGGGAGGACGACCCCAGCACCGTCGGACACCTGGGCCGGCGGCTGCACCTGGACTCCGGCACCCTCTCACCATTGATCAAACGCCTGGAGACCGCCGGCCTGGTGGTGCGTCACCGAGCCACCGCCGACGAACGTCGCGTCGAGGTCGCGCTCACCCCCGCCGGGCGCGCCCTCGAAGAACATGCCGCCTGCATTCCACAGCGCCTACTGGCCGCCACCGCTGCCCGACCCGATGAGGTCGGCGCGTTACGCGATGCCCTCCGAGGACTTGTCGACCAGCTCAGCTCCCCGCAATGACCGAGAACGACGAAAGGACACCCACCGATGAAGAAGCTCTACACCGCCGAAGCCCTGGCCACCGGCGAGGGACGTGACGGACACGGCCGCACCTCCGACGGGAAAGTCGATGTCGCACTGAGCATTCCCAAGGAGATGGGCGGGTCCGGCGCAGGCACCAATCCCGAGCAACTGTTCGCCGTCGGTTACGCGGCATGCTTCCACTCCGCCCTCCGACTGGTCGCCCGCGAACACAAGGCCGATGTCACCGACTCCGCCGTCGGCGCCCGGGTGACACTCGGGGCCGCCGACGACGGCGCGTTCGGTCTTGCCGTCGAACTGGAGATCGTGCTGCCCAACGTGGACCACGACACCGCCACCGAGCTCGCCGAGGCCGCCCACCGGGTGTGCCCCTACTCCAATGCCACCCGCGGCAACATCGAGGTGACGCTGACCGTGACCGATGAGTGAGCTCTGCCGATCGCGCAGCCATCACGCCACGGAAGGGCGCGACACGCCTCGAACACATGTTTGATTATCGGGGCGGCTGCGACTACATTCGGCGACATGAGCGACAGCAGCGACACCCCTGAGGCACGCTCCGGCCTGACCGAGCGTCAGCGCACCATCCTGGAGGTCATCCGATCGTCGGTGACCACCCGCGGTTACCCACCGAGCATCCGGGAGATAGGGGACGCGGTGGGGCTCACCTCGACGTCCTCGGTCGCCCACCAACTGCGCACCCTGGAGCGCAAGGGCTATCTGCGGCGTGACCCCAACCGTCCACGCGCGGTCGACGTGCGCGGTGCCGACGAGGTGATCACCCCGATCGTGGCCACCGATGTCGCGGGCTCGGATGCGCTACCGGAACCAACCTTCGTCCCGGTGCTCGGCAGAATCGCGGCGGGCGGACCGATCCTGGCCGAGGAGGCCGTGGAGGACGTGTTCCCGCTGCCCAAGGAGCTGGTCGGCGAGGGGTCGCTGTTCCTGCTGAAGGTAGTCGGCGAATCCATGGTCGACGCGGCCATCTGCGATGGCGACTGGGTGGTCGTGCGCCAACAGAACGTGGCCGACAACGGCGATATCGTCGCGGCGATGATCGACGGCGAGGCCACGGTCAAGACGTTCAAGCGGACCAAGGGTCAGGTGTGGCTGATGCCGCACAACCCGGCGTTCGAACCCATCGACGGTAACGATGCGGTGGTGCTCGGCAAGGTCGTCACCGTGATCCGCAAGGTGTGATCAGTCGGCGTCGGATCAGTCGGCGCGGATGAATCCGTTCGCGCGCGCGAACTCCTCACTGGAGAACCAGATCTCGGCCTCGGTATCGCGGTAGCCGCGGCTACCGGGCGCCCAGTAGAGACCGGTCTTGGTATCGGCCTTGATGGGGTAGCCCTCCGGTGCGCGGTAGCGATCGGTGGTCGCCAGTCGCATCGAGGTCCAACCGGCGTCATCGTCATCATCGTCCCCGCCGGCGGCGGCATGGCGTCCGCCGGTCACCTCGGGTTCCGGGGCCGGCAGGGTCGGCTCGGGTTCGAAGTTCTCGGCACGGAAGTCCGACTCGACGAAATCCGACTCCTCATAATCCGGCTCCGCGAAATCCGCCTCGGCGAAGACGGACTCAGCCGGCTGCGGTGTGAGCGTCTCGATCCGGGTCGGGGCGGTGTCGACATCATCTTCGTCGTCGTCGAACTGCAGCAGTTCTTCCGGCCGGTCGGTGTCGGCACCATCATCGACGAGCGGATCGACGCCGAGGTCATCGGCTTCCGCAGCATCGCTGTCCCGGGGGTCGTAGCCGGCAGCGGTGTCGATCGGATCGACGGTGAACGAGCCCGCCGACACGACCGGTGACAGCGATGCCCACGGGTCCTGCGGCGGCGGACCATAGCCGCCGTCGCGATCCTCGGCCCGGTCATCGCGTTGGTCATCGCGTTGGTCGTCGTTGTGGTGATCGTCTTGGCCATAGCCGTAGTAGCCACGGTCGTACGGATCGTCGTCGAAAGCTTCGTCGAACCGGTCCTCGTCACCGGACCGCCGGTTGCGCAGCACTGCGACGGCGATCACGGCGATCAGACCCACCACCGGGATGAGACCGAGCAACCACCACCAGCGCCAGGTGTACCACTTGTCGCCGCTGTCGCTGCCGCCGTTGGCCTGCGGCCCGTCGGCCGGCGCCTGTGGGGAATCGGCCCCGGGAACCTGCAGGCCCGCCAGCTGCGACTGCAAGCCCGCGGGCTCCGTGCTGAACCGGTTGGCCGCCTTGTCCCACGAGATGGATCCGCCGTTGAACTGTTGATTGATCACGCCACCGTTGTCGGTCTGATCGCTCTTGGGTGCGCCGAGTTCGCCGGTCGCGCCACCCAGCTTCTGCCAGGCGGCATTCATGGCCCCACGGACGATGACCGCACCGAAGTCGGGGGTCCAGAAGATGACGGGCTTGTCCTCGGCGGCGAAGGGCACCACCGCGCTCTGCGGTGCCAGCCCGCCGTCCGCCTCGCTGGCGGTGGGGAACCCGAGATCCCCGGTCGGCCCGCCGACACTCTCGTACTTGGCCAGGATCTGCCCCGTGACCACGTTGGCACCGGTCTGCGGGCTGTAGAAGATCTTGCCGCCCGCATAGTTCTGCCCGACGCCGTCGGCGCCGATCGCATACTGGGCCCCGTCTTCGGCACCGAGCGGCCCCAGTTCGCCGCCGGCGGCCCGACGTGCCGCGGCGATGGCCGATGCCGCGTCGGAAGGCACCTGCACCGCCCCGAGTTGGGCGGCCAGCTCGGGCGGCGTGGTGGTGAACGCCCGCGTCTTGCGATCCCACGAGATCTGGCCGCCGGTGAACTTCTGGGAGACGACGTCACCGTCGATGGTCTCGTCATCGGCAGGCACGCCGAGCACGCCCGCCGATCCACCCAGAGCGTCCCAGGCGCTGTTGATGGCTCCGCGCACCACCCGCGCGCCGGTTCCCGGCGTCCAGAAGATCACCGGGTTGTCGGGCGCGTTGAATGTCACGTTGCGGCTGTCGGCCGCGCGTCCGGGCCCCTCGTCGATGGTCGGGAATCCCAGGTCACCGGTGGGGCCACCCAGGGATTCGTACTTTTCCAGGATGGCGCCGGACATGATGTGCGCGCCGGTCTGCGGGGTGAAGAAGATCTTGCCCCCGGCGAAATTCTGGCCGAAGCCAGGCCCGGCCGGGTACACGCCGCCGTCCTTGGGACCGAGTGGTCCCTCCGCACCGCCGCCGGCGGTCTCCCACGCGACGGTGATCGCCGCATCGGCGTCGCCTTCCGGTGTCGCCGACGCCTGCGGTGCCAGCAGCACCGTCGCGGCCATCAGCCCGGCACTTACCAGCACTGCTGCCGCCCGCCCGGCAAAGCTGCCGAGTCGGGTTCGCTGCCTGGTCATTCGGTCCTCCCGGAAGTCGTGCAAAACCCCACGAAAGTATCGTGTTCGTCAACTTTGCGACAGTTGTCGGCGAACTCGTGGGATATCGCCACCTGCGGCGACGGCGTGTCGGACCTGCTAGACCCCCAGACTGCGACCGATGATCTCCTTCATGATTTCGGTGGTGCCGCCGTAAATCGTCTGGATCCGGGAGTCCAGGAACGCCCGGGCGATCGGGTATTCGCGCATGTAGCCGTAGCCGCCGTGCAGTTGCAGGCACCGGTCCACCAGACGCACCTGCGCCTCGGTGCTGAACCATTTGGCCATCGCAGCCTGCTCGACGGTCAGCTTTCGATCGAGGTGCAGCTTGACGAACTCGTCGACCATGACCCGGATCGCGGTGGCCTCGGTGGCCAGCTCGGCAAGCAGGAAACGGCTGTTCTGGAAGCTCCCGATCGGCTTGCCGAAGGCCTTGCGTTCCTTGGTGTACTGCAGCGTCTCTTCCAGCGCTGACTCCATCGCCGCGGCGGCCATCACCGCGATGCTGATGCGCTCCTGCGGCAGGTTCTGCATCAAGTAGAGGAAGCCCATGCCCTCTTGGCCGAGGAGGTTCTCGACCGGAACTCGCACATCGGTGAACGACAATTCGGCGGTGTCCTGGGCCTCCAGACCGATCTTGTCCAGGTGCCTGCCTCGCTCGAAGCCCTCCATACCGCGCTCGACCACCAGCAGCGAGAAGCCCTGTGCACCCTTGTCGGGGTCGGTGCAGGCCACCACGATCACCAGGTCCGCGTGAATACCATTGGTGATGAACGTCTTCGATCCGTTGAGGACGTAGTGGTCACCGTCGCGGACGGCGCGGGCCTTGATCCCCTGCAGGTCGCTGCCGGTGCCCGGCTCGGTCATTGCGATCGCCGTGATCAATTCGCCGCTGCAGAACCCGGGCAGCCAGCGTTGCTTCTGCTCCTCGGTGGTCAGCTCGATCAGGTACGGGGCGATCACGTCGTTCTGCAGGGTGAATCCGAGGCCGCTGTGCCGGCCGGCGCTGGTCTCCTCGGTGATGACGACGTTGTAGCGGAAATCCGGATTACCGCCGCCGCCGTACTCCTCGGGCACGGCCATCCCGAGAAAGCCCTGCTTACCGGCCTCGCGCCACACCTCACGGTCGACGATCTTCGCCTTCTCCCATTCCTCCCGGAACGGCGCGGCATGGCGCTCCAGGAAGGCACGGTACGACTCGCGGAACAATTCATGCTCGGGCTCGAACAACGTGCGGTCGTATTTGACGGCGCCCATCTGTGACCTCCGGTACTGGTTATCGGTTGGGTGACGACCAACATATACCAACCAGATGGTTGGTCGAACGTCGCTGGTTGGTCGGACGTGGCACCGATCGCCCTACGATGAGCCGGTGCCGCGCAGCAGCCTCGCCCATTGGGGCCTTTTCTCCGCCGAGGTGGCCGAAGGCGATATCACCGCGGTGACGCCGGCCGCCGGTGACGCCGACCCCTCTCCCCTGCTCGGGAATCTGCCGGGCTCGCTGCGACACCGGGCCCGCATCACCGGCCCGGCGGTGCGGGCGGGTTGGTTGCGCGACGGACCCGGGCCCAGCGACCGGCGCGGCGCCGACGAGTTCGTCGCGCTCACCTGGCCCGAACTGACCGAGCTGCTCGCCGACGAACTGCGACGGGTCATCGACGACCACGGCAATGAGGCCATCTACGGCGGTTCCTATGGATGGGCCAGTGCCGGGCGCTTCCACCACGCCCAAAGCCAGGTGCACCGGTTCCTCAAGCTGCTCGGCGGATACACCTCGTCGCGGCACTCCTACAGTCTCGGTGCCACCGGGGTGATCATGCCCCGCGTCGTGGGCACCCACGACGACCTGTTCAAGCGCTCGACGTCCTGGGATGTCATCGTCGAGCACACCGATCTACTGGTGGCCTTCGGCGGTCTGGCACTGAAGAACACCGGGATCAATCACGGTGGTACGTCGGCACATCCGGCCCGCGACGCACTGCGCCGGTTGCGCGATCGAGGCGGTCGTATCGTCTCGTTCTCCCCGCTGCGCGACGATGTCGACGGTGAGTGCGAATGGCATGCGCCCGTGCCGGGCACCGATGTTGCCGTCATGCTGGGATTGGCGCATGTGCTGGCCACCGAGGGGCTGGCCGACCGCCGGTTCCTCGACGAGTACTGCACCGGCTACGACCGGTTCGAGCGCTACCTGTTGGGCACCGATGACGGCGTGCCCAAGACGCCGGCGTGGGCGGCCGAGATCAGCGGTCTGTCCGCCACCGACATCACCGCACTGGCGCGCCGGATGGCCGCCGCGCGAACGCTGGTGACCGTCAGTTGGTCACTGCAACGCATCCGACACGGTGAGCAGGCCCCCTGGATGGGTCTGACGCTGGCCGCCATGCTGGGCCAGATCGGTCTGCCCGGAGCGGGTTTCGGGCACGGGTACGGTTCGATGAACGAACCGGGGCTGCCGCCGTTGCGCCATCCGCTGCCGGTCCTGCCCCAGGGGCCGAACCGGGTGCAGACCTTCATACCGGTGGCGGCGGTCAGCGACATGCTGCTGCACCCGGGGGAACCGTTCGACTACAACGGCCGTCGGCTCACCTATCCCGACATCCGGCTGGTGTATTGGGCCGGCGGCAATCCGTTCCACCACCACCAGAACATCGGCCGGTTGCGGCGCGCACTTGCCCGGCCGGACACCATCGTCGTCCACGATCCGTACTGGACGGCGATGGCCAAGCACGCCGATATCGTCGTGCCCTCCACCACCGCCTATGAACGTGACGACTACTCCGGATCCAAGAACGATCCGCTGCTGGTCGCGATGCCTGCTCTTGCCGAGCCCCACGCTCAGTCGCGCGACGACTACACGACCTTTTCCGAGCTCGCCGAGCGGCTCGGTGTGGGCGAGCAGTTCACCGAGGGCAGGACCGCGCGGCAGTGGCTGCGCCACTTGTATGAGACATGGTCGGCCGGACTGGATTTCGCGGTGCCCACCTTCGATCAGTTCTGGGCCGACGGTCAGCTCAGGCTGCCCACCGAGTCCGGGCTGACCCTGCTGGCCGACTACCGCGCCGATCCGCGGGCACATCCGCTGCACACCCCCAGCGGGCGCATCGAGATCTTCTCGGCCGATATCGACTCCTTCGACTACGCCGACTGCGTGGGCCACCCGGCCTGGTTCGAGCCGACCGAGTGGCTGGGCGGCCACCGCGCGCGCGACTATCCGCTGCATCTGCTGGCCAACCAGCCGACCAGCCGACTACACAGCCAGCTCGATATCGGCGCGGTCAGCCAAGACTCCAAGGTCGCTGGCCGCGAACCGATCCGGATCCATCCGAGCGACGCGGCCGAGCGGGGGCTCACCGACGGCGATGTGGTGCGGGTGTTCAACGATCGCGGTGCCTGCCTGGCCGGCGTGGTCATCGACGCGCGTGTGCGCCCGCGGGTCGTGCAACTCGCCACCGGCGCCTGGTACGACCCGCTGGATCCCGGCGACCCGGATTCACTGTGCGTGCACGGTAATCCGAATGTGCTCACCGACGATGTCGGCACCTCGTCGTTGGCGCGCGGGTGCAGCGGCGCACATGTGCTGGTCGAGGTGCAGCGCTATGAGCAGCCGCTTCCTCCGGTGCGGGCGCACGAGCCGCCGGTCGTTCGTCAACCCCGGCCTTCCCCCGCCCCGCTGGACAGCCGCGGACCGATCAGATCGACGAACGCGTCGACCACGCGATAGGTGTCGGCCATCGGCAGGTCGCGCAGGATGGACGCGGACAGCATGGTCGAGATGATGCCCCAGGCCATGATCGCGGTGTCGGCCGATCCCTGTTCGCCCATGGCGGCGAAGTCCGTGGCCAGGGTGCGCTGGGCGACGGAGGCGAATCGATCCATCAGGTCGCGGGCATTGGCGTCAGTGGTGTTCTGCAACAGCATGCAGACCTTGAAGAACGCCGGCCGACGTTCGAAGCTGGTGATGATGCCGCGCATCTTCTCGCGGACCTGCTGTTCGGTGGCCGGTCGGACCGCTTCCGCCGCGGCGAAAACCGGTTGCGCCCACTGCATCAGGACCGCGGCGTAAACGTGCTCCTTGGAGCTGAAGTATCGGTACAGGGTGCCCAATGCGACTCGGGCGTGATCGGCGACATCGCGCATCTGGATCTGCTCGTAGTCCTGTGACTTCAGCAGATCCAGTGCCGCATCGACGATCTGGGCCCGGCGGGCCCGCTTGTAGTCGGGCAGCTCGGTGTCGCCGGTGGTCATGCGCGCGGTAGTCCGAGGATCATGGTGGCGATGATATTGAGCTGGATCTCGACGGTGCCACCGCCGATGACCTCCGCAGGCATCATCAACGTGTCGGCCACTGCGGGGTGGTCGGCGCCACCCACCATGGCGGCCCGACCGCTGAAAGCCAGCGCGTCGGCGGTCACCCGGCGCACCAACAGTGCGGTGCCGACCTTGCCGACGCTGGACGCCGGGCCGGGCCCGTGTCCGGCGAGCCGGCGCAGGGTGTCGCGCACCGCGAGCGCGCCGATGGCGTTGGTGGCGGCCCGTACCCGGCCCAACGCGTGCCGCACCATGACACCCGCCGGACCGGCCTGACGGGCCAGCGCCCGCAATTCACGTTCCTTGTCCAGTTTGGCGTAGGCACCGATGGCCACCCGTTCGTTGGCCATCGTGGCCAGCGCATGCGACCAGCCCGCGGTCGGCTCACCGACCAGCATGTCATCGGGCACGAAGACATCGTCGAAGAACACCTCGTTGAAATGCTCGTCACCGCTGGCGGTTCGCAGCGGCCGGATGGTGATGCCCGGGCTCGTCATATCGATCAGGAAGTAGCCGATGCCCCGGTGCTTGGCGGCCTGCGGATCCGTCCTGGCCAGCAGCGCACCCCAGTCGGCGCGCTGCGCCGAGGAGGTCCACACCTTCTGCCCGTCGATCCGCCAGCCGCCCTCGACCTTGGTCGCCCTGGTCGTCAAGGACGCCAGATCCGATCCGGCGCCGGGTTCGGAGAACAGCTGACACCACCCGATCTCACCGCGCAGCGTCGGCACCGCGAAGCGCTCCCGTTGGCCGTCGGTGCCTTCGGCGATAACCGTCGGCAGTATCCACTGTGCGATTCCCAACGATGGCCGGGTAAGCGTTGGCCGCCGGTCGAATTCCTCGTCGATGACGAGCTGTTGGGCCGGCGTGGCGTCCAGCCCCCACGGCGCGGGCAGATATGGCGCGACGAGTCCGGCATCGGCCAGTGCGGTCCGGCGCGGACCGGTCCAGAAGTCCTCGTACTCGGGGTTCTGCCGGCCCGGCGCCTCGTTGTCCAGCTGCGCCGCGGCGTCGATCAGCGCGGCGATCTGCCCCCGGAACCGCTCTTCCACACCGGCCAGCTCGATGCCGAAATCTCTTGGCTGCCGGTCGGGTTCCCCGAGCAGCTCGGCCCATTCGGCGACACCGCCCGCGGCGGCGGCCAGGCTGATCGACCGCTTCCAGTACAGGTGCAGGTCGTGCTCCCAGGTGTACCCGATGGCCCCGAACATCGTCAGCGCATCGACCACCAGATCCGGCAGCTTGCCGATCGCCGCGATGGCAGCGCCTGCGGCGGCGATCTCGTGTTGCTCGATCGGTTGTTCGGCGCCGCGCACCGCATCCCATGCGGCGGCGGCGGCAAGTTCACTGTCGATGAACAGCATGGCCGCCTTGTGCTGCAGGGCCTGGAACGCCCCGATGCGGCGTCCGAACTGTTCGCGCACCTTCAGATAGGCGACCACATTGTCCACACACCAGCGCGCGATCCCCGCTGCCTCGGCCGCCATCAGGCCGATCGCATGGCACCGCGCCCGCACCGGGTCGACACCGGCCAGCACGGCATCGGCCGCGACGGGTGCGTCGGCGCACGACAGGGTGCCGACATCCCGGGTCAGATCGGTCGGGGCGGCCGCCTGCACCACCACCCCCGGCCCGGCAGCGTTGATCAGAAACCAGAGTCTTTGCGCCGCATCGGTATCGGCGGCAACGATCACATGCTCCGCGGCGGCCACGCCGAGCTGCGGTCCGGCCGCGCCGGTCAGCCGCCACCCTGCGCCGTCGGGTTCGGCCCGCAGCACGCCATCGCTCGGCAGCAACACCGCCATCGGGCCACCCGCGGCGAGGGCCTCGCGCGCGGCGCGCACCGCCGGTTGTTCCGGCAGGTCTGCAATGACGGCACCGGCGATCATCGTGGGCAGCAGCGGGCCGGGCAGCAGACCGTAGCCCGCGGCGTCGATGACGCAGGCGGCATCGACGAAACCCCCACCCTGCTCGGGCAATTGAACCCCGTGCAGTCCGTTGGCGACCAAGGCCGCCCAGAACGCCGGGCGTTCCCCGGCTGCGAGGGCGTCGAACTGCGACCGGGTCAGTTCCAGTCCGCCGTGCCTGCGGGCGAAACCCGCCATCGCCTCGGTCAGCTGTACCTGTTCATCGGTGAGTGCCAGCGCCATGTCTCCCCTATTCGGCGGCGGTGTAGTGCAACAGGGTGATATCGGCGCCGTCGGGTTCGGTGAACACCGGCGTCATGGCCATACCGATGCGCAGTCGAGCCGGATCGACGCCGACGATCTCGGTGGCCAGCCGCGGCCCCTCGGTCCACTGCACCACGCCGAGCAGATGCGGAACGGCATCGGCGAACTGAGGGGCGACCGGTCGCTGTGCGACGGCGAAGCTGACCAGGGTGGCATCACCGGAGATCTGGCGCCAGGACAGATCATCGGCCAGGGTGCCGGGCGCCAGGATGCGCGGATAGAACACGTAGGCATCCGATGACGGTGAGAATTGCACCCACACCTCGTGCCGGCGCAGGCCATCCCAGAACGGTGCCGAGGTCGGCGTGGGCAGTGGCACTGGCCGGGCCGACGACTCGGTCATCAATCCCCCTCCAGGACGAGAGCTTCTTGTTCGCTGAGCACGCCACCGTTGCCCGAGACGAAGGCGCGGTGACAGTCCGCGACCTGGGTTGCCCCGGCGCGTCCCATCAGCTGCCGGGTGGCATCGCACACATGGTGCATGCCACCGGCATTGCCGGGCTGGCCGTAGCCGAGCTGTCCGCCTGCGGTGTTCATCGGGAAGTCACCGCGGAAGGTCAGGTCGTGGTCGGTGACGAACCGCATTCCCGTGCCCTTGGCACAGAAACCCGCGTCCTCCAACGTCAGCAGGGCGGTGATGGTGTAGCAGTCGTAGATCGACACCATGTCCATGTCGGCCGGGGTCAGGCCGGCCATCCCGAAGGCGGATTCGGCGACCTTCACCATCGGTGTCTGGAGCGGATCGGCGGCATAGACCGGGGACTTGTAGGGCACCCGTTCGCCGAACCCCTTGATCCAGACCGGTCGGTGGCGGCCGGCGCGGGCCAGTTCGGCATTGGTGACGAGCACTGCCGATCCCCCCATGCACGGCATGACGATTTCCAGCATGTGCAGCGGAGACGCGATGATCGGGCTGTCCAGGACATCGGCGATGGTCACCGGTTTGTCCCGGAACACCGCCCCGGGTGTGTGGTTGGCGTTCACCCGCTGGTCGACGACGATCTTGGCCATCGCGGTCTCGTCGTATCCGTATGCGGCCGAGTACATCTGGGCGACCTGCGCGTACGGACCGTTCTGTCCGAGGTAGCCGTAGGGAATCTCGAACTCGGCCTGCGGCGAGCCGTACCGGAAGCTGGACGCCCCGTAGTACAGCGCGTCGCCGGGATCGTAGGGACGCTCCGCCGACATCGGGGTCAGGTAGTTG
Organism: Mycobacterium sp. VKM Ac-1816D; assembly: GCF_000416385.1. Classification (NCBI taxonomy): domain Bacteria; kingdom Bacillati; phylum Actinomycetota; class Actinomycetes; order Mycobacteriales; family Mycobacteriaceae; genus Mycobacterium; species Mycobacterium sp. VKM Ac-1816D. Next base: position 71,935 of record NZ_AOHQ01000117.1, read on the forward strand.
GCTGGGATGGCGCACAGCACCGCCTGGCAGAGCCCCAGTTCGATCGCCGCCGCCGCGCGCCACACCATGGCCGCGCCCGAGGCGCCGCCGAGATCGACGATCTCGGCGAAATTGACCGCCAGACCCAGATACTCGGCGACTGTGGAGGGGACGAACAGCTGGGACTCCATGACCCCGCAGGTCACCAGCCCGTCGACCTGCTGGACCGACAGCCCCGCGTCGGCCACCGCCGCGGCCGCCAACCGCGCCCACTGTTCGATGGTGAACTCCGCGGTCCCGGTCGGCTTCCGCGTCGCAGGTAGCTCGTGAAACCCGACGATCGCTGCGTCACCACGCAAACCCAACGCCATCTCCCTCCGTGGTCCCGGACGTCCCACGCTATTAGAATGAGATTCTATTTTCAATCTGCGGTTTACGCTCCCGTCAGCCCGCTCGAGTGCAACGATCCGAAGAGTCGGCGAACAACCACGACGAGGGGGATCCGATGCGCACTGCGCGGCGTGCCACCACAACTCTGATCACGGTGCTCCTCGCGATCATCGTCTCGATCACCTCGACGCTGACCTTGGCCGCCGCACTGGCCGCCACCGCGCTCATCGTCCCCGGCACGGGCACCCCCAACGCCAACGGGATCGACGGTTATCTGGAGAACGCCAGGGACTACTACATCGCCCCGTTCAACCCGGCCTGCACCAAGGACAACGACTGCACGCTGGAAGGCATCAACTACCCGGCCCAGTTCTGGCCCATCCCGCTGCCCGGCTGGGGCGGTCTGACCGGCGACAAATGGGATGTGTCGACCGGAGCGGGACTCTCCACGCTCAACGGCACGCTGGTCGACACCCTGGCACAGAACCCGGCGAACACCCCGGTAATCCTGATGGGCTACTCCCAGGGCGCCAACATCGTCAGCAGGGAAAAGCGCAATCTCGCCGGACTTCCCAAGGACCAGAACTACCTGTCCTTCGTCATGATCGGAAACACGAACCGGCCCAACGGCGGCCTGTTCGAGCGACTGGCCTTCCTCGGGCACGTGCCGATCCTGGACGCCACGTTCGGGCTGCCTGCACCCACCGACACCTGCGACCACATCTGCGCCACCGATATCGCCTTCCAATACGACGGCGTCTCCGACTTCCCGATCTACCCCGTCAACGCGCTCGCCGTGCTGAACGCGATCGCGGGCTTCTGGTACGTGCACGGCACCTACCTGGCCCCCAACCAGAAAGACGTCGGCGAACTGCCCGACGACTACACCCCCGAGGAACTCGCCGTCGAACTGGCCGATCAGGACAACTGGGAGGAGCACGGCGACACGCGCTACGTCACCATCCCGACCCGCACACTTCCGATCGTGCGGCCGTTCCTCGAATTCGCCGCCTTCACCGGCACCGGGTTCCTGATCACTCCGATCGTCGACTTCGTCGCCCCGCTGCTGCGGGTGCTCATCGATACCGGTTACGACCGCACCCTCAGCTACGGTGTGCCCGCACCGTTCCGGTTGATCCCCCGGATCAACCCGGTGACCTTCGTCCAGGACGTCGCGGCCGCGATCGGCGAGGGTTTCCAGGCCGCCTTCGGCCCGAAGCCCGTTCCGGCACCGGCACAACCGGCCGCCATCGTGCGCGACGAGCAGCGCACCCCGGTGACCGTGCCGCCCGACACCTACACCGACACGGACACCGACGGCGCGGACGTGCTGCCGCTCGCACGCTCGATCGATACCACCACGGCCGGCGACGAGTCCGGCGATACCGCAGACCTGCTCAAGGAAGACCCGAGCAGCCAGGACCTCCGCGAAGAGGACCGTTCCGGCGATGATCTGCGCGCGGACCTGCGCGACGATCTGCGCGATCAGGACCTGCGTGACGAGGACGACTCAGCGCAAGCCCCGACCATCGAGGTGCTGCACCCCGATGATGCGAAGACCGAGGATTCGAGCGTCACGACATCGATCGTGACACCCGACGATACGAAGACCGACAGCCATTCCGATCCATCGCCCGCCGGCGACGCGGCGGCCGCCTGACCCGCGGGCAGGCGCCCATCGCCGGGACCTCGGGGGATCCGATGAACGGTGCGCCTGCCCGTGTCGACTACCAGTTACTGAACTCCCCGAGCGCTGCCGCGAGCGGAACCGGCACGCGGGCAGCGATTTTGGTTCCCTTGTCGGTGTGCTCGGTCGATTCGATGCGCCCTTCGGCGTGGACGCGGGCCACCAGGTCGCCGCGCTCGTAGGGCAATGTCACGTCGACGAACGCGTCGGTCGGCTCGACCAGCTCCGCCATCCGGGTCCGTAACTGCGCCAGGCCTTCCCCGGTGTGCGCCGAGACGAACACCGCGTCCGGCAGCGCACGCCGAAGCTGCGCCAGCGCGAGATCACCCGCCGCGTCGATCTTGTTGACCACCAACAGTTCCGGCGGTGGGGCGATGCCGTATTCGGTGACGACATCGTTGATCACCGTGCGCACCGCCTGGATCTGGGCCAGCGGTGTGACATCGGAGCCGTCGACCACATGGATGAGCAACTCCGCGTCGGCCACCTCCTCCAGGGTGGACCGGAACGCCTCCACCAGCTGGGTGGGCAGGTGGCGGACGAACCCGACGGTGTCGGTGAGCACGAACGCGCGACCATCCTCGAACTCCCCACGCCGGGTGGTCGGCTCCAACGTGGCGAACAGCGCATTCTCGACCAGGACGCCGGCCCCGGTGAGCGCGTTGAGCAGACTGGACTTACCGGCGTTGGTGTAGCCGACGATCGCCAGTGCGGCGGCATCGCTGCGCCGGCGGCTCCCGCGCTGGGTGTCGCGGATCTTCTTCATATCCTTGATCTCGCGGCGAAGTTTGGACATCCGCTCGCGGATGCGGCGCCGGTCGGTTTCGATCTTGGTCTCACCAGGGCCGCGAGTACCCACACCGCCACCGGCACCACCGGCCCGGCCGCCGGCCTGCCGGGACATCGATTCACCCCAACCGCGCAGCCGCGGCAGCATGTACTCCATCTGGGCCAGCGAGACCTGCGCCTTGCCCTCCCGGCTCGTCGCGTGCTGGGCGAAGATGTCCAGGATCAGGGCGGTGCGGTCGATCACCTTGACCTTGACGGCCTTCTCCAGGGCATTGAGCTGGGCGGGGCTGAGCTCGCCGTCACAGATGACGGTGTCCGCACCGGTGGCCTCGACGATCTCACGCAGCTCGATGGCTTTACCGGAACCGATGTAGGTCGAGGCGTCGGGCTTGTCGCGGCGTTGCACCAGGCCCTCGAGGACCTCCGAGCCTGCGGTCTCGGCGAGCGCGGCCAGTTCGGCCATGCTGGCGTCGACATCGGCCGCGCTGCCCTCGGTCCACACCCCCACCAGGACCACGCGCTCCAGACGCAGCTGGCGATACTCGACTTCGGAGATATCGGTGAGCTCGGTGGACAGCCCGGCGACCCTGCGCAGGGCCGCCCGGTCTTCCAGGGCGAGTTCACCGGTGCTGGGAACGGGATTGTTCGGAGAAAATTCAGTCATATGTGCTTTCGATGGTGACATGCCGCCCGGGCTGCACGCATGTGATTAATCGCCCGCATAGTCACCGCGGGCCACCAGGGCCGACGGACCGTGCAGGTAGCTGGTGGCCTCGGTGACGGTGACGGTGACCTCGCCGCCGGGAATACGGACCCGCAAGGTACCGGTGCCGTCGCCGCCGTCCACCAGGGCTGCCAACGCCGCCGCAACGGTTCCTGTTCCGCAGGAACGTGTTTCGCCGACTCCGCGTTCGTGGACCCGCATGCTGACCGCGCCCGACTCGGGGCGGGTGAGCACCTCGATGTTGACACCCTCGGGGAACTGAGCGGTGTCGAACGAAACCGGGGCTGCCACGTCGAGGGCGGCCAGCTGCGCGGCGCTGAGATCGCTGACGCAGGCCAGGTGCGGATTGCCAACATCCACGCCGAGCCCGGTGAAGCTCTGCCCGCCGACCACGGCCGAACCGGTACCCAGCAGAACGGCCTTGCCCATGTCCACGGTGACCTCGGCCCGCGCGCTCTCGCCCGCGTCGACCCGCACGACGACCGGACGCGGCCCGGCCAACGAGCCCACCACGAATTCGTCACGGTGCTCCAGACCGGCGGCGCGCAGATAGTGCGCGAACACTCGCACCCCGTTACCGCACATCTGGGCGATCGAGCCGTCGGCGTTGCGGTAGTCCATGTACCAGTCGTCGCCTGCCACCCCCTCGGGCAACACGGCGAACACCCCGGCCGCCTGGGCAGCGGCGGCGGTCGTCACGCGCAGCACCCCGTCGGCGCCGAGGCCGCGGCGCCGGTCGCATAGGGTGGCCACCCAGTCGGGGCGCAGTGGAAGTTCGGCATCCAGATCGGGCAGCACGACGAAGTCGTTCTGCGTTCCGTGTCCCTTCACGAAGGGGATGCCCAGTCTCACTCGTCCAGGATACTCAGCGCGGCCTCGGCCAGGTCATGGCGCGAACCATCCAGCCACCGGACCCGATGATCGCGCCGGAACCACGACCGCTGCCGCCGCACGTACCGTCGGGTGCCCACGAAGGTGGCTTCACGCGCCCCGGCGAAATCGGGATCATCGCCGGCATCCAGCGCCGCGAGCACCTGGGCGTAGCCGATGGCGCGGGCGGCGGTCACCCCGTCGCGCAGGCCGCGTTCGATCAGGCCGCCGACCTCGCCGACCAGCCCGTCGGCGAACATGGCTTCGGTGCGTGCGCGCAAGCGGGTATCGAGCGCGCCTGTCTCCCAGTCCAATCCGATGATCTGGGTGCCCCACCGCGGATTGCCGATCCGCGGCGCGGACGCGGCGAACGGCTCGCCGGTCAGCTCGACGACTTCCAGCGCCCGCACGATGCGGCGGGCGTCGGTGTCCAGAATGGCCGCCGCCGCGGCGGGATCGACGCGGGCCAGTTCGCCGTGCAGCGCGGCCACCCCGTCCTCGGTCAGCCGGGCCTCCCATTTGGCCCGCACCGCGGGATCGGTATCGGGAAACGACCACTGGTCGAGCAAGGACTGGATGTAGAGCATCGAGCCGCCCACGATCACCGGCACTGCACCGCGCGCCAGGATCGCCTCGATATCGGCGGCCGCACTGTGCTGATACCGCGCGACCGAGGCGTTCTCGGTGACGTCGAGGACATCGAGCTGATGGTGGACGATGCCCTCGCGCTGCTCGGGCGGCAGCTTCGCGGTGCCTATGTCCATACCGCGGTAGAGCTGCATGGCATCGGCGTTGACGATCTCCCCACCCAGTCGGTGGGCCAGCGCAAGGGCGAGCGCGGACTTCCCGGTGCCGGTCGGGCCGATCACGGCGACCGGTCGCAGCGCTGGCGTCACAGCCGCCACATCCCGACGAAGTAGCCGACACCGTACGGGGCGCCGCGGTAGAGCTCATGCGCCGCCACCGGTGCCGAACCGACCAGATCGGCCACCACCCGGTAGGCATCACGGCCCACCGCGCCGGCGGCCACGCCGGTCAGGTTCGCGGTGTCGCCCGCGGCCAGCGCATCGTCGAGCCGGTGCTGCCCCGGTACCGAGTCGGGATCGAAGCCACCTGGCGCGGCGGCGGTCAGGGTATTGGCACCGTCGGCGACCACCAGCACGCCGATCGGGTCACCGGTGCCGTCGAGGACCGCACGCAGGGATCCGGCGTCGGTATCGGGTCCGACGATATGCACCTCGGCGACAGCGTTCGGGGCCGCGTTCGCGCGCACCCAGCCGGTGATCAGCGCGGCCAACGGGAGATCGGTGACCGGGCCGTCCGGTTCCGGCGACAGCGTCACGACGATATCGGCGCCGTAACCGGCGAAGGTCCCCACCGCCTGCGGGCCCACCACCCCCGCGGTCTGGCCCGCGGCCACCGCGATCCACCGTGCCGGCAGCTGGGCGCCGACCGTCAGTACGGCCGCCCGCAGATCGGCCACCTCCTCGGCCGCCGTCCCGGCCAACTCCGGCACCAGGATCGGCGCGGATGGGATCAGTGCAATGGCCGCCAACACGTCTTCACGCTAGCGCGCTGGCGAAACCTGCTCGTCGGCCCAGCCCGCCTCACCACGCGCCAGCGCCGCGGTCGCCAGGACCATCACCACCACCGCGGCCACCAGGGTGATCCAGCCCGCCTCGCCGGGGCGCAACGCCTCCCCCAGCACCACGACGCCGAGTGCGGAGGCGACGACGGGTTCGGTCACCGTCATCGTCGGCAGCGACGCCGTGATCGCGCCGGCCCGGAAGGCCGCTTGCTGATACGCGGTGCCTGCCACCGCGACCAGCGCCCACGCATACAGCTCGGGGGTGCGCAGCAGCTCCCACAACCCGTCGCCGAGCCGGTCCACCACGGCCTTGGTGAGGATCGCGAAGATTCCCCACAGCGCGCCGGAGACCACCGCCAGCAGGATCGCCCCGATCGGCTTGCCGGACCAGATCCGCGCTCCGGCCACACACAGCACGAGCATCGGGCCCAGCACGGCGACGACGGCCAGCCAGGCCTCCGTCCCGGCGCGGGCCTGGCCCTCCGTGGGGTTCCCGACGGTCACGATCACCGCCACCGAGATCGCCAGCAGCACCGCCCACGTCCATTCGAAGCGGGTGACCCGGCGCCGGTAGGCCCGGGCATTGAGTGGCAGCGCGAACAGCAAAGATGTCACCAGCAGCGCCTGCACCAGCAATACCGATCCGAATCCCAGCGCCGCGGCCTGCAGACCGAACCCGACCGCCGAGACCAGGCTGCCGACCCACCAGACCCGGTCGCGCAGCAGTCGCAGGAACAGCGTGAGGTGGCTGACGTCCTCGTCGGTCACCTCGTGGGCCGAGCGCTGGTGGATGACATCGCCGATCGCGACGAACAGGGCGGCACCGAGCGCCAGAAGTGCGGCGATATCCGCCTTGTCCAATGCGGCCTCCTCGGGGGTTCGGGTCCTGAGGTTGCCGGTAAAGCGGTTCGGATCGCAACCGCAGATCGCCCACGCATCGCGAAGCTGTGCGCACGGACGGGACCGACCTGCTTGAATAACGAGCGGAAGCATCGGGCGCCGCGTCGCGCGGCAGGTGCGCGGGTCAAACCGCGCGGGAGTGCGAGGAAGAGATGACAACCAGCGATTCAGGGCCGGGCGAGACCGCCGAGACATCGGCGCCCAAACCCACACCGAAACCGATCCCGCGGCCCGGACCGCGGCCCGCACCCCATCCCCGGCCGGCCGCGGCCGCCGCGCCGGTCGTGCCACCGTCGGTGGACCCGCACCGGTTCGGCCGCGTCGAGGACGATGGCACGGTCGTGCTGATCACCTCCGCCGGTGAGCGCGTCATCGGGTCCTGGCAGGCCGGCGACGCCGAGGCGGCCTACACCCATTTCGGTCGCCGCTTCGACGATCTGAACACCGAGGTCGTGCTGCTGGAAACCCGGCTGGCCTCCGGCAGCGGCGATGCCCGCAAGATCAAGTCCGCCGCGACGGCGCTGCTGGAGACGCTGCCGACAGCCGCGGTTCTCGGTGATGTCGACTCGGTGCAGGCCCGGTTGAACAGCATCCTCGAACACGCCGACGGGGCAGCCGCCGAGGAACGCGCGCGGCGCGATGAGCACCGCGCGGCGCAGACCGCACGCAAGGAAGCCCTGGCCGCCGAGGCCGAGGAGATCGCGAATGCCACCGGCCAGTGGAAGGCCGCAGGCGACCGGCTCCGGGCCATCCTCGACGAGTGGCGCACCATCACCGGGTTGGACCGCAAGACCGACGACGCGCTGTGGAAGCGCTACTCGGCGGCGCGCGAGACGTTCAACCGGCGCCGGGGTTCGCATTTCGCCGAGCTCGACCGCGAACGCGTCGGTGCGCGCCAGGCCAAGGAGGCCCTGTGTGAGAAGGCCGAGAAGCTCAGCGATTCCACGGACTGGGCAGCGACCGCGGCGACCTTCCGCGATCTGCTCGCCCAGTGGAAGGCGGCCGGGCGCGCGGCCAAGGATGTCGACGATGCGCTGTGGGCACGTTTCAAGGCCGCCCAGGACACCTTCTTCGCCGCCCGCAACGCCGTACACGCCGAGCGGGACGCCGAGTTCAGCGCCAATGCCGACGCCAAGGAGAAGCTGCTGGCCGAGGCCGAGCGCATCGACGTCTCCGACCCCAAGGCCGCCCTGTCCGCGTTGCGCACCATCGGCGACAAGTGGGACGCCATCGGCAAGGTGCCCCGCGAGCGGTCGGCAGATCTGGAACGCCGGTTGCGGGCGGTGGAGAAGAAGGTCCGCGATGCGCAGACCGTCGATCACACCGACGCCGAGGCCAAGGCCCGTGCCGACCAGTTCCGGGAACGGGCCGAGCAATTCGAGCGCCAGGCGGAGAAGGCCGAGGCGGCCGGCAAGACCAAGGACGCCGAGAAGGCCCGGGCCAGTGCCGCGCAGTGGCGCGAGTGGGCGGGCACGGCCGCCGAGGCCGTCACCAAGAAGCGTTAGCCCTCGTCGTCCAGCAGCGACTTGCGCTGCTGGGCGGCGATCGCCGCGCGGCGCTCTTCCTCGGCACTCAGATGCACCGCGGTACGCGTCCACACCACCCGCGCCCAGTGGAAGGCCAGGATCAGCACCGCGATCCAGGCGATGATCAGACCGATGCCGGGCCCGGGCAGATCGCCGGCCGCGGTCTGCCGGGACCACACCGCGAGCATGCCGGCCGGGCAGGCGACGGTGGTGCCCGCCAGCGCAATCCAGGCCAGCGTCCAGCGCCGGGTCAGCAGCGCGAGGATCGAGAACCCGACGCCGAACACCAGCGCCAGCCAGACGAACACGCGTGAGGGCAACGACAGGCCGGTGCTGTGGGCGACATCGCTGGCCACCAGGATGTCGAGCCCGCGCGCCGATCCGGTGTGCGGCAGCACGAAGGTGCCGAGCAGCACGAAGACGCAGACCGCCACCACCATCGCGCGGGCACCGGGGTCGATCTCGGCGGCGACGCGGCGTTCGGCCGCTTCCAGGTCGTCCTTGAAATCCTCGAACTCCGGCGGATTCTTCTCACTCACAATGCGCATCCAGTCGTCGAACAATCGGTGGTGGTGGCCGCCGCCGGCGCGCCGATGCCCGGCATGCCGAGGCCGACGCCGGTCACCGGCCGCAGGCCCGCGGCGTGCGCGTCGCCGGCGCGAGTGCGGCGATGGGTATGAAGCGGGCCGTCGGCGACCAGGAAGTGGGGGGCGGCACGGGTCACCGTGGTGGTGACGATGTCGCCGGGGCGGACATCGGCGCCGCCTGCGTCGAAATGCACCAGCCGACCGTCGCGTGCGCGGCCGGACAGGCGTGCGGTGGCGGCGTCCTTACGACCCTCCCCCGCGGCCACCAGCAACTCGACCTCACGGCCCACCTGCGCCTTGTTCTCCGACCACGAGATCTGTTCCTGGAGGTCGACGAGCCGTTGATACCGCTCGCTGACAACCTCTTTGGGCAGCTGGTCGGGCAGGGTCGCGGCGGGGGTTCCTGGCCGCTTGGAGTACTGGAAGGTGAAGGCGCTGGCGAATCTCGCCCGGGCCACCACGTCGAGGGTCGCCTGAAAATCCTCTTCGGTCTCGCCGGGGAACCCGACGATGATGTCGGTGGTGATGGCGGCTTTCGGTATGGCGGAGCGGACACGGTCGATGATGCCGAGGAACTTCTCGGCGCGATAGGACCGACGCATCGCCTTGAGGATGCGGTCGGATCCGGACTGCAATGGCATGTGCAGCGTGGGACAGACATTCGGCGTGGTGGCCATCGCCTCGATCACATCGTCGGTGAACTCGGCCGGATGCGGCGAGGTGAACCGCACCCGTTCCAGCCCGTCGACGGTTCCGCAGGCACGCAACAACTCCGCAAAGGCACCCCGGTTACGCGGGATCGTCGGGTCGGCGTAGGAAACGCCGTAGGCGTTGACGTTCTGGCCGAGCAACGTGACTTCGAGCACACCCTGGTCGACCAGCGTCTGCACCTCGGCCAGGATCTCACCGGGACGGCGATCGACCTCCTTGCCGCGCAACGCGGGCACGATGCAGAACGTACAGGTGTTGTTGCAGCCGACCGAGATGGAAACCCAAGCGGCATAGGCTGATTCGCGAGCGGCGGGCAGAGCCGACGGAAACTCCTGCAAGGCCTCGGCGATCTCGACCTGAGCCACCCGCTGATGTCGGGCCCGCTCCAACAAGACCGGCAGCGACCCGATGTTGTGGGTACCGAACACGACATCCACCCACGGGGCCTTCTTCAGGACGGTGTCCCGGTCCTTCTGGGCCAGACACCCGCCGACCGCGATCTGCATGTTCGGATCGGCCGCCTTGCGCGGCGCGAGGTGACTGAGATTGCCGTAGAGCTTGTTATCGGCGTTCTCGCGCACCGCGCAGGTGTTGAACACCACGATGTCGGCGTCGGCGCCCTCGGCGGCGCGCGCGTAACCGGCGGCCTCGAGCAGGCCTGACAGCCGTTCGGAATCGTGCACGTTCATCTGGCAGCCGTAGGTGCGCACCTGATAGGTGCGCACGTCGACGTCGGCGGGTGCCGCAAGATCCGCCTGTGCGTCGGCAGCAACCATGGGACTCACGACGATCATGTTACGGGGGTGTCGATACCGCCCATCCTGAGCGTTCCCTGGGTAGGGTCAGAGCCCATGACCACCGCGGCTTCGGTCCCGATGATCTCGATGCAGGCTGTCGACAAGCATTTCGGCGATCTCCACGTGCTCAAGGACATCAACCTCGATGTTCCGCGCGGTCAGGTCGTCGTGGTGCTCGGTCCGTCGGGTTCGGGCAAATCCACCTTGTGCCGCACCATCAATCGGCTCGAGCCGATCGACACGGGAACCATCACCATTGACGGTGAAGTGCTGCCCGAGGAGGGCCGCAAGCTGGCCCAGCTGCGCTCCGACGTCGGAATGGTATTCCAGTCGTTCAACCTGTTCGCCCACAAGACGATCATCGAGAACGTCATGCTGGCCCCGGTCAAGGTGCGCAAGATCGCCAAGGACGCAGCGCGTGCCGAGGGGATGAAGCTGCTGGATCGGGTCGGTATCGCCAATCAGGCCGACAAGTACCCCGCGCAACTCTCCGGCGGACAGCAGCAGCGTGTCGCGATCGCCAGGTCGTTGGCCATGAACCCGAAGGTGATGCTCTTCGACGAGCCCACCAGCGCGCTGGACCCCGAGATGATCAACGAGGTGCTGGCCGTCATGACCGATCTGGCCACCGAGGGGATGACGATGCTGGTCGTGACCCACGAGATGGGCTTTGCGCGGCGCGCCTCGCATCGGGTGGTCTTCATGGCCGACGGCGCGATCGTGGAGGACGCCGAGCCGGAGGAGTTCTTCGGCAACCCGAAATCCGACCGCGCCAAGGACTTCCTCGGCAAGATTCTCAATCACTGAATCGAAGGAGCACGTGATGTCATTTCGAGTTCGGGTGGCCGCTGCCGCCGTCCTGGCCGCAGCACTGCCGCTGACCCTGGCCGCCTGCGGCGGCGGATCGGGCGGTGACGAGAACAAGGTGGTCATCGGCACCAAGTTCGACCAGCCGGGTCTCGGACTGAAGAACCCGGACGGCTCGATGAGCGGGTTCGACGTCGATGTGGCGACCTATGTGGCCGAACAGCTCGGCTACACCCCCGATCAGATCGAGTGGAAGGAAGCCCCGTCGGGCCAGCGCGAGACGCTGATCCAGAACGGGCAGGTGGACTTCATCGCCGCCACCTACTCGATCACGGACGCACGTAAGGAGAAGGTCAGCTTCGCCGGTCCCTATCTGGTGACCGGCCAGAGCCTGTTGGTGCGGGCGGACAATTCCGACATCGTCGGCGCCGAATCGCTGGAGAACAACAAGAAGCTGTGCTCGGTCACCGGCTCGACCCCAGCCCAGCGCATCAAGGACAAGTACCCCGGCGTTCAGCTGCAGCAGTACGACACCTACTCGGCCTGCGTGGAGGCGCTCAAGAGCGGTGCGATCGATGCGGTGACCACCGATGAGGTGATCCTGGCCGGGTATGCCGCCCAACAGCCGGGCACCTTCAAGCTCGTCGGTGAGCCGTTCTCGGAGGAGAACTACGGCATCGGGCTGAAGAAGGACGACACCGAGCTGCAGACCAAGATCAACGACGCCATCACCAAGATGGAGACCGAGGGCAAGTGGGCCGCGGCGTTCGAGAAGAACTTGGGCCCTGCCGGTATCGCCACACCCCAGCCGCCCGCCGTCACGAAGTAGCGGATCCACCGGGTGGAAGTTTTCAGCGAGTACCAGGACCGGATCTTCGCTGCGTTCCTGGTCACCATCGAGCTGACCGTGTATGCGGCGATCGGTGCACTGGTGCTGGGCACCGTGCTGGCCGCAATGCGGCTCTCACCGGTACCGGTGATGCGGGCGGTGGGCACCAGCTATGTCAACGTGGTGCGCAACACCCCGCTGACCCTGATCCTGGTGTTCTGCTCATTGGGCCTGGCCAACACGCTGCACATCACGCTGACCGACCCGACGTCGCCGACGTCGATCGTCGACAGCAACTTCCGCCTGGCGGTTCTCGGGCTGACAATCTACACCGCGGCATTCGTGTGTGAGGCCATCCGCTCGGGGGTGAACACCGTGCCGATGGGTCAGGCCGAGGCGGCGCGCTCGCTCGGCCTGACCTTCTCGCAGAACCTCCGGATCATCCTGCTGCCGCAGGCTTTTCGAGCGGTCATCATCCCGCTGGGTTCGGTGATGATCGCGTTGACGAAGAACACCACCATCGCCTCGGCGATCGGCGTCGCCGAGGCGGCACTGCTGATGAAGGAAATGGTGGAGAACACCTCGGCACTGCTGGTGGTCGGTAGCATCTTCGCCATCGGGTTCGTCATCCTGACCCTGCCGATGGGCTTGCTGTTCGGGTGGCTGGGCAAGCGCTGGGCGGTGCTTCGGTGATGAGCGCTTGCGCGAAGAACAGACAACACGTGAGCGCTCGCGCGAAGAACAGACAACACATGAGCGCTCGCGCGAAGAACAGACAACACATGAGCGCTCGCGCGAAGAACAGACAACACGTGAGCGCTTGCGCGAAGAGCGGAGAGCACCGATGACGGGCTCGTCCGTTCTGTTCGATGCGCCCGGTCCCCGCGCGCGCAAGATCAACATGGTCCTGGCCGTTCTGACGGCCCTGGTGTTCGCCGCGATCCTGGGCTGGGTGGCGTGGAAGTTCGCCGCCGCCGGGCAGTTCGATGCCGCCAAGTGGGAGCCGTTCTTCACCGCCGATCTCTGGACCACCTATGTGCTGCCCGGTATCGAGGGCACGCTGACCGCCGCCGCGGTGTCGATCGTGCTGGCCCTGGTGTTGGGCTGTCTGCTCGGGATCGGACGGCTCTCGCCGGTGCGGGCCATCAGCTGGGGCTGCGGCGTGTTCGTGGAATTCTTCCGCGCGGTGCCGGTGCTGATCATGATGTTGTTCTCCTACGCACTGTTCGCGATGTACGGGGTGTTCGCCTCGGAGTACCTGGCACTGGCCGGGGTGATCACCGGCCTGACGTTGTACAACGCGGCGGTGATCGCCGAGATCGTGCGCACCGGTGTGCACGCGCTGCCCCGCGGTCAGGCCGAGGCCGCCTCGGCGCTGGGCATGACGTGGACCCAGACCATGACCAGTGTGCAGCTCCCCCAGGCCATCACCTCGATGCTGCCGGTCCTGGTGTCACAGATGGTCGTGGTGCTCAAGGACACCGCGATCGGCTATCAGATCACGTTCGTGGAGATGGTTCGCCAGGCACAGAGCGTCGGCTCCGCCTACAGCAACTACATCCCGGCGCTGATGGTCATCGCGGTGTTGATGATCGGGCTGAACTTCGCCCTCTCCTCGTTGGCCACGCGACTCGAGGCCAGGCTGCGGCGGTCCAAGAAGGGCCCTCAACCGCAGGCGGCACGGCCGATCGTTCAGGACGGTCCGGGAGTGTGATTGCGGGCCAGCGCCAGACCGGCGCAGGCGATCACCGAGCAGCACACCATCACGATGCCCAGCGGGCCGGCGGTGTGCTCACCGGCCAGACTCACCAGAGGTGACACGGCGGCGGCCAACAGGAACTGAGTGGCACCCAGCACCGCCGAGGCGCTACCTGCTGCCCGCGGCGCTGCCGACAGGGCCAGCGCGGTGGTGGTGCCGAAGATCAGACCCATGCCGGCGTCGGCGGCGAACAGCGGGAGCGCCAGCCAGCCCGCCGCGAGGTCGGTGTAGGCCAGCGCCAGCACGATGACGCCGGCGACGGTGATGACGGCCAGTCCGGCGGTGGCCAGCACATGCGGTTCGGTGCGGGCCGACAGCCGGGCGCTGAGCGCACTGACCAGCAGCAGGCCGAGAGCATTGACACCGAACACCGCGCCGTACTGGGCGGCGCTCAGGCCCATCATCGTCTGGTAGACGAACGGTGAGGCCGAGATGTAGGCCATCAGCACGGCGAAGGCGAAGCCGAATGCGACGACGTTGCCGATATAGCGACGCCCGAGCAATTCACGCAATGGCGAGCCTGCGGTGGCTTTCTCGGCCCGCAGCGCGGTGCGACGCTCCTCGGTGTGCGTCTCGCGGATGACGATGAGCGCGGTGATGAGCATCAGAGCGACCAGCACCAGGATGATCGCCAGCGCGCCGCGCCAACCCAACGGACCGACGAGGAAACCGCCGGCCAGCGGAGCAACGATCGGAGCAATGCCGCCGACGATCATCATGAGGCTGAAGGCCCGGGCGGCGGCACGGCCGGTGGCCAGGTCGGAGATGATGGCGCGGCCGATCACCATGCCCGCCGCACCCGTCAGGCCCTGCGCCAGCCGGGCGGCGATGAGCACCTCGATGGTGGGCGCGAACACCGCGACCGCACTCGCACCCACACAGATCGCGGCACCGATCCACAGCGGCTTCACCCGCCCGTAGCGATCCGAGAGCGGGCCGAAGATCAACTGCCCCAGCGCCAGACCGATCAGAAACGTGGTCAGGGTCAGCTGCACCGTGGTCGGCGAGGTATGCAGATCGTCGACCATCTCGGGGAAAGCTGGCAGGTAGAGGTCGGTGGCGAACGGGGCCACCGCCGACAACAGCGCAAGGGTGACGAGTAGGCCGACGGTGATCCGTGGTGCCGCGTCCGCGCGCGGGGTGTCGACAGAGGTGGTCATGCAGCAGCTCCAAATTGGTTATCAAATGATAGTTATATATCTATAACTATCAGGTAGGGTGGCGATCATGCAAGCTCGACCCGCTCACACCGAGCAGCTCGCCGACCTGGCCGACCTCCTGATGGCGGTGTCCCGGGCGATCCGGGCCCGCACCATGGCCGATCCGTCCGTACTCGACCTCTCCACGACCGAGGTGACGGTGCTGCGCTATATCGACCACCACCCCGGTATCGGCCCCAGCGCGGTCGCGACCGGAACCGCCCTGCAGCGCAGCAACCTGAGCCGGGCGCTGCGCGACCTGGAACGCAAGGGTCTCGTCGAACGAACGCCGGACCCGGCTGACAATCGTCAATTCCTGCTTCGCACAACAGAACTGGCCGCCGAAGATCTCGCCCGCATCCGCGCCGTCTGGGCATCCGTCATAGGTGGCGCACTCGACGACCACCGCGATCTCCCCGCGGCGCTGCGCCTGCTCGCCGCGTTGGAACGCGGGCTACAGTAGCCGCGTTCGGATCCGCGGGATCAGACCCGGGAATGAAGCACGGCGTGCACTGTTATCTCCCAGGGGTCAACAACCGATCGGTTCGCACGAACCGTTCCAGCTCGCGGAGGACGTCATGACCGATAACACCCGTACTCTGCACCACTGGCAGGCCGCCGCGCATTGGTGACCGGCGCCTCGCGCGGTATCGGCGCCCAGATCGTGCGCCGCCTGGTCGCCGACGGTGCGTCGGTCGCCTTTACCTACAACTCCTCGCCCACCCCGGCACAACAACTGGTCGACGAACTGACCACCGCGGGCGCCAAGGTGGTGGCCATTGCGGCCGACTCCGCCGACGCGCAGGCAGTCACCGCCTCCGTCGAGTCCGCCGCGGCCGAACTCGGCGGCCTGGACATCCTGGTGAACAATGCCGGTGTCGCCTCCGGCGCACTCATCGAGGACTTCGACCTCGAGGAATTCGACCGCATCGTGGACATCAACGTGCGCGGCGTATTCGTGGCCACCAAGGCCGCGGTGCCACACCTGGGCATGGGCGGGCGCATCATCAATATCGGCAGCGTGAACGCCGAGCGCGTTCCGGTGCCGGCCTTTTCGGTGTATGCGCTGTCCAAGGCGGCGGTCGCCGGATTCACCCGCGGCCTGGCCCGCGAACTCGGGCCGCGCGGTATCACAGTCAACAACATCCAGCCGGGGCCCATCGCCACCGACATGAACCCCGCCGAGGGCCCACTCGCCGAGCAGATGACCCCGTTACTGGCCGTCGGGCACTACGGCAACACCGGTGATATCGCCAGCGCCGTGGCCTTTCTTGCCTCCCCCGACTCGGGCTATATCACCGGTATCAACTTGAATGTCGACGGCGGGTTCTTGATCTGAGGCCGCTGCTCCCACAGCCAGCGTGCGCAGCCGCAACCGGGTTTCGGTGAGCTGGGCCTGGCGCTCGTCGAGACGGCCGGCGACCTCGTCCAGAGCGGCCCGCAGGTCGGGACACATGTGCAGGAATGTCCCACGCTCGTCGGTGCGGGCACAGTCGAGATACCGCCGAATGGTCGACGTGCCGAGCCCGGCACCGATCATCAGTTGGATCTGCATCACCCGGGTGACGTCCTGCCGGCCGTACCGCCGGTAACCGTTGGCGGTCCGGCCGGGAACCAGCAGCCCACGGTCTTCGTAATGCCGCAGGGCACGGGTGCTGACACCGGCCGCCGCAGCCAGCTCACCGATCAGCACGACGGTGAATTCCGGACTCGGTCTTGACATTCACGCAGGCGTGAAGCTTTAGCGTCGGGTGCATGACATCGACAACCGCACGGCGTGCCGTAATCATCCACGGATACTCGGCCACGCCGCACGACCATTGGTTCGGTTGGCTGGCCGAGGAGCTCGGCACCCGCGGCATCACCACCTCGGTGCCTGCCATGCCCAGTCCGCAGGCACCCGAGCCCGGACCATGGTTGCGCACCGTGCGCGACACCGTCGGCATCCCCGACGCGGAGACGATCGTGGTGGGACACAGTCTCGGATGCCTCACCGTGCTGAGATACTTGGCCGCACTTCGCAGGCCATGGCGACTCGGCGCCCTGGTCCTGGTGTCCGGGTTTGTCGATCCGTGCCCGGCCCTGCCCAATCTCGACGACTACATCAACGGCGGATGCCCGGTGAACGGGCTGGCAGAACGTATCGACCGGCTGGCGCTGTTCCGTTCCGACGCAGACGATTACGTTCCGATCGAACACACCGACCGTCTCGCCGCGTCGCTGGGCACCACCGCCGTCGTGGTCCCGGGAGCCGGGCATTTCCTCGGTTCCGACGGCGTGACCAGGCTGCCCCAGGTACTCGACGTGCTGATCTAAACCGCCCGGCGTTCGCGCTCCTGAGCGAGTTGTGTGCTCACGACGTCATAGGCCATGCCCTGGCTGTACCCGCGACGAGCCAGCATCGCGACCAATCTGCGGGTCACCTTCAGCTCGTCATCGAGGCGTTCCCGACGCAACTTGTCGGCGACCAGACGCTCGGCTTGGACCCGCCACTCGCCCGCGTCGACGCTGTCGAGCGTCTCGGTGATCAATTCGGCGTCGACGCCTTTGGTGCGCAGCTCGGCGACCAACGCGCGCTTGCCTTTTCCCGAATTGGTCCGACGGCTACGGACCCACTCCTGGGCAAACGCCGCGTCGTCGAGCAACCCCACTTCGACCAGCCGGTCGAGCACCCGAGCGCTGACATCGTCGGGGAAGCCGCGTTTGGTCAGCGCGGTTTCCAGCTCGACACGAGTGCGGGCCCGGACGGTGAGCAGGCGAAGGCATACATCCCGCGCCTGCTCCTCCCGTTTGGGTCCGGCCGGCTTCTCAGAAGTCGACGGGGGCGGGCAGAACGTCATCATCGGTCAGCACGGCACCGATACCGAGCTTCTCCTTGATCTTCTTCTCGATCTCGTTGGCCGCATCGCCGTTCTCCAACAAGAACTTACGGGCATTCTCCTTGCCCTGTCCCAGCTGCTCACCCTCGTAGGTGAACCACGAACCGGACTTGCGGATGAAGCCGTGCTCGACACCCATATCGATGAGCGAGCCCTCGCGGCTGATGCCGTGGCCGTACAGAATGTCGAACTCGGCCTGCTTGAACGGCGGAGACACCTTGTTCTTGACGACCTTGACGCGGGTGCGGTTACCGACGGCGTCGGTTCCGTCCTTGAGCGTCTCGATACGGCGCACATCCAGGCGCACCGAGGCGTAGAACTTCAACGCCTTACCGCCGGTGGTGGTCTCGGGCGAACCGAACATCACGCCGATCTTCTCGCGCAGCTGGTTGATGAAGATGGCCGTGGTGCCCGAGTTGTTCAGCGCGCCGGTCATCTTACGCAGCGCCTGGCTCATCAGGCGGGCCTGCAGACCGACGTGGCTGTCACCCATCTCACCCTCGATCTCGGCGCGCGGCACCAGGGCGGCGACCGAGTCGATGACGATCAGGTCGATGGCCCCGGACCGCACCAGCATGTCGGCGATCTCCAGCGCCTGCTCACCGGTATCGGGCTGGGACACCAGCAGGGCGTCGGTATCCACCCCCAGCTTCTTGGCGTACTCGGGATCGAGCGCGTGCTCGGCGTCGATGAACGCCGCGATACCGCCGGCAGCCTGGGCGTTGGCCACCGCGTGCAACGCAACGGTGGTCTTACCCGAGGATTCCGGCCCGTAGATCTCGACGACGCGGCCGCGCGGCAGACCGCCGATACCCAGCGCCACGTCCAGCGAGATGGAGCCGGTGGGAATGACCGAGATGGGCTGGCGAACCTCTTCACCGAGGCGCATCACCGAACCCTTGCCGTAGTTCTTCTCGATCTGGGCCATCGCCAGTTCGAGTGCTTTTTCGCGATCGGGAGCCTGTGGCGCCATGGGAGTACCTCTCCGTAGTCGTGCGGTTGACCGGGGTTCCGGTCGGTTGGCTGCGAGACTAGAACGCACCACCGACAAGTGACTCCGGCCGAATGATCACCACATTAGCGAACAGGTGTTCGAAGGCAAGGTGACACGCCGCGCACCGCGGGCGCGGGTATCGCAGGTCGGTATCCTCGGTCGATGACTCAGCGCGCGGACCTGCGGGTTCCCTTCGCCGGTGAAGAACTCGCCGTCTACCTGTATCGACCCGACACCGACAACACGCCAGGCATCGACACGCCCTGCGTCGTCATGGCCCACGGGTTCGCCGGCACCCGTGACGACGGCCTGCCGCCCTACGCCGAGGCATTCTGTGCGGCCGGCTACGCCGTCGCCCTGTTCGACTACCGCGGTTTCGGCGCGTCGACCGGTCGGCCCCGTCAACTGATCGACATCGCCGCCCAGCACGCGGACTACCGGGCCGTCGTGGAGTGGGCCCGCGGACTCGACGGCATCGACGCGAACCGCATCGTGCTGTGGGGATCCTCATTCAGCGGCGGCCACGTGCTCGCCATCGCCGCCGACGAGCCGTCCATCGCGGCCGTGGTCTCCCAGGCGCCGTTCACCGACGCGCTGCCCACCCTGGCCAAAGTCGCGCCACTGACATCGGCGCGCATCACGATCGCCGCGGTCCGCGATCAGATCCGGGCCTGGCGGGGCGGGCCGCCGCTGCTGATACCCGCCGTCGGGGCACCCGGCACGGTCGCGGCGATGACCGCGCCGGACGCACAGCCGGGCCTCGCCTCGATCGTGGGACCGGAGTCGCTGTGGCGCAACGAATTCGCGGCGCGCCTCATGTTGCGCTTCCCCTTCTACCGACCGGTGCGCGCGGCCCGGCGGCTACGGATGCCCGTGCTGGTGTGCGTCTGTGACAGCGATACCACCGCGCCACCGGGATCGACCGTCACCACGGCCGAACGCGCTCCCCGCGGTGAGCTGCGCCGCTATCCGTACGGCCACTTCGACATCTATCTGGATCCACAGGTCCGTATCGATCAGGTGGAGTTCCTGGATCGGGTGCTCGCCCGCCGGTAGGCCCGACCGGTCACCACTGATCGCGCGGCACGTCGAAATCCGCGCACAGCGCCCGCCACACATCCCGCGGCTCGACCCCTGCCTCGATGGCCTCGGCGGCGGTCCGACCCCCCAACGCGCTGAGTACATGATCCACGAGCACCGACGCGCCGTAGGCGGCACCGAACCGGCCGGTGACACGATCGTTGAACTCGGTGAGACGCACGCCGCCAACCTACCGACCGCTAGCGGGTCGGAGCCAGCGCGTCATGGCACACCCGTACCGGATCGGTCACCGCCTCGGCACCGGACCCGGCCCGCTGGGCGGCATCCCGGTACCCATGATCCGCCAGCACGGCGGCCACGGCAGCCGATAGCGACTCGGGGGTCAACGGCCGGATCAGACGCCCGGATCCCTGGCGCACCACCCTATTGGCGATCTCCCATTGGTCACCGCCACCCGGGACGGTGACCAGGGGCACCCCGTGCAGCAAGGCCTTGGCGACGATCCCGTGACCACCACCGCAGACCAGCACGTCGGCCTTGGCCAACAGCGCGTCCTGACGTCCCAGCCCGGCCACGGCCCACGCCGGCATGGCCAGCTCGGGACCGCCGAGGCGCGAGATGGCCACGCGTGCCCCTGCGGGTAGTTCCCGGCCTGGCCGCAGCGCGGTCAGCGCCAGTTCGGCAAGTCCCGCGGCCCCGGTCACGGCGGTCGAGGGCGCCACGACCACCAGCGGGCCGCCGCCCGGCGGGGGCTCCAGCACAGCGTCGGTGGGCTCGAAGTGCAAGGGGCCGACAACGACTGCCTCGGCAGGCCAGTCCGGTCGCGGAACCTCGAGGGCCGGCAACGTGGCGATCAGTCGCCGCAACGGTCCTGGTTCGCGGGCCGGCAGTCCGATCGCCGTCCTGGCCTGCTCACGGTGCCGATGGCCTGCCCGGATGGAGCGCGCGGTCAGCGCGCGCATCACCGTGTCGCGCATTCTCCCGCGCAGACCCACCCCGGGTGCGAGGCCGCTGCCCAGTGGCGGCAGACCCTTCGAAGGCAAGTACAGCGGATGTGGGTTCAGCTCGATCCAGGGCACCCCGAGCAGCTCGGCGGCCATCCCACCGCACGCGGTGATGACGTCGGAGACCACCAGATCGGGTGCGGTAGCACGTATTCCGGGCACATTGAGCACCGCCATCCGCGCCGCCCGACGATGGATCTTGGCACCCGCATCACCGTCGTCGTCGGTGCCCTCGGGGTCCAGGCCCGCCAACAGCTCGGCGTGCAGCCCTGCCGACCGGGCAGTGTCCAGCCACTGTTCGCCCGTGAACAGGACGGGGGCATCGCCGGCCTCGCGCAACCGCAGGCACAGCGCGATCGCCGGGAAGGCATGCCCGGGATCCGGTCCGGCCACCACAGCTACGCGCACACCGCACACCCTGTCACATACGCTGAGTTCCATGACCGACCAGGCATCCCCGACCAGCACCGACGCCGCCGATATCGCGACGGTGGAGAAGTTCCTGTTCTCCCTGCGCGGACCCGACCTCGACACGGCGGCCGCGCTGATCGACGACGATATCGTCTACCAGAACGTCGGGTTTCCGACCGTACGCGGAAGTCGACGCGTCCTTGCCGTGTTCCGGGGTCTGGACCGGCCCGCCTTCGGGTTCGACGTGGCCATCCACCGGACCGCTTCCGATGGTGGTGTCGTGCTCAACGAGCGCACCGATGTCCTGATCATCGGCCCGGTGCGGCTGCAGTTCTGGGTGTGCGGCGTGTTCGAGGTGCGCGACGGTCGGATCACGCTCTGGCGCGATTACTTCGACATGTTCGACATGACCAAGGCGCTGGTGCGCGGATTGGCCGGAGCGGTGATCCCCGCGCTGCGGCCTCGGCTGCGATGACCGGGTTGCGATGACCAGGTCGAAACCGAATCTGTTCCAGCTGATCGGCTACTGTCTGGGCCGTCGGCTCCCCGATTCGATGCTCGACTGGGTCCGCAACGACCTGGCCGGTCCGGGCGCCACGCGCCGGTTGATGCTACGGGTCTTGGTCCCGGCGGTGTTGGTGCTCGCGCCGTTCTGGCTCATCCCCACCACGCTGTACGTGCACCTGTCGATGACGGTGCCCATCCTGATCCCGTTCATCTACTTCTCCCACGCACTGAACAAGATCTGGCGTCGCCACATGTTGCGCGTGCACGGCCTGAACCCGGCTCTGGTAGATGCGCTGGCGCGGCAACGCGACGCCGCCAAACACCAGTCCTACATCGACCGGTTCGGCCCGCGCCCGGATTCCGCCGAGCTGGGCACGCACGACATCTGATCAGGCGCCGCGCCGGACCCCGATCTCGCGGAGATCGCTGTAGGCCTGCGCCCAACCCTGCAGCCGGTCGGTGGCGTGGACCAGTTCGTCACGGTAGCGCTGCTGAGCCATCGGCGAGTGCGATACCGGGCCAGCGTTCAGAGAGGACACCAATTGGGCTGCCGCGGTGACCATTTCGTCGTACTGTCGGGCGCCGCGCTGTAGTTGCCCGGTGAAGGACGCGATGGTCGGCGCCAGATGCGCGCGCGAGCGCGGCGAGGCCGAGGCGGTGCGTTCCATGGCGACCACCTCGTCGGCGGTCGCGGCCATCGTGACTGCGGTCTGTCCCGCGGCGATCTCGATATCGCGCAGGTCGGTCTCGGGCAGCATCCGGCTGCGCCGGAGCACACCGAGCAACGAGTACAACCCGCGCTCAGAGGACGCCAGGTCGGCCATCGGTTTGCGGGCCGCCGAACCCCAGGGCGGCATGCGCCTGGTAGTGGGACCGGCGGGCAGCGGTTCGGCACGCAACCAGCGGTAGCGCAGGAAGAACAGGGTCGCCGGGAACGCTGCACCCGCGGCAATTACGCCGGTGACGATCAACGCCCACACCGGGGTGCTCCACAATGCCAGCAATGCGGTCACCAGGATCCACAGGGCGCTGCTGAGGCCGAAGAACAGACCCAGGCGAAGCGCCCATCGGCGCTTGCGCAGCAGCTTGGCGCGCGGGTCGGACATGGCGGCGAGCTTGCTCGCCAGCAGACCGGAGAACTCGGCGGCGGTGTCTATCCCGCCCTGCAGACCCCGCTCGGCCACAGCGCGCCACGCCCCTCGGCGCCCCGATCGCGGTCCCGCGGCCATATCTCCTCCAAAACTATTGCGAAAGTGGGTTTTCCGGGGCAGCAGCCGGCGGATTGGCGGCCGGAGTGGCCGTCGGCGCGGCGGCGTCACCCGACGGCAATGCCTCACCGCGCATCGAGGCGCGGATCTGCTCAAGACGAGAGTGCCCGGCCATCTGCACGCTGGCCTGCTGGACCTCCATCATCCGGCCCTGGACCGAGTTCTGGGCAAGCTCGGTGGCGCCCATCGCATTGGCGTAGCGACGCTCGATCTTCTCGCGCACCTCGTCGAGATTCGGGGTGGTACCCGGTGCGGAGATCTCGCTCATCGACCGCAGCGAGGCGCTGACCTGCTCCTGCATCTTGGCCTGCTCCAGCTGGCTCAGCAGCTTGGTGCGCTCGGCGATCTTCTGCTGCAACACCATCGCGTTCTGCTCGACGGCCTTCTTCGCCTGGCCGGCGGCCTGCAGCGACTGATCGTGCAACGCCTTGAGGTCCTCGACGCTCTGTTCGGCGGTCACCAGCTGCGCGGCGAACGCCTCAGCGGCGTTGGTGTACTCGGTCGCCTTGGCAGCGTCACCGGCCGCGGTCGCCTGGTCGGCAAGCGTCAAGGCCTGGCGGACGTTGGCCTGCAGTTTCTCGATATCGGCCAACTGGCGGTTCAGCCGCATCTCCAGCTGACGCTGGTTTCCGATGACCTGCGCGGCCTGCTGCGTCAGGGCCTGGTGCTGGCGCTGAGCGTCCTCGATCGCCTGCTGGATCTGAACCTTCGGATCGGCATATTCGTCGACCTTGGAGCTGAACAGCGCCATGAGGTACTTCCATGCCTTGACGAACGGATTGGCCATGAAGTTTCCCGCCTTCGTAATTCGGAGGTGCGCAACGTCTTGGGGTCAACCTATCGTTTCGGCACCCGATCAAGCCACCGCCATGGACACGACCTGCGGGATCACGACCTTGGTGCTGGCATCGATACCCGTCACGCCGCTGGCGGCATGCTCCTGGCGCGCAAGCTGCTCACCGGCGTCGAAGAGCACCCGCGACATCGGGATGTCCAGAGCGTCGCAGATGGCGCTGAGCAGCTCGCTGGAGGCCTCCTTGCGGCCCCGCTCCACCTCGGACAGATAACCCAGGCTGACCCTGGCCGCGTCGGACACCTCACGCAGCGTCCGCCCCTGCCCGGTCCGTGCGCCACGCAGCACATCGCCGATCACCTCACGCAGCAGTGTCGTCATATCAGGGTCAACGCCCTCGGAGGCTCGTTGGTTCCCCGCAGGTACCGCACTCGCTCAGGCGGCCGGCCGGGCCCGGGAGTCGCGCACCGCCGACACCACGTAGTCGGCACCCGTCAGCACGGTCAGCAGGACAGCCAGCCACATGATCGCGGTGGCCGTGGTCAACCACAGCCCGGAGATCGGCAGGATGAACAGACCGATCGCGACCGCCTGGACCAGCGTTTTCACCTTGCCGCCGCGGCTGGCCGGGATGACCCCGTGACGGAGCACCGCCAATCGCAGCACTGTGACGCCGATCTCCCTGACCATGATGACGATCGTGATCCACCAGGGCAGATCGCCGAGCATCGACAACCCGATCAGCGCCGAGCCGATCAGCAGCTTGTCGGCGATCGGATCGGCCAGCTTGCCGAATTCGGTGACCATGCCGTAGGCGCGGGCCAGGGCGCCGTCCAGGTGGTCGGTGATGACCGCCGTCGTGAACACGGCGAAAGCGATTGTTCGCCAGGACGTCTCGTGACCGTCACCGGCGAACAGGGCGGCCAGGAAGACCGGCACGAGCACAAATCGGACACCGGTCAGCAGATTGGCGACGTTGGCGACGGACGCACGGGGAACCACTGGATCGGTATCTGGTTGGCCCGGCACCGAAACAGAATATCGGTTGCCCTTGCCGATACTCTCGCTGCTGTGAGCGAGGCGGTCGATCGAGTCCCAGATGCCCTTGTCGTGCGCCGGGCCCGCACCTCCGATGTCCCGGCGATCAAGGATCTCGTGGACATCTATGCCGGCAAGATCCTGCTGGAGAAGAACCTGGTCAACCTCTACGAGGCGGTGCAGGAGTTCTGGGTGGCCGAGGCCGGCGGTGAGATCGTGGGCTGCGGTGCCCTGCACGTGCTGTGGGCCGACCTGGGCGAGGTACGCACGGTCGCGGTGCATCCCAAGGTCCGTGGCAAGGGTGTCGGGCACCGGGTGGTCGCCCAACTGCTCGACGTGGCACGCGAACTGCACCTGCAGCGCATCTTCGTGCTGACCTTCGAGACCGATTTCTTCGGCAGGCACGGCTTCACCGAGATCGAGGGCACCCCGGTGACCGCCGAGGTCTACGAGGAGATGTGTCGGTCCTTCGATACCGGCATGGCCGAGTTCCTCGACCTGTCCTATGTGAAGCCGAACATCCTCGGCAACACCCGCATGCTGCTCACCCTCTAGTGATTTGTGGAGCGTGAGCCGCGACGGTGACGGCTCACGCTCCACAAGTCGCGCTAGAAGTCGGGCTCGTCCTCGTCCTCGTCGTCACCGCCGTTGGCGTCCGAGCCGCCCCGGATCAACGCCAGCGTGCCGGCCAGCTCGTCGGGCTTGACCAGCACCTCGCGTGCCTTGGAGCCCTCGGACGGACCGACGATATTGCGGGTCTCCATCAGATCCATCAGGCGTCCCGCCTTGGCGAATCCCACCCGCAGTTTGCGCTGCAGCATCGAGGTGGACCCGAACTGCGAGGACACCACAAGCTCGACTGCCTGCAGGAACACGTCCATATCGTCGCCGATGTCGGGGTCGACATCGCCGCGCTCGCCACCGGCCGGTTTGGCCTTGGTGACACCCTCGACGAACTCCGGCTCGGCCTGGGACTTGGTGGCCTCGACGACGGCGTGGATCTCCTCGTCGGTGATGAAGGCACCCTGCATGCGGATCGGCTTGTTGGCCCCCATCGGCAGGAACAGCCCGTCACCCATACCGATCAGCTTTTCGGCGCCGGCCTGGTCGAGGATGACGCGGCTGTCGGTCAGCGACGACGTCGCGAACGCCAACCGGGACGGGACATTGGTCTTGATCAGACCGGTGACGACGTCCACGGAGGGACGCTGGGTGGCCAGAACCAGGTGGATACCGGCGGCGCGCGCCTTCTGGGTGATACGCACGATGGCTTCTTCGACGTCACGCGGCGCGGTCATCATCAGGTCGGCGAGCTCGTCGACGATGGCCAGGATGTAGGGGTAGGGCTTGTAGACCCGCTCGCTGCCCAGCGGTGTGCTGATCTCGCCGCTGCGCACCTTCTCGTTGAACACGTCGATATGGCGCACCCGGGACGCCTGCATGTCCTGGTAGCGCTGCTCCATCTCCTCCACCAGCCAGGCCAGCGCGGCGGCGGCCTTCTTCGGCTGGGTGATGATCGGGGTGATCAGGTGCGGGATGCCCTCATAGGGCGTCAGCTCCACCATCTTCGGGTCGATCAGGATCATCCTGACCTCTTCGGGGGTCGCCCGCGCCAGCAACGACACCAACATCGAGTTGACGAAGCTGGACTTACCCGAACCGGTCGAACCGGCCACCAGTAGGTGCGGCATCTTGGCCAGGTTGCAGGAGATGAAATCGCCCTCGATGTCCTTGCCGAGCCCGATCACCAGCGGGTGATGGTCGCGGCGGGTCGACGGCGCGGTGAGCACATCGGACAACCGCACCATTTCGCGGTCGGTGTTGGGCACCTCGATGCCGACGGCCGACTTGCCGGGAATCGGCGCGAGCATGCGGACGCTCTCGGTGGCCACGGCGTAGGCGATATTGCGGTGCAGCGCGGTGATCTTCTCGACCTTCACGCCGGGGCCGAGCTCGACCTCATAGCGGGTCACCGTCGGGCCGCGGGTGCAACCGGTGACGCTCGCGTCGACCTTGAACTGTTGCAGCACCGAGGTGATGGCGTCTTCCATCTGGTCGTTGGCGGCGGTCCGCAACTTCGGCGGGTCCCCGGCCACCAGCAGCTCCAGCGAGGGCAGCACATAGGGCCCCTCGACGACCCGGTCCACCACCAGGGCGTCGTCCTCGGACTTCTTGGGCTTCTTCGGTTCCGGCTTGGGCCTGCGGGGCTTGGCCGCAACGGGTTCCGGAGCCGTGGGGGCCTCTTCGACCGGCAGCGGGTAGTTGTCCATCGGCGTTCCGGCGGGCAACTCGGCGGTCGGCCACTGCTGTGCGTCGGCAGCTCCGAGGTCGTCGTCGCGGTCGTAGTAGGCGTCGGAGAAGTCATCGGTGACGGCCTCGGCGCCATCGTCGTAGTAGTCGTCGTCGTCGTACTCGTCGTCATAGCGGTCGTCGAAGCCTCGAGTGCTGAACATGTCCCGCAACGTGTCGGGCAGCTCCCTGATGGTCGTGCCGGTCAACAGCAACACCCCGAACAGCACGCCGATCACCAGCAACGGTGTGGCGATCCACACCGTCAGACCGTCCGAGAGCGGGCCACCGATGACGAAACCGATGAATCCCGCGGCATCGCGGCGCGCGATCGAATCCAGGGGTGCGCCGGCCCAGACGTGCCACAGCCCCAGCACCGGCAGCGCGATCATGACCGAGCCCAGGATCAGGCGGGGCCGGGCATCGAGGTTCGGCTCGGTGCGCATCAGGACGACAGCGATGACGCCGAGCACAATGGGCACCAGCACGACGGCGCCGCCGACCACGGTGCGCAACACGATGTCGATCCAGCCGCCGACGGGTCGGGCGGCATCGAACCAGGAGCTGGCGGCGACGACGACCGCGAGCCCCAGCAGCGCCAGCGCGATCCCGTCGCGCCGGTGGCCTGGCTCCAGATCACGAGCCCGGCCGACCGAACGCGCGGTGGAGCCTGCGCCCTTGGCAACCATCAGCCAGCCGGCCCGGGTTCCCCGGCCCATGGCGGCGCCGGCGGCGGCAAAGCGCGACGGCGAGCGGCGCGGCGCGGGTTTGCGCCGCGGCGGGGCCGGACGCTTCGCCGGCTTGCTTGCTGCCCGCGACTTGGTTCCCGAACTGCCTTTTGACGTGCTCGAACGGGCTCGGGACCGGGCGGCGGTCTTGTTGGCCATGGGTGCCAGCCTAGTCGCAGAGGCCTCTCTTTCACCATCAGCCACACCAGTCACAAATTGGTATCGAAGCCGCGCTTTCAGCTGCAGCGGTGTCACGCACCCCTTCGATCTGGGTTCCAACGAAATCCGTAGTTCACATAAATCGGCTTCGAACTGCAGTTGGCCATACGTGCGCATCGTCACCCAGCCACGACACGACGGAATCCGAAGGTGGCGCTACAGTCGGGGAGGTGACGCGGACGAAATCGCAGGCCAATGTTAACCCCTTGTTACACAAGATCTTTCGCTATGACGTGCCGGCCTCACTGGTCGTCTTTCTGGTCGCACTGCCATTGTCCATCGGCATCGCGGTCGCATCCGGGGCTCCGGTCGTGGCCGGCCTCATCGCCGCGATCGTCGGCGGGATCGTCTGCGCGCTGGTAGGCGGATCTCCGCTGCAGGTCAGTGGACCCGCGGCCGGATTGACCGTGGTGGTCGCCGAGCTGGTGGCCCAGTTCGGCTGGAAGGCCACCTGCGCCATCACCGCGGCGGCGGGCGTGGTGCAGATCCTGCTGGGACTCAGTCGGATAGCCCGTGCCGCATTGGCGATCGCCCCGATCGTGGTGCACGCGATGCTGGCCGGTATCGGCATCACCATCGCCCTGCAGCAGGTGCATGTGCTGTTGGGCGGGGGTCCGCGCAGTAATGCCTGGGAGAACCTCACCGCGCTACCGGGCCAGTTGGCCCACCCGGGCTGGACCGAGGTCCTGATCGGCGGCATGGTCATTGCCGTCATGCTGAGCTGGCGGTATGTCCCGGCGGCGGCACGTGCCGTGCCGGGCGCACTGGTGGCGGTGGTCTTGGCCACCGCGGTCAGCTACGTGCCTGGCCTGGCCACCGACCGGATCAACCTCGACGAATCCGTCATCGACGCGATCGGGCTGCCGGAAATGCCCCAGGGCAGCTGGGGTGCCATCGCACTCGCGGTGCTGACCGTCGCGCTGATCGCCAGTGTGGAGAGCCTGCTGTCGGCCAGCGCTGTGGACAAGATGCACGACGGACCGCGCACCGACTTCAACCGCGAACTTGTCGGCCAGGGCACCGCAAACGTGTCTTCCGGTCTACTCGGCGGCCTGCCGGTCACCGGCGTCATCGTGCGCAGCACCGCCAACGTCGGCGCCGGCGCCAAGACCCGGGCCTCGGCAGCCCTACACGGTGTGTGGCTGCTGCTGTTCTCGGTGTTGCTGGTCAACGTGGTGGAGATGATCCCGATGGCGGCCCTGGCCGGCCTGCTCATCGTCATCGGTATCCAGCTGGTGAAGCTGGCACACATCGACCTGGCGCGCCGCACCGGCGAACTGTTGATCTACGCCGTGACGCTGGTCTGTGTGGTCTTCCTCAACCTGCTGGAAGGCGTGCTCATCGGTCTGGTGTTGGCCATCACGATCGCCGCGTGGCGGATCGTGCGGGTCTCGATCGTGACCGAGGACCTGACCGCGCGCATCGGCGCGGACGGCCCGCCCCGCTGGCACGTCGCCATCACTGGATCGTGCAGCTTCCTGGCACTGCCGCGGCTGACCGCAGCTTTGGCCGAGATCCCGGACGGCGCCGAGGTATCCATCGACCTGAACGTCGACTATCTCGACCATGCCGCGCTGGAAACGCTGCAGGAATGGATCAAGCAGCGACGCGGACACGGCGGCGAAGTCACCGTCACCGAGACCGGTACCGCGCGGATGGAGTTCGCCCACAGCCGTGTTCCGCGTCGCGACACCGAGGGGCGCCGGGTGATCAGCGCGCTGCGGACCATCTGGCCGCCGCACTTCGCCGGTGGTGTCGACCGCTTCAGTAACGGCCTGGCCCCGCTACTGCGTGCCCGGATGGAATCGGCCGGCGCTCAGCACGATCCGCACACCATGTTGATCTCCTGTGCCGACGCCCGGATCCTGCCCAACCTCATCACCGATTCGGCGCCCGGCGAGATGCTCAACGTGCGCAATGTCGGCAACCTGGTGGGTGCCGACCTGTCGGTCGAGTCCGCCCTCAGCTACGCGGTGGACCGCCTATCGGTGCGCACCATCGCCATCTGCGGGCACTCCGGTTGCGACGCCATGCACGATCTGATGCATGAGGATGCCGATGGTGCTGTCGAGAAGTGGTTGGGCCACGGCGCCGAGGCGCTGGCCGCATTCCGGGCATACCACCCGGTGGCAGCCGCTGCCGCCGAAGCCGGCTTCACCGGAGCCGACCAACTCAGTGTCGTCAACGTCGCCATTCAGGTGCAGGCCGCGCAGCGGCACCCGCTGGTCGCCCAAAATCTGGCGGCGGGCACCGTGACCGTGGTCGGGTTGTTCCTCGACCTGCCCACCGCGCGGTTGTACCTGGTGGGCGCAGACTCCGTCACCGCGATCGACCAGGACGTGGTCTCGGTGACGCCGGCCACACCCAAGTAGGGTAGGTCGGCAAGCCACTCGGAGTTGAGGAGCACCATGCCCGTTGTCGTCGTCGCCACCATGACCGCCAAACCCGAATCCGTGGATACCGTTCGCGCGGCATGCACCGAGGCCATTGCCGAGGTGCACGAGGAACCGGGCTGCGAGCTGTACTCGCTGCACGAAGCCGATGGGACCTTCGTCTTCGTCGAACAGTGGGCCGACGCCGACGCATTGCAGAAGCACGGCACCGCGCCGGCGATCGGGAAGCTGTTCGGGGCGATCGGTGACCACCTCGCCGGCGCACCGGACATCAAGATGCTGACACCGATCGTTGCCGGTGATCCCGCCAAGGGACAGCTGCGCGGTTAGGTGCCCTGATGGGATCACTATCGGGAAAGGTCGCCTTCATCACCGGCGCCGCGCGCGGCCAGGGCCGGGCGCACGCGGTCAAGCTCGCCGGTGAGGGCGCCGACATCATCGCGGTGGACCTGTGCGATCAGATCGCCTCGGTGCCTTATCCGATGGCCACCCCCGACGACCTGGCCGCGACGGTCAAGCTCGTCGAGGAGGCGGGCGCGCGGATCTACGCCGCCGAAGCCGATGTGCGGGATCGAGACGCGGTGAAGTCGGCATTGCGGGCCGGCACCGAAGCGCTCGGCGACCGACTCGACATCGTCATCGCCAACGCGGGCATCGCCCCCATGTCCGGCGAGGACGCCTGGCAGGACGTGATCGACGTGAACCTCACCGGGGTGTACAACACCGTCGACGTGGCAATGAAGCCCATGGTCAAATTCGGCAACGGCGGGTCGATCGTGCTGACGTCCTCGGTGGCGGGGTTGGTCGGCATCGGCTCGCCGCTGGCCGGATCCATCGGCTACGCCGCCGCCAAGCACGGCATCGTCGGATTGATGCGGGTGTATGCGAACGTGCTGGCGCAGTTCAATATCCGGGTCAACTCCATCCATCCGGCCGGTGTCGACACTCCCATGATCGACAACGACTTCATCCGCGGTTGGTTGCAGGGCATGGCCCTGCAGGAGCAGCGCGGACCGGATATGTCCAACGCCCTGCCGGTGCAGACCCTCGACGTCGACGACATCGCCAATGCGGTGCTCTGGCTGGTATCGGATGCCGCCCGGTACGTCACCGGTGTCACGCTGCCGCTGGACGCCGGATTCGTGAACAAGCGCTAGTGCCGTCGAATCCGGCCGCCCGCACCGCGATCGGACCGATGTTGCTGTCGGCCATCGAAGCGCTGGAGCCGCCGCAACACCGGCTGATTGACGATGATCTGGCGGCTTCCTTCCTGCCGCGGGGCACTCGGACCCTGGCCGGAATGGCACGCGCGGGTTGGCTGCGCCGTGCCCTGATCGCGGCCTCGGACCGGTCCGGACCGGGGCTTTGGGCCGGGATCGCCTGTCGCAAGCGCTATATCGATGACAAGGTGTCCGATCCGGCCAGCGAGACCGACGCCGTCGTCATCCTCGGATCCGGTCTGGACACCCGGCCCTATCGGATCGCCCGCTACAGCGATCTTCCGGTGTTCGAGGTCGATCAGCAGACGATCATCGACCGCAAGAGAACAACTGTCGTCCGCGCGCTCGGCGCGGTGCCCGACTCGGTGCACCTCGTCGGCATGGACCTCGAACGTGAGCCGTTGATGAACGCGCTGCACACCAACGGTTTTCGCGATACCGGCCGCACCCTCTACATCGCCGAAGGGCTCACCCAGTATCTGACCCCAGCTGCGGTGCACGACCTGTTCGAACAACTCCGCCAAGCGACCGCCGGCAGCAGACTGGTCTTCACCTACGTCCGCGCCGATTTCGTCGACGGCACCGAGAGATATGAGAGCGACGCGGTGTATCGCCGGTTCGTGCCACGGTTGTGGAAATCCGGTTTCTCCCCCGAACACCTGGAGGAGATGCTGCGCGGCTACGGTTGGCGGCTGATCGAGCAGGCCGGTCCGAGTTACTACCGCGACATCTACATCCGTCCCACCGGTCGGCCCCTGAGCGCATCGCCGATCGAATGGACGGCGCTGGCCGTGCGTAGCGACTAGATCTCGATGACGGTCGGCACGATCATCGGCTGGCGCCGGTAGGTCTCCCCCACCCACTTGCCGACGGTGCGCCGCACCGCTTGTGCGATGCGAACGGGATCGGTCACCTGATCACCGGCGAGCCGCTCCAGCTCCTGGGCCACCTTCTCGGCGACCGGATCGAGCGCCTTGGGATCCTCGGAGAAACCCCGCGAGTGCAGGTGCGCGGGTCCTGCCGCTCGCCCGGTGCCACGATGCACCACCACCGTGACGGCGACGAAACCCGCTGACAGGGTCAACCTTTCGCCGAGGGTCGACTCCCCCACGTCACCGGTGACCAGACCGTCGACGAACCGCTTGCCCACCGGCACCGCGCCCGCGATGGAGGCGACTCCGTTGACCAGGTCGACACTCACCCCGTTCTCGGCCAACATGACGTTCTCGGGCGGCACGCCGGTGCTCACCGCCAACGAAGCATTGGCCCGCAGGTGCCGCCACGTGCCGTGCACCGGCATCACATTGCGCGGACGCACACCGTTGTAGAGGAACAGGAGTTCACCGGCGTAGGCGTGCCCCGAAACATGTACCCGCGCTTGCGCATTGGTGACCACTCGGGTCCCGACCTTGGCCAGCGCATCGATGACACCGAACACCGCCTCCTCGTTGCCGGGGATCAGCGACGAGGACAGGATGACCAGGTCACCGGCGGTCAGGGTGATACTGCGGTGCTCGCCGCGCGACATCCGCGACAGCGCGGCCATCGGCTCACCCTGGGTGCCGGTGGTGATGAGCACGACCCGTTCGGGCGGCATCATCTCGGCGGCCGCGATATCGAGGATGTCCTCATCGGCCACCCGCAGGAAGCCGAGCTCGCGGGCGATGCCCATGTTGCGCACCATGGAGCGCCCCACGAAGGACACCCGCCGGCCCAACGCGACTGCGGCGTCGATGATCTGCTGGACACGATCGACGTTGGAGGCGAAGCAGGCCACGATCACGCGGCCATCGGCGCCGCGGATCAGCCGGTGCAGGGTGGGGCCGACCTCACTCTCGGACGGGCTCACTCCGGGATGCTCGGCATTGGTCGAGTCACACAAGAACAGATCCACACCGGCATCCCCGAGCCGCGACATGCCGGGCAGATCGGTGGGCCGCCCGTCCGGCGGGAGCTGGTCGAGTTTGATATCGCCGGTGTGCAGGATGGTGCCCGCGCCGGTGTGCACGGCGATGGCAAGCGCATCAGGGATCGAGTGGTTGACCGCGAAGTACTGACATTCGAACACCCCGTGGGTGCTGCGCTGCCCCTCGGCGACTTCGATGATCTTGGGCTTGATGCGATGCTCGCGGCACTTCTCGACCACCAATGCCAGCGTGAACTTCGAGCCGACGACCGGGATATCTCCGCGCAACTTCAGCAGGTGCGGGATCGCGCCGATGTGATCCTCATGGGCGTGTGTGAGCACCAGCGCCTCGACATCGTCGAGGCGATTCTCGACGTGGCGAAGATCCGGCAGGATCAGGTCGACGCCGGGCTCGTCGTGGTTGGGGAACAGCACACCGCAGTCGATGATGAGCAATCGACCGAGATGCTCGAAAACGGTCATGTTGCGGCCGATTTCGCCGATGCCGCCCAGCGCCGTGATGCGCAGCCCACCCGGCGCCAACGGCCCCGGCGCGTTCAGCGTGGGCTGAGTCGTGGGAGCCGGTTCGCCGGCGACAGTGTTCATCGCAAGAAGCCCTTCATCGCAAGACGCCGGCGGCGCGCATATCGGCGGCCAGGACATCGATCTCGGATTGCTCGGCCGGCACCTGGGGCAACCGGGGCTCACCCGCATCGAGGCCGATCAACCGCAACGCTTCCTTGGACATCGTCACGCCGCCCAACCGGTTCTGTGCGTCGTTCAGCGGCGCCAGCGTGGTATTGATCTTGCGGGCGGTGGCGACGTCGCCGGAGTTGAACGCGACCAGCATGTCGCGCAGCTGACCGGCGGCCACATGGCCCCAGACGCTGATGAAGCCGACCGCGCCCACCGCCAGCCAGGGCAGGTTCAGCGAGTCGTCCCCGGAGTAGTACGCGATGTCGGTGTCAGCCATCAACCGTGCCGCCCCGTGCAGATCACCCTTGGCGTCCTTGACCGCGACGATGTTGGGGTGAGCTGACAGGTTGTGCAGGGTGTGCCAGTCGATCGGGATGATCGAGCGGGGCGGGATGTCGTAGAGCACCACCGGCAGCTCGGTCGCGTCGGCGACAGCGGTGAAGTGCGCCTCGACCCCGCGCTGCGACGGGCGGGAATAGTAGGGGGTCACCACCAGCAGGCCGTGCGCGCCGGCGGCCGCACTGGCTTTGGCCAGGCCCACACTGTGCGCGGTGTCGTAGGTACCGGCTCCGGCGATGATGCGCGCACGGTCGCCGACGGCGTCCAGCACGGCCTCCAGCAGCGCGATCTTCTCGTCATCGGTGGTGGTCGGCGACTCGCCGGTGGTCCCCGAGACCACCAGACCATCGCAACCGGTGTCGACCAGGTGGGTGGCTACCTTCTTGGCGGTCGCCAGATCAAGCGAGCCGTCCGGGCCGAACGGCGTCACCATGGCAGTCAGCACGGTGCCCAGACGTGCGCTGACATCAATTCCACTGGTGGTCACGGGCGTCAGATTACCCGCTCGGTCGACCCGATTTTGCAGCGCGGGCGGGTCGGGCGGTTTCGGTTTAGTGTTCGACATGACTTCAGCGACCGCACTGGCCCGCCGCCTGCTCGATGTGATCGAGTCCGATGTGCTGCCGCTCACATCGACCGGGGTCGCGGCGGGTAACAAGGTCTTCGGCGCCGCCATCTTGCGCAAGTCCGATCTGTCGCTGGTGGTCGCCGGCACCAACGCCGAACTGACCAATCCGCTGTGGCACGGCGAGGTGCGCACGCTCAATCTGTTCTACGAGCTGCCCGACCGCCCTCCGACCGCGGATCTGGTGTTCCTGTCGACCCACGAACCGTGCACCATGTGCATGTCGGCCATCACGTGGGCGGGTTTCGACAACTTCTACTACTTCTTCAGCCACGAGGACTCCCGCGACAGCTTCGCCATTCCGCACGATCTTCAGATCCTGTCCGAGGTGTTCGGCTTGGAGCCCGGTGGCTACCGTCGCCGCAATGCGTTCTGGACCGCGGTCAGCATCGACGAGCTGATCGGCACCGAACCCGAGCTGCGCGCCCAGCAGAGTCTCATCACCGAGCGTTACGCCCAGCTGTCGCAGCAGTATCAGGAGTCCAAGGGCGGCAACGATATTCCACTGGGTTAAGGACGAGCAGACAATTGGCGTCGGCACCGCCGAGTCAGGTGACTTAGGCTCGAGCACGTTTACGAATGCGAACCTGATCTCCGGGGGGAGTCATGGCCGATCAGCTGACAGTGGATGCGGACGCGGCGTTCAACGCGTCCCGCGCATTGAGCAACGACGCACAAGAGCTGCGCGAGGAGCTCACACGCTTGGCGCACGAGTGGAGAAACCTGACCCACAGCTGGACCGGGACGGCCGCATCCGCGTACGCGCCGCTGTTCGACGAATGGCGTGAGGGCGCGCACGACTTGGTGGAATCGCTCGACAATTCCGCGCGACGCCTGGCTGAAGCGGCCGCTCGCTATCAGGAGCAGGACACCAGTGCGGCGGCCAGACTTGAAGACACCGTCAGTCGAATGGGGCTGTAGATGCGCTATCAGGTGGAACTCGATGAACTACTCGCATTCGTGGGCAAACTGCAGACTTTCAGTGAGCGTGCGGAGACGATCGCTGCTCGCGCCGACAGCCAAGTTGGCCAACTACACAGCAGTTGGTCGGGGGATGCGGCCACGGCACACCGTTCACAACATGATGAATGGATGGCCGCGGCAAAAGATATGCGGGAAGCGGTAACTGAATTGCGGGCTGCTGCCCACAAAGCTCATCACCATTACACCGAAGCCGCACGCCTCAACGTCGAAATGCTGTCGTGACGACCCGAGACGTCGATCCAGAGACGTTCTACGCCGTTGGAAAGCGTCTCTACGAACTCGCCGGCGACATGTATGACGCATTCAATGTGAACGTTCGGATCCTGGCTGAGACCGGGGAGATGGCCGGTAGCGACGATGCTGGCACAGCGTGGGCCGAGTCCTACGACTCGCGAGTGGGCGAGGTATTGGGCGCGGTCAACGACCTGACCGTGGCCATGGAGAACTATGGCGGCGTCGTCATTCAGGCGGGCCACAACCACGCCATGGCGGAGCACAATGCGACGCCCGGGGCGGGAGCCCCACCGGTAAAGCCACCCGAGCCGACCAGCGTCGCCGGAATCCTGAGCGTGCCGCCGTCGGCCGGCGGGCCCGGCGAAGGCCTTCTCGACAATCTGATGGGTTTGGTCGACCAGATAGGTGTCCCCGTCCCTGACGGCAACACCGACAAGCTCGACAAGGCTGCCCAGGCCTGGGATCGGCTCGCCACGGTGTACCAAACCACGACGGTGGTCGAGGCGCTGGAGGTTAACGCACAGCGATTCGCCGACACAAAAACGCCAGAGGTCGAATTCATCGCGCGCGATCTACGAGAATTGAAGGATGCGACCAGCGCAATCCTCGACGGGTGCGCCGAATTGTCGAAGTCCTGCGCCGATTACAAGACCGCACTCGGCGAGCTCCGCAACAATCTGGAGGGCATCCTCGAGGACCTGGCCGAGGAACTCGCGACGACCGTCCTGATCGGCATAGCGGCATCGGTGGTGTCAGCCGGATTTGGTGCGGTGGCAGCCACCGCCAAAGCCGCGAACTCCATCACCAAGTTCGCCCGCACCATCGGCCTCGCCATCGCGTCATGGAAGCTGTCCAAGAACATCAACAAAGGCGTGCAGAAGGTTGCGGACATCGCGAAGGTCCGCAAGCAGCTGGAGCGCATCAAGAATCTCGGCCGGAAAGGCAAGAAGGATGAGCCAAACGTCCCGCCCCCTGTCTCGCCACCGGGTGTACAACCTGGTTGGCCAGCACGCCCTGCCGACAGAGGCCCCGGCACCGTCTACCAGAAACCAAATTCGCCCGGCGACTCAAATTCCGTACGTATCATGGAACCGGGCGCGGACCCTCGGTATCCGAACGGGTACGTGAAGTTCACCAACGAGCACAATCAGCCGATAAATCTCGACGGAAAGCCTGGGCCACGGGCTGAAACTCATATTCCTCGAAACCCTGATGGTTCATACCCGATTCCGAAAGGATGGCCTCGATGAATATCAACTTGGCCGGCAAGACGCTTGCAGCCGCGAACGTCGAGTACACCGTAGGGCTACAGCTATCAGACGACTATTTCATTCGAATCGAATCGCCGTTCGAGATTGTTTCACCTGGTTCAGTAATCAAGCTTTCGCCTGAAGATGACGCGGCCCCAAACTTCGAGCCGTTGATCAAACTTGTAGGACAGCGCATTATCGAAGCGGAAATTAGCGATAAAGGTACATTGGAGGTCCATTTCGAGAACAGCGTTTCACTGTCGGTTGAAGCCGATCCGGAGTATGAGGCCTGGACCGTCACAGGGCCCGCGGGACTGATCATCGTCTGTTTGGCAGGCGGCGAGCTGTCTGTGTGGAACGCCAAGATCGAGGGCCGAGATAACACACCTCGCCCGTGAGCAGCCGGTTAGGTGTCTCTCAATCGGACGTCGATGGCCTGCCTTAAGGTGCTGGCGAACTGCGCGATCCACGCCACGGTGACGAAGATTGTCATGGGCTACACAGAGCACGGCGGAGACCAGATCGCCAGACGCGTTGGTGGTATAGGGCCGAATCGGAAATCCGCGAAAGCTTCGAACAACCAAATTAGATGCGGAGAGTCTCGTTGATCAACCGGAACGGGTGAGCTAGCGCTCATCGCCAACGAGCAAGGCAAGGTTGTGACGGGTCGGCGAACAACTCCGCGGGTACAGGAGGATCTGGTGGATAGCGATTTTCGATTTTTAGGAGAACCCGATCGCGACCTGGCATTGCGCACGTTCGAGGCGAAGATATGCGCCATTGTCAACTCTGATCCGTAAAAATCTTCCATTTTCCAGTAGCGACGCAGCCGAAATCATCAATACTCTCCGTGACGAGATCAGTGACAATCTTGACGCCGACTGGGAGCCTACCGACTATGGTCGGCACATCAGCCAGATCCTTCCGAAAACAAACGCAATACGGATTGCGGAATGGCCTCAATGACGAGCAAAGCGACCAGGTTCCGGTTGGCCGCCCGCCAGCCAGGCTGGTTTCGGCCAGATTCGATGATCATTCTCGACGTACCACGAATGGTCCGGACACCGCAGATCCGCACCGACCCTAGGCCGAGCAGAGGTACTGCGAACCGCCGCCGACGTAGACGATGCCGGGGTGGTACTCCGACTGCGCCGCACCGGCGACCGCAGCGGCAAAACCGTCGGCCGATGGCGGCGGCGCGAAGTACGCGCCGTCGATCATGTTGCCCGAGACAACGGTGAAATGGATTCCGCGCCGGTTGAATTCGTAACGCATGCCGTACATGGCCGTCTCCCCCGCGCGCATGCTCGCCGCGATCGGGGCATAGCCCTTGGGGACCGCCTTGTGCGGATAGAAGTGCGCCTGGTGGCTCGTGACGAACACGACTCGTCCACCGATCGGCATCAGCGGCATGGCCAGTTCCACGATCCGACGCTGAGCATCACGGTTGACCCGTATCGCTGCGCGGGCGTCGTGTTCCAGGACGCCGGGAGCGTTCAGGATCAAGGTGTCCAGCCGTCCGAACCGATGCCGGATATCGGCGATCACCGACTCCGCGGCCGTCTCGTCGGCGATGTCGGGAGCATTGATGACACGGGTACCCGGGTGCGCCAACTGCTGGGCGACCTCGGCACCGATACCTCGGGACGCGCCGGTCACCAAGGCAATCTGGGTGTCGTGCATGTTCGGATCCTTTCGCCGTCCCTGGGCTTCTCCGATCACCGTACACCAAAAATAAGAAAAATAAGGGATCCTTAAGGTCACGGTGAGGTGGAGAGAGTGTCACCGTCATCGGCCAGTTCCACGTACTGCACCTGGTCGCCTCCGGCCCGCTTCGACCGATACATCGCGGCATCGGCGATCGCGATCATCTCGTCCAGGAACGCCGGGAACGCAGCATCGGCCGCCAACGTCGCGGTGCAACAGCCCAGGCTCGCGGTGAGCTGCCCCGGCAGCGCCGAGATGCCGTGCCGGATGCTCTCGGCCGCGGCCGCGTGCTGCTCCTTCGGAGCGATGTCGGCGACCACGAACTCCTCACCGCCGATGCGCCCCACGAGGGCGCCCGGCGCGCAGAGCCGTTGCAGCACA
This sequence comes from Mycobacterium sp. VKM Ac-1816D, assembly GCF_000416385.1. Taxonomy (NCBI): domain Bacteria; kingdom Bacillati; phylum Actinomycetota; class Actinomycetes; order Mycobacteriales; family Mycobacteriaceae; genus Mycobacterium; species Mycobacterium sp. VKM Ac-1816D. Next base: position 111,983 of record NZ_AOHQ01000117.1, read on the forward strand.
GCACCGATACCAACCAGCGCCGCGTCGCCGGCAGCGTGCCCCCGGCTGTCGTTCAGTTTCTTGAAGTCATCAATATCGATCATCGTGACGTTGAACGGGATGGATATACCGGCGCGGGACAGGACGAGTTCGTGCACCGCGTTGTAGAACGATCGTCGATTCGCCAGCCCCGTCAACGGGTCGTGGTCGGCCAGCCTCAGATCGGAATGCAATGAATGCACCAGCGCGTGGATGCCGAACGGCACACCGAGGTTGAGGCCCAGTACCACCAGGACCGATGCGACGACCAGAGCGGTGTCGCCGGTATCAGCGTGTAGACGCCACGCCGTGACGGCCACGCACGTGGCGGCGACGACGAAATTGGCCAACACATGGATGAGCGCGTGGAAGTAGGCGAGCATGCCGCCGATGGCGGCGAACATCGCGCAACCCATGAGACCGCCATAGGGACCGGAGAGCGTCAGACAGCCCAATGCGATGGAGCCGCTGCAGATCGCGTGGTACGCCAACGAGCGCCCACGGCTGGGCCAGCCGAACAGCCACACCGATCCCGCCGCGACAGCCAGGACCGACACCAGGACGGCCAGCGTGCGGGTTGCGTTCGCGCTGGGACCGAGCGGGCTGCCCATCATCAGCACCGGTACCGAAGCAAACAGCACCGTGAAGGTGAAGGTGGCCAGCCGCCACTGCAGCGCGAGGTCACGGTCCTGCAGATAGGCGCTGAACCAGTGGAATTGATCGCTTTGTTGCCACCACTGTCGGTCCCGCCCGGACATTCCTAACAGTGTGCCTTTTGACGACGCCCGCGTCATCTTTGTGCGTTCAACGGTGCGCGTTCAACGGTGCGCGGTCAACCAGCGGTCCGCAATGCTGCGCGCAGCGGCCCACATAGCTCGCCGCGATGCCCCACGGCGACGTCATCGAGCCCCAGCCAGCGCGCCATCGCCGTCAGCTCCGGTGCCATGGCGGCGGCGACGTGCCCACGATCGTGCCCGTCCTCGGTGAACGCACCCAGAACGTGCAGGGCGCCGTCGGCGCGCTTGAGGTCGACACGGCCGACCAGTTGCCCGTCCAGCAGAAATGGCCACACGTAGTACCCGAACTGGCGTTTGGGGGCCGGGGTGTAGATCTCGATGCGGTAGTGGAATCCGTCGAACAAGCGCTGTACCCGTGGGCGGAAGAAGATCAACGGGTCGAATGGACACAACAGCGCCGTCCCGCGATCTCGGCGCGGGATCGTCCGGCCCGGCACCAGGTAGGCCTGCGCGCCCCACCCGTCCACCTCGACGGCCTCCAATTCGCCGTCGGCCACCAGCGCGGCCAGCGCTGGCTTGCTCAGCTTCGGGCTCAGCCGGAAGTAATCGCGCAGATCCGGTTCGGTGCCGATACCCAGCGCGCCGGCCGCCCGCAGCATCAACTCACGCACCGCCTCCTCGTCGGAGACCTCCCGGGCCAGCACCTCCGGCGGCAACACCCGCTCGGTGAGGTCGTAGTGGCGGGCGAACCCGATCCGCGTCGCCGTGGTGAGCACGCCTGCCGACCACAGCGCCTCGGCCACCCACTTGGTATCGCTGCGGTCCCACCACGGCCCTTTACGGCCGCGCGGTTCGGTCTGCAGGTGGGCCTCGATCTGGCCGGCGGTCGACGGCCCGAGCTCGGCGACCGCGGCGATGACGTCCTCGGCGAGCCGGCCATTCCTCTTGACGATCTCGCTACCCCAACGGCCGTGCTGGAACTCCCGCATCCGCCAGCGCATCAACGGCCAGTCCTCCACCGACATCAGGGCCGCTTCGTGTGCCCAATACTCGGTCAGCAATCGTGGGGACCTGGCGCTGTGGCTCCAGGCGGCGCGGTCGAGTACGTCCCGGTCGTAGGGGCCCAGCCGGCTGAACACCGGCGCGTAGTGCGCACGCACCGAGACCGACACCGAGTCCAGTTGCAGCACCTGCGTGCGTGCGACCAACCGTTTGAGATGCGCGCGGGTGACGGGACCGCGCGGTTTGGGTTCATGGAATCCCTGTGCGGCCACGGCGAGCCGGCGGGCCTGTGCTGGGGTCAGGGTCGCCACGTGGTCATCGTGCCGTATGGCACCGACAGGCTCGTGCCGTATGGCACCGACAAGCCTGTCAGCGCACGTAACTGGAGAATCGGTACCGCAGCCCCGAACTACTGGTCAGCCAGTCTCCGACGGTGCCGGTCCACGTCTCGTCGAGCACCGGGGCAACCGCGTCCTCGTCATCGCGCACCAGGTCGATCTCGATCTCGGTGACCTCGCAACGATCCGCCGACGTCACCGCCTGGCCGTAGAGCTGCGCGCCACCGATCACCCAGCCGTCGATATCGGCAGGGAGTTCGGTGACCACCTCGGCGCCTGCTGCTTGATAGTCCGGGTCACGGGACACCACGATGTTGCGACGTCCCGGCAACGGGCGCACCGCGGCGGGCAGCGACTCCCAGGTCAACCTGCCCATGACGACGGTCTGCCCCAGCGTCAGCTCCTTGAAGCGCGCCTGGTCCTCGGGCAGCCGCCACGGGATGCCGTTGGCCCGGCCGATGACACCGGATGTCGACTGTGCCCAGATCAGCTTCACACCGCCACCGGGGCCTTGATCCCCGGATGCGGGTCGTAGTTCACGATGGCGATATCCTCATAGGTGTAGTCGAAGATCGAATCACGCGGGGCCAGAACGAGTTCCGGGTAGGGACGCGGATCCCGCGACAGCTGCAACGTCACCTGCTCGACGTGGTTGTCGTAGATGTGGCAGTCACCGCCGGTCCAGATGAACTCACCGACACCCAGACCGGCCTGGGCGGCCATCATGTGGGTCAGCAGGGCGTAACTGGCGATGTTGAACGGCACGCCCAGGAACAGGTCGGCGCTGCGTTGGTACAGCTGACAGGACAGTCGGCCGTCGGCGACATAAAACTGGAAAAACGCGTGACATGGCGGCAGCGCCATCTGCGGGATCTCGCCGACATTCCATGCCGAGACGATGTTGCGTCGGGAGTCGGGGTCACGTTTGAGCAGTTCGAGCGCTGCCGAGATCTGGTCGATGTGATCACCGGACGGGGTCGGCCAGGATCGCCATTGCACGCCGTAGACCGGGCCGAGATCGCCTGTCTCAGAGGCCCATTCGTCCCAGATCGTGACTCCGCGCTCCTGCAGCCAACGCACGTTGGAATCACCGCGCAAAAACCACAGCAACTCGTAGACGATCGACTTGGTGTGCACCTTCTTGGTGGTGATCAGCGGGAATCCGGCATTCAGGTCATAGCGCAGCTGGTGTCCGAACACGCTGCGGGTACCGGTGCCGGTGCGATCGGATTTCGGGGTGCCCTGCTCCATCACCAGACGCAGTAGATCCTCGTACGGAGTGTCAACCGGGGCCACCGGGCCAGCTTACGTCGCACCCACCCGACACGCTCGGACCCGACCCCGATGTCGGGTAGAACTGAAACCATGCCCACCACCACGGACACCATCACCACTGCTGACGGCTCCTGCCGGGTCACCGTGGCCACCCCGGACGGCGACGGTCCCTGGCCTGCCGTCGTGATGTACCCCGACGCCGGCGGCGCGCGCAGAACCTTCGACGAGATGGCCGCCCAGCTCGCCGGGTACGGCTACGTGGTACTGGTGCCCGATGTCTACTACCGCCAGGCCGACTGGGCGCCGTTCGACATGGCCACAGTCTTCGGCGACGAGGCCGAACGCAGGCGGCTGTTCGGGATGATGAAAGGCATCACCCCCGACGTGATGGCCGCCGATGCGGCAGCCTTCTTCGACTATCTGGGCGCCCGCCCCGATGTCGTCGGCGAACGTTTCGGTACCACCGGTTACTGCATGGGTGGGCGCACGTCGCTGATCATCGCGGGGCGGGTGCCCGAGCGGGTGGCGGCGGCGATGTCGTTCCACGGCGGCGGGCTTGCCACCGACCAACCCGACAGCCCGCACCTGCTGGCCGACGATATTCGGGCTGTCGTCTATGTGGGCGGGGCGCAGGATGACGCGTCGTTCACCGCGACGCAAGCCCGAACCCTTGAACGGGCGTTGACGGCGGCCGGTGTCGAGCACACAATCGAATTCTATTCCGCAGCACATGGATTCGCGGTGCCGGACAATGCCCCATACGATGCTGCGGCGGCGGCGCGGCACTGGGAGGCGATGAGCGCGGTGTTCGGGCGCGCGCTCGGCTGAGCTACGGGGTCGTGCGACGGTCGTGCAGGTACGTCGCGAACGCACGAAGGATTCCGCGTGAGGCGTAGATCGCGGCGACGACCGACAGGACGATCAGCAGCACGAACATGACCAGCCAGTTGGTGCGGTCATGGCTGACGTTCCACCACACGATGGCGAACAGCACGGTGCAGACGAACACCACGATATCGCGCCAGTTGCCCTCGTAGGAGACGGCCAGTTGCCGGATCTCGCGCTGCTTCTCGACGGCGCCGACGATATCGTCGATGCGGATGTCGATGGACCGTTGTAACGCCGCGCGCCGTTCGATCTGATCCTCGGGGATCTTCTCCAGCAGTTCCATATCGGCCTTGATGTTGCCGCGGATGTCCGGACCTTTGAAGGCTCCGGCGGCCAGGCCCAGCAGTGCGCCACCGGCGATCGGTGCGGCGCCCAACGCGATCTCGGCGATTCCCGGCATAGCCCCTCCGTTGTTGACTCGACGTCGCGGTCAGTGTGCCATCCCGCCGGTCGGAGGTCCGCGGCTTGGGAACAAAGTCACGACGGTGGCAGGCCGGTGGCCCGTTTCAGGGCGCGTCCATCAGGCCGGCCGCAATCGCCGCGCCGAGGTTCCAGCAGGCCTGCAGATCGGCCTTACCGGGTGCGCCGGAGACCACCACATGTTCGGCTGCCTTCTGCCAGCCCAGGCCGGATGTGATGCCGTCGACCGCGCGCACCGCACCCTCGGTGCCCTCGTTGCCGTGCAGGAACAGTCCGAACGGGCGTCCGCGGGTGCTGTCGAGCAGCTGGTAATAGCTCTGGTCGAAAGCGTGTTTGAGCGCGCCGGAGATGTAACCAAGGTTCACCGGCGAACCCAGCAGATAGCCGTCCGCGGTGAGCATCTCTGCCGCCGACACCGTCAGGGCCGGCCGCCGTACCACCTCGACACCCTCGATCTCGGGATCGGTGGCGCCGGCCAGCACCGCCTCGAACATGGCCTGACAGTGCGGGCTCGGGGTGTGGTGCACGATCAGCAGTCTCACCGCGCGTCGCGCTCCATCTCGACAGCGGTGCGCATGGTCTCCCTGGCCCGGCCTCGGTCCCCGGCAAAATCGTAAGCGCGAGCCAGCCGATACCAACGAACCCAGTTGTCACGGTCGGCTTCCAGCTCCGCGCGGGTCCGCTCGAACAACGCGTCGGCGGCGTCACGTTCGATGCGACCCGAGGCTCGGCGCGGAAGATCACTCACGTCGAGATCCATTCCGGACTCGCGGGCCAGCCGGACCAAACGCTGATGGGCCAACCCGGCGCGCAGCGTGGCCACCATGGCCCACAACCCGATCAGCGGTAACACCAGCAGCGCCGCGCCAAGCCCGATGGGCGCCGGCTCACCGGAAGCGATGAGCGCCAACGCCGTTCGGCCCAACATGACGAAGTAGACCAGCAGCGCAATGCACATGAATCCGATCAATACCTGGATTCGCAGGGCACGCCCACCGTCGTTGTTCATGACAGGTCGAGCAGAGGCTCAATCCCGACAGTCAGGCCAGGACGTCCGGCGATCTGTCGCACGCCGAGCAGGACGCCGGGCACGAAGGAGGTGCGGTCGAGGCTGTCGTGACGAATGGTCAAGGTCTCCCCCTGCGTACCCAACAGCACCTCTTGGTGGGCGATCAACCCGGCCAGCCGGACCGAATGCACCCGGACCCCGTCGACATCGGCGCCGCGCGCACCCTCCAACCCGGTACTGGTGGCGTCGGGGCTGGGCGGCAGCCCCTTTCGCGCCTCGGCGATCAGCGCTGCGGTGCGGGTGGCGGTACCCGAGGGCGCATCCGCCTTGTGCGGGTGATGCAGTTCGATGACTTCGACCGACTCGAAGTGGCGCGCCGCCAGCTTGGCGAAGTGCATGCTCAGCACGGCGCCGATGGCAAAGTTCGGCGCGATCAGGACGGCAGATCCGGGCGCGTCGGCCAGCCACCCGCGCACGGTGGCGATGCGCTCCTCGGTGAAACCGGTGGTACCCACCACCGCGTGAATACCGTTGTCGATGACGAACTTCAGGTTGTCCATCACCACATCGGGATGGGTGAAATCGATGACGACCTCGGTACCGCTCTCGGTCAGCCGGCTCATCGGATCCCCGGCGTCCACCTCGGCGGAGAGCTCGAGATCGGCGGCATCCCGGACGGCCTCGACCATGGTGGCGCCGACCTTGCCGTGGGCACCCAACACTGCGACTCGCATGAGGGGCAGCCTACTGCGCGCGCCAGTAGGTACCGTGGGCACATGCGCATCGCATGGCTCCCCCTGGCGGTCGCGGCTCTCGCAGGCTGCGGCGGCGTGGCCGATGCGCAAGACCCCACCCCGGAAGGCCGGACCTTCGTATCGGTCGGTGTCGTCGGCGAACCGATCCCCGGTGGCGGGCCGCTGACGCTGGAGTTCCGCGACGGCCATATCTCGGCCTTCGCCGGATGCAACCGTGGATCGGCCACCGCCGACCTGTCCGGCGGGCACCTGAGTACCGGGGAACTCGCGACCACCATGATGGCCTGCCCGCCACCCTTCTCCGAAGCCGATGCCTGGATGACGCGACTGCTGCAGGCCCGGCCGGGGTGGACGTTGACCGATGACGATCTCACCCTGACCACCGCCGCCACGACGGTGACCCTGCGTGACAAGTCCGTCCTCGATCCCGACCGGCCGGTCGTCGGCACCAGTTGGCGGGTGGACACCCTGATCTCGGGCGACGCGGCGATGACATCGGTGGCCCTGGAACAGGCCAAACCCGGGTTGACCGTCCGTGATGACGACACCGTGGTCGGTTGGACAGGGTGTAACACCTTCTATGGTCGCGCCACGGCCGTGGCCGGCGTCATCACCTTCGGGCCGATCAACACCAGTGGTCCGGCCTGCCCCGGCGAGGTCGGCCAGATCGAGCGATCGGTCCTGGATGTGCTCACCGGTGAGGTGACGGCGATCGTCGAGGCCGATCGGTTGACGCTGACCAACGCCGAAGGCAATGGATTGGCACTGCGCGCCGAGTAGCATCCGGCCATGCGTGGTCACAAGATCCTCATCACCGGCCCGACCGGACAGGTAGCAGCCCCCATCGCGATGTCGTTGGCGGCCGACAACGAGGTCTGGGGCATCGCCCGATTCACCGATCCCGCCGCGCGGGAGCGCCTGGAGTTGGCGGGAATTCACTGTGAACAGGTGAACCTTGCCGCCGGCGACTTCTCCCGCCTGCCCTCGGATTTCGATTACGTGCTGAATCTTGCCGTCGCCAAGAGCGGCCGCTGGGACAAGGACCTGGCGGCGAATGCGGAGTCGGTGGGTCTGCTGATGGCGCACTGCGCCGACGCCACGGCATTTCTGCACTGCTCGTCGGCGGCCGTGTACGACCCGCCCGGCGAGGAACCCCGCACCGAGTCAGCGGCATTGGGCGACAACCACAAGCCCCTCTTCCCGACCTACTCGATCTCCAAGATCGCCGGCGAGGTGGTGGCGCGGACGATGGCGCGCGCATTGGGGCTGCCAACGGTGATCACGCGGCTCAACGTCCCCTACGGCGACAACGGCGGCTGGCCGTTCTATCAGATGGAGATGATGCTGGCGGGCATTCCGCTACCGGTGCCCCCGGGAGGGCCGGCTCGCTACAACCCAATCCACCAGGACGACATCATCGCCATGCTGCCCCGGATGCTGAAGGCCGCGACAGTCCCGGCGACCACGGTGAACTGGTGCGGTGACCAAACGGTCGGGTTGCAGGAATGGTGCACCTACATCGGGGAACTCATCGGTCGGGAGCCGGTTTTCGAGGTCAGCGATCAGGCCCTTCCCACCGGCCCGACCGATACCACCAAGATGCATGAGATCGTGGGTGGGACATCGGTGGATTGGCGCGACGGAATCCGCCGGATGGTGAGTACGTTTCACCCGGAACTGGTCGCGCCCAGCGCGGTGTAGCGGGCCGCGGTCAGGTCAGGGCATCGAGCGCGGCATCGGCGGCGGCCAGCGCCGCGGTATCGCGCTCCAGATCGGATTTCGAGACATCGTGTGCGCGCCGGGCGTCCGCAAGGTCGGCATCGGCGATATCGACATCGTGTTCGGCGGCCGCCAGCGACTCACGAGCCTGCTCAAGGCGGTGCCGCGCGGCGACGAGTGCGGCCTGCCGTTCCGCGACCGCGCCGGCGGCGACCGCATCGGCCTTCTGCGACCGCGCGAGTGCCGCTGCGGCCGCGGCACGCTGCTCGGACAGGAGACGCCGACGCTCACCGGTATCGGGAGTGCGCCGGGCGGGCGGGGCCGGCGCAGTCGAGTCGGGCCGCCGGGTCCCGACGGCCACCGATACCCCGAAATCACCGAACCCCGACCACTCCTCGGCTTTTTCCAGCCGGCCGAGCCTGGCGTGTACGCCCGGATCGGCGATCGCCGCCTGCAGCGTGTTGGTGATATCGGCACGCAGAGCGGGCGTCGGCGAGTCCACCCGCGCTGCCGCGAGGCCGGCCCTGGTGAGGTCTGCGACCACTCGGCGTTGCGCGGTGGTCAACTCGCGGATACGCGCACCGTCCATGGCGGCGTGCGCAGCCTGCAGCTGCGCACGTAGTTCGGCCAGCCGGTCCGCGGCCGTGGGATCCGCACGCATCAACGCGTTGACCACCCAGGCGGCCTGGGTGGGCCGGCGGGCCGCACCGATCGCGCGGGCCGCCTCGGTATCGCCGCGTTCCCTCGCCTGCGTTGCCAATCGGCTTCGCAGCGCGGTGAATTCCGGCGGCGGCACCCCGTACAGCGTGGCCAGGTCGTCATCGACGGTCACAAGGGCGACGCTCCCCGTAGGTGCTCGAAGATCAGGGACGTCTGGGTGGCGGCCACATCGCCGTCGGCATTGAGGTTCTCCACCACGAACGCACGCAGGTCCTCTGTATCGCGCGCGGCGACATGCAGGATGAAATCGTCACCGCCTCCCAGGAAGTAGACGTCCATCACCTGCGGGCGTTGTCGGATCTGGGCGATGAAATCCCGAATGCGCCCGCGCGCATTGGATTGCAGGCTCACCGAGATCATCGCCTGGAGCGTCAGCCCGACCGCCGCCGGGTTGATATCGGTGTAGAACCCCCGGATCACCCCGATGTCCTGAAGGCGACGAAGCCGACCGTGACATGTCGACGGCGCGATCCCCACCGCCTCGGCCAACGCGCTGTTGGACATCCGCGCATCCGCGTGCAGGGCGAGCAACATTCGCCGGTCGATATCGTCGAGATCGGAGGGTCGAACATCTTTCGGCCCAGGCGCCAACCGCGGACCACGGGTTGATGATCGTTCTGCCATGTAGCGATCTTAGCGAATTATCGACATAAAGATTGTGCGTCTGTCGATGCATATTCACACTTGCTGGTACATCCCAGACTTTAGGAGCGAGCATGCTCGTCGGCATCCCGACCGAGATCAAGAACAACGAATACCGCGTCGCGATCACGCCCGCCGGGGTGGCCGAGCTGACCAAGCGCGGTCACGACGTCATCATCCAGGCCGGCGCGGGCGCGGGCTCGGCCATCACCGACAACGACTTCAAGGCCGCTGGTGCCGAGATCGTCGAGAGCGCCGAAAAGGTGTGGGCCGAAGCAGATCTGCTCCTCAAGGTCAAAGAACCGATCGAAGCCGAGTACGCACGGCTACGACAGGGTCAAACGCTGTTCACCTACCTGCACCTGGCTGCGTCCAGGCCGTGCACGGACGCGCTGATGGCCTCCGGCACCACCGCGATCGCGTACGAGACCGTGCAGACAACCGGATCGGACGGATCGGTGGCTCTCCCCCTGCTCGCCCCCATGAGTGAGGTTGCCGGACGCCTGGCCGCACAGGTCGGCGCGTACCACCTGATGCGCACCCAGGGTGGCCGCGGCGTGCTGATGGGCGGGGTGCCCGGCGTCGCCCCCGCTCGGGTCGTCGTCATCGGTGGCGGCATGGCCGGCGACAATGCGGCCGCGGTGGCATGGGGCATGGGTGCCCACGTCACCGTGTTCGATCTCAACATCAACACCCTGCGCAAGATCGACGCCGAGTACGGCGGGGCGATCGAGACCCGCTACTCGTCCAGCCTGGATCTCGAAGACGCGGTCAAGCAGGCAGACCTGGTCATCGGTGCCGTGCTGGTGCCCGGCGCCAAGGCGCCGAAACTGGTCACCAATTCGACGGTCGCGCAGATGAAGACCGGCGCGGTGCTGGTCGATATCGCCATCGACCAGGGTGGTTGTTTCGAGGATTCGCGCCCCACCACCCACGACGACCCGACCTTCGCCGTCCACGACACCGTGTTCTACTGCGTGGCCAACATGCCCGGCGCCGTGCCACGGACATCGACGTATGCGCTGACCAACGCCACCATGCCCTACGTGCTCAAGCTGGCCGACAAGGGCTGGCGCGAGGCCTGCCGCGCCGACCCGTCACTGGCGAAGGGCCTGTCCACCCATGAGGGCGCGCTGCTCTCCGAGCAGGTGGCCAGCGATCTCGACCTGCCGTTCACCGACCCCACGGCAGTGCTCGCCTGAACCGAGGACGGCTGCGGGTCAGGCGAGCAGGTCCGGTAGCACCAGCGCGGCGACCTCACCGATCACCGGCCGCAGCCCCTCGGCATCGGGATCGGCGGATTGGGTGCGGGTCATGATCGACAGCAGCACGCGCGTACCACCGGGCCCGTAGGCGATACCCACGTCATTGGTCGTGGCGTAATCGCCACTGCCGGTCTTGTCCGCCGTCGTCCAGTCCGGCGGCAGACCCGCGCGCATGCTCGAGGTCTGGTTGGCGCGCATCCATCCATCGAGGAGATCGCGTTGCACGGGCGGTAAAGCGTCACCCGCCAACAGGTTCCGGTACCCCGTACCCAGCGCCTCGGGGGTACTGGTATCACGAGGATCGCCGGGGATCGCCGAGTTCAGATCGGTCTCCCAGCGGTCCAACCGAGTCGTGTCGTCGCCGATGCTGCGCGCGAAATCGGTGATAGCGCGTGGGCCGCCGAGTGTGGCGAGCAAAAGGTTGGCAGCCAGGTTGTCGCTGCGTTGCAGCGCGGCCTGGCACAGTTCGGCGAGCGTCATCTGGCCGCCTGCACGTTCCTCGGTCACCGGAGAATTCGGGAGGATCCCCGCTGGATCGACGAAAACGGGCTTCTCCAAGGACAATTCGCCGTCGGCCACCCTTCGCAACACCGCAGCCGCCGCATAGGCCTTGAATGTGGAGCACATCGCGAACGATTCCCCGTCGCGGTACCGAACGGACATCCCGGAGTCCAGGTTCATCCCGAACACCCCGATGAAGGCATTGTGCCGAGCCTCTAGATCGCGGATCCGCTCGGGCAGTGCGGTCGCCGGGGCAGCCAGCGCGGTATCGTCCGCGCAACCGGCAACCGACCCCACCGCCACCAGCGTCAGACCGCCGATCAACAGCTCGCGTCGTGACAGGCGCATCACCCGACTGTAACCCACTACCCCGCGATATCTCGAAGGCGCTGCGGTAAGGACCTTTTGGATTTGTACGGACCGAGCACCGCCGCACCGAGAGGTTTCGACAGCAATCGACGCGCGACGGCGTTGACCTCCTCGAGGGTGACAGCGTCGATCTGCTCGAGGGTTTGGGCGATGCTGCGGTGCGCCCCGAAGTTCAGTTCACTGCGCCCGATCCGGTGCATCCGGGAACTCGAGTCCTCCAGGCCCAGCACGAGCCCGCCGCGCAACGAGCCCTTGGCGATCGCGCACTCCGAGGAGGTGATGCCATCACGCGCCACGTCGGCGAGCACGTCGGTGGCCAATCGCACCACCTCGTCGAACCGTTCCGGCAAACAGGCCGCGTACACCGAGAAGGCGCCGGCGTCGGAGAACGTGTCCACACTCGAATACACCGAATATGCCAGCCCGCGCCGCTCCCTGATCTCCTGAAAGAGTCGCGAGCTCAATCCGCCGCCGATCGCGGTGTTCAGCACCGAGAGTGCCCAGCGATGTTCCCAGTAGCGGCCCGGGCTGCGCACGCCGGCCAACACGTGACTCTGCTCGGCATCGCGGCTCACCAGTTCCAGCGACGGCGTTCCCGGCACCCGTCCGGCGCCTTTGCGGTGCGGGGCCGGAGCACGATCGCGCGACAGTCGCGGACCGAAGTACTCCTTGGCCAGTCCGACGATGTGGTCGTGGTCGACGTTGCCGGCCACCGCCAGCACCATCCGTTCCGGTGTGTAGCGCCGCATGTGGAACGAGTGCAGCTGTGTGCGCGTCATGGCCGAGATCGAATCGACGGTGCCGATCACAGGCCTGCCGACCGGGTGATTACCGAACATGGCCGACAGGAACACATCGCCCAGCGTGTCCTCGGGGTCGTCGTCGCGCATCGCGATCTCCTCGAGCACGACATCGCGTTCCACCTCGACGTCCTCGGCGGCGCAGCGACCCCGCAGGACCACATCGGCCACCAGATCGACCGCCAATTCCACATCGGAATCGAGCACGTGGGCGTAGTAGCAGGTGTGTTCGCGCGCGGTGAACGCATTGAGTTCACCGCCCACCGCGTCGACGGCCTGAGCTATCTGCACCGCCGACCGGGTGGGCGTGGACTTGAACAGCAGATGCTCCAGGAAATGTGCCGCACCGGCGACAGTCGCGCCCTCGTCGCGCGAACCGACCCCGACCCAGACACCCACCGACGCCGAGTGCACCGACGGGAGGTGCTCGGTGACCACCCGCAAACCGCCGGGTAGGTCTGTTCGGCGCACTGCCGTCGACATCGGCGCTCCTCTCTGCGGCGACCCATGTTGCCGTATGCCCGTCGGGCACCGACACGCGGCCCACCTGTAGCCGGGGCAGGCTACCGGTCGCTCACAGCGGCATCACTCCGGCGCAGGGCACCCCGCTGAGGTAGGCCATGTCCCGACAGTTGTTGGTGCCGCAGGCCCGCATGCCGACGCATCCGATCGCCTGCAGCGCCGAGTCGGCCAGCGCGATGGACCTCGGCGGCGAAGTCGGCGTACTGGCCGACGGTCGTCCAGTCCGGGAATCGGGCGGGCGAAATGGCGTCCGTCCCGGGGGCAAGGCCGTGCACCTCGACAATCTTACCCACCACCTTCTTTCCCGAAAGATGGCCGCCGGTACCGTTTTCCGCCGCCTGGCCTCCTGGTACCCACCGCCCTGCAGGTGGGGATGGCGCGTCGTCAGCACACGGAAAGCGCTTGCTGGTCACATTCTTTCGCCAGAAACGGGACATGCCCCGGTGCCGTGTGGGCACCGGGGCATGTCCGTCGAAATGACGCTGTCGAGCTACGCTTCCGCGCCGGCGGGCTCGGCCGCCTCGGTCTCCGGGGCGCTCGTCGAGCTCTCCTCGTCGACCAGCACCAGCGAGATCTTCCCGCGGTTGTCGATATCGGCGATCTCGACACGCATCTTGTCACCGACCTTGGCGACATCCTCAACCTTGGCGATGCGCTTGCCGCGGCCCAGCTTGCTGATGTGCACCAGACCGTCACGACCCGGCAACAGCGAGACGAACGCTCCGAAGTCGGTGGTCTTGACCACCGTTCCCAGGAACCGCTCACCCACCTTGGGCAGCTGCGGATTGGCGATGGCATTGATCTTGTCGATCGCGGCCTGCGCGGCCTCGCCATTGCTGGCACCGACGAACACGGTGCCGTCGTCCTCGATGGAGATCGACGCGCCGGTCTCCTCGGTGATCGAGTTGATCATCTTGCCCTTGGGCCCGATGACCTCACCGATCTTGTCCACCGGGACCTTGATGGTGGTGATGCGCGGCGCGTACGGGCTCATCTCGTCGGGCTCGTCGATGGCCTCGGCCATGACCTCCAGGATGGTGATCCGGGCGTCCTTGGCCTGGGCCAGCGCACCGGCCAACACCTTGGACGGGATGCCGTCGAGCTTGGTGTCCAACTGCAGGGCCGTGACGAAGTCCTTGGTACCCGCGCACTTGAAGTCCATGTCGCCGAACGCATCCTCGGCGCCGAGGATATCGGTCAGGGTGACGAACTTGCGCTCACCATCGACATCGTCGGAGACCAGACCCATGGCGATACCGGCGACCGGCGCCTTGAGCGGCACACCGGCGTTCAGCAGCGACAGGGTCGAGGCACACACCGAGCCCATCGAGGTGGAACCGTTGGAGCCCAACGCCTCCGACACCTGGCGGATGGCGTACGGGAACTCCTCGACGCTCGGCAGCACCGGCATCAGAGCACGCTCGGCGAGCGCACCGTGGCCGATCTCACGGCGCTTGGGCGAGCCCACACGGCCGGTCTCGCCGGTCGAGAACGGCGGGAAGTTGTAGTGATGCATATAACGCTTGGAGGTCTCGGGCCCGAGCGAGTCGATCTGCTGGGCCATCTTGACCATGTCGAGTGTGGTGACACCCATGATCTGGGTCTCGCCACGCTCGAACAACGCGCTGCCGTGCGCCCGCGGGATGACCGCGACCTCGGCCGACAGTGCCCGGATATCGGTGACGCCACGACCGTCGATGCGGAAGTGGTCGGTCAGGATGCGTTGCCGCACAAGCTTCTTGGTCAGCGACCGGTAGGCGGCGCCGATCTCCTTCTCGCGGCCCTCGAACTGACCGGCCAGGCGCTCGAGCACCTCGCCCTTGATCTCGTCGGTGCGGTCATCGCGCTCGGCCTTGCCCGCGATGGTGAGCGCCTGCGAGAGCGCCTCGGTGGCCACCGCGGCGACCTGCTCGTACACATCTGCCTGGTAATCCGGGAACAGCGGGTACTCCACGGTCGCCTTACCCGCGGCGGCGTGCAGTTCCTCCTGCGCGGTGCACAGCGCCGAGATGAACGGCTTGGCGGCCTCCAGGCCCTCGGCCACGACGGCCTCGGTGGGGGCACCGGCGCCGCCGGCGATCAGTTCGATGACCTTCTCGGTGGCCTCGGCCTCGACCATCATGATGGCGACGTCGTCACCGGCCTTACGCCCGGCAACCACCATGTCGAAGACGGCGTCTTCGAGCTGCTCGACGGTCGGGAACGCAACCCACTGGCCAGCCTTGTTTTCAGGAGTGGAGATCAGGGCGACGCGTACGCCGCCGACCGGGCCGGAGAACGGCAGGCCGGAGATCTGGGTGGATGCCGATGCGGCGTTGATCGCCAGCACGTCGTACAGATCCTTGGGATCCAGGCTCAGCACCGTCACCACGACCTGGATCTCGTTGCGCAGACCGGAGACGAAGGTCGGGCGCAGCGGCCGGTCGATCAGACGGCAGGTCAGGATCGCGTCGGTGGAGGGACGTCCCTCACGACGGAAGAACGAGCCGGGGATCCGGCCCGCGGCGTACATCCGCTCCTCGACGTCGATGGTCAGCGGGAAGAAGTCGAAATGATCCTTCGGCGACTTGCTGGCGGTGGTGGCGCTCAGCAGCATCGTCTCTTCATCGAGGTAGGCGACGACGGAGCCGGCGGCCTGGCGGGCCAAGCGGCCGGTCTCGAAGCGAATGGTGCGGGTGCCGAAGCTCCCGTTGTCGATGACGGCGGTGGACTCGAACACACCCTCGTCGGTTTCAACTGCAGACATTGCAGCCTTTCTGGGTATTCAGCTGTTTTGCGCGTACACGCGTCAGCGGTCCCCTGAAATCGGCTACGGCCGTCGATCGAAGCGGCCGGGGTTCGAAATACCCCGGCAGCCACTACCGAAGACCGCCCGAACAGGCGGGCACTGCTGTGACGCGCAGGGACGGTGCGCGCGGAACTGCGCGAACCGCACCTTGTTGTTCGGGCCGGCTCATGAACACATGTGGCCCAAAACATCTTCATGTTACACCGGCGGGTGATGACCGCCTTCAGGTGACGTCATCGACACACACGGTGAACTCTCGTTGGTCATAGGCGTAGCCCATGCCGCTGCGACACTGGTCGACGTTGGCCACGCCGTGCAGGATCTCGGTGGCGCGCTGCCGGTTCGGCTGCGTGGTGTCGGCGCAGTCGACGCGGACGGGATCGCGGCCGTTGTCGGGATCGACGCTCATGCACTGTCCGACAACCCAATCCACATCCATGCAGACGGTGCTGGTGGTGTCGCTGAACGTGCTGTGCGTGGAGTAGTAGGAATCCACATCGGTGGGACAACCGTCACTGGACGCGGCGGTGGCCACCACCTTGAATGTGGAATCCGTGCTGCCACAGATCGCCTTGACGGCGTCCGGGCGATCGGGGGTGCCGACGACCTTCAGACAGTCGCCGACCTGTAGAGCCGCCGCGGCCGCCGACGAGCAGCCGGTGAGTCCCCCCAACACGCACCCGAGGGTGCAGATCGCGGCCAGGGCCGCGGTCCGGAGCGTCAGCGGCGCAGGCCGAGGCGCTCGATCAGCGAGCGGTAGCGCTCGACGTCGACCTGTGCGACGTACTTGAGCAACCGACGCCGACGACCGACCAGCAGCAGCAGCCCCCGCCGCGAGTGGTGATCGTGCTTGTGCTGCTTGAGGTGTTCGGTCAAATCCTGGATCCGCTTGGTCAGCATCGCGACCTGGGCCTCCGGCGAACCGGTATCGGTGTCATGCAGACCGTACTGGCCGAGGATTTCTTTCTTCTGTTCGGTAGTGAGCGCCACGAAAAAACTCCATCAAAAAGGTCCGCGAGGAACATCTGGGGCGCGGCCGCCGCGAACTGCAGCACACGCTGGGTCGGGACGAAATACTAACAGGACCTCAGCCTGCAGCGAGAATCGAGCGCGCCCGCTCGGTATCGGCACCCATCTGGAGCACCAGATCCTCGACCGAGTCGAACTTCTCCTGGCCGCGGATGCGGGCGATGAAATCGACTGCCACATGCTGGCCGTAGAGATCCGCTTCGGCGTCGAGGACGAAGGCCTCCACGGTGCGGGTGCGCCCGGAGAAGGTCGGGTTGGTGCCCACCGACACCGCCGCCTGATAGCGCTCGCCGGGGGTCACCGTGCCGACCACCGGCCCGTGTCCCAACACCGTGAACCAGGCCGCGTAGACGCCGTCGGCCGGGATGGCCGAATGCATGGGTGGTGCGACATTGGCGGTCGGGAAGCCCAGGCCCCGGCCGCGGCCGTCACCACGGACCACGACCCCCTCGACGCGGTGCGGACGGCCCAGCGCCTCGGCTGCGGCAACGACGTCGCCGGCGTCCACGCAGGAACGGATATAGGTCGAGGAGAACGTGACCGACTCGTCGCGGGCGAATTCCTCGGACACCAGCCTCATCCCCTCGACCGCGAATCCGAAACGCTCGCCGGCCTTACGCAGCAGGTCCACATTGCCTGCAGCCTTCCGTCCGAAGGTGAAGTTCTCCCCCACCACGACATCGACCACGTGCAGGCTCTCGACGAGGAGCTCGTGGATGTAGCGCTCGGGGGTCAGCTTCATGAAATCCGCGGTGAACGGCATCACCAGGAAGACGTCCACACCGGTTTCCTCCACGAGCTCGGCCCGGCGGGCCAGCGTGGTGAGCTGCGCCGGATGGCTGCCCGGAAACACGACTTCCATGGGGTGCGGGTCGAAGGTCATCAGCACGGTGGGAACCCCGCGCGACCGCCCCGACTTGACGGCACGATTGATCAACTCGGCATGGCCACGGTGAACACCGTCGAACACGCCGATCGTCAGGACACATCGGCCCCAGTCCGTGGGAATGTCTTCCCGGCCCCGCCACCGCTGCACAGCCGCAAGCCTACGGCGCGGTGTCACCGCCGTCCGCCTGGGATACCCGCAGCAGGCAACGATTGCCTAAACTCAGTGACCGTGGACTCCAACAGCGACCCGCAGGAACTGACGACGGTTGCCCAGGATTACCTCAAAGTCATCTGGACGGCCCAGGAATGGTCACCGGACAAGGTGAGCACGAAACTGCTGGCCGAACGCATCGGGGTGTCGGCGAGCACGGCGTCGGAGTCCATCCGCAAGCTGGCCGATCAAGGGCTGGTCGACCACGCCAAGTACGGCGCGGTGACGCTGACCGACGCGGGCCGCAAGGCCGCACTGGCGATGGTCCGCAGGCACCGGCTGATGGAGACCTTCCTGGTGCGCGAGCTGGGCTACGGGTGGGACGAGGTGCACGACGAGGCCGAGATCCTGGAGCACGCGGTATCGGACCGCATGCTCGACCGCATCGACGCCAAACTGGGTTTCCCCACCCGCGACCCGCACGGCGATCCGATACCGGCACCGGACGGGCGGGTCCCGACACCACCGGCCAGGCAGCTGTCGGTATGCGTGGACGGCGAAGACGGCACCGTGGCCCGGATCTCGGATGCCGATCCGGAGATGCTGCGCTATTTCGACAGTGTGGGCATCACGCTGGATTCCCGACTGCAGGTGGTGGCGCGCCGAGACTTCGCCGGGATGATCTCCGTCGCCGTGCAGGCACCGTCGAACGACACCGGGACGCCCGTCACCGTCGACCTGGGAAGCCCTGCAGCAGAAGCGATCTGGGTGGTCTAGCGCACCGCCCGCAGCGGCGGGACGGCACTGCTCTCGACCGGCACGACATCGGTGGCCGAATGCACCAGGCGCAACGCCCGGGGTTTGGGGGCCGCCTGCGCACAGGCACACGCCAGCAGCTTCTGCACGCTCATCTCGAGCTGTTCGGCCCCGTCGCGCTCGATGGCCGAGATCAGCGGAGCCGTCAGCAGTTCACCGGTGACCTCGCTGGTGACGGTGAGTTGTGAGCCGCCCTCGGCGGAGTTGACCAGGACGGTGAACCGGGCGCGCAGGCCGGCCTCACCGACACCGATGAGCACCAGGGTGCCCGGCGCGATCGCGGATTCGACCGTCCACTCCACGGTCCCGGACACGCCGAGCATCAGCGTCTCGGCGGTCATCCGGGCGCCGGGGACGAAGCCGGTCCGCGGCTGGCCGATCCAGCGCTGATGAACGGTCAGCCAGTCCGACCAGGTGCGCGGGTCCGACAACACCGACCACAGCGCCGTCGGAGCGATCGGCAGATCGACGGTGTGGGTCACATGGCCGACGCGGGCTCCCCGCTCACCGTGGGCCCACGCGGGCTGATAGGTGAACAGCGGATGGTCGCAAACCGGTGCGTGCTCGCTCATACCTTCTTCAACGCCCGGCCGACGCAGAAAGTTCACAGGAAACCTGGGATTTGGCTAATAAAAACGGCCCCTGGTTAGGGAAAACCTGATAAACGGCCCACTCGTTTCACACACCGCTGCCCGGGGTGACCAGTGCCACTCGCGCGCAGCGCCGATGCCCGGGAGGTGCCGACAGGCTCAGGACAAGGTGGCCGGACGCAGCACCACCACCGGGGTGGTGCGTGACGGTCCGTCCTGCAGCAATGCGATCACCCTGCCGTCGGGCGCGACGGCGGCATAGATCCCGTCGATGCCCGCCACGTCCAGCGGGCGGCCGTGGCCGGTGTCCAGCGCTTCCTTCTCGGTGAGATCGCGCCGGGCGAACCCCTGCAGGCAGGCCTGGTCAAGGCTGTAGGACAGCCGGGCCTGCTCGGCGAGGTCGTCGAGCGTCCGCGCCTGCTGCAGGTCATACCGCCCGACCGCGGTGCGTCGTAACGCCGTGAGATGCCCGCCCACCTGCAGCCCCGCACCCACATCACGCGCCAGCGCCCGGATGTAGGTGCCCGAGGAACAATCGACCTCGACGTCGACGTCGGTCAACCCGCCGCCCCTGCGCACGGCGGTCATCTCGAATCGGGAGATGCGCACGGGTCGGGCGGGCAGCTCGACGGCGCGGCCCTCACGAGCGAGTTTGTAGGACCGCTCGCCGGCGATCTTGATCGCGCTGACCGCCGACGGCACCTGCGCGATATCACCCCGCAGCCGCGCGAGCGCCTCCTCGATCTGCGCGTCGGTGACATGCTCGGCGGGCACCGTCTGCAGCACCTCGCCCTCGGCGTCCTCGGTGGAGGTGGTCTGCCCGAGGCGGATGGTGGCAACGTAGGACTTGTCCGTGCCGGTGATCAGCCCGAGCAGTTTGGTGGCGCGCTCGATACCGATGACCAGCACCCCGGTGGCCATCGGATCCAGCGTGCCGGCGTGGCCCACCTTGCGGGTGCCGAACAGCCGTCGGCAGCGCCCGACGACGTCATGGCTGGTCATTCCGGCGGGCTTGTCGACGATCACCAGGCCCGGAGCCGGAACGGGCTTGCTCACAGCGTGATCGCCGTCAGCGCGATCCCACCGGCCACCGACCACCGACCGTCCAGCGCGCTCAGCGGCGGGCCGTGCTCGGCGGCGGGGTCGATCAGGATGGTCGACCGGAACGTGCCGGCCGTGCCGGTGCCGTCGACGGTGAAGGTGATGTGGGCGTCCTCGAATCCCAGCCATCGGTGCGTCAGCGGATACCACGCCTTATAGGTGGCCTCCTTGGCGCAGAACAAAATTCGATCCCAGTGCAACTCTGCGGGGAGCGCGGAGATCTGGTGGCGCTCGACCGGAAGACTGATGGCGTCGAGCACGCCCTTGGGCAGCTCTCCATGCGGCTCGGCATCGATGCCGACCGACCGCACCTGCCCCTGCCTGCCCACCACGGCGCCGCGGAAGCCATCGCAATGGGTGAGGCTGCCGACCACCCCGTCGGGCCAGCACGGTTCACCCTTGTCACCCTTGAGGATCGGCACCGGCGGCACGCCGATCTCGCCGAGCGCGATCCGCGCACAGTGACGCACGGTGACGAATTCGTTGCGCCGCTTGGCAACCGACCGCGCCACCAGGGGCGCCTCCTCGGGCAGCGGTGTCAGATCCGGCGGATCGTGGTACATCTCGGCGGTCGAGACCATCTCGGGGACGACGGCGGGCAGCAGCATCTACTTGCTCCTGCGCGAGGCGATCCGGTCCTGCATTTTCTGTGCGTTCTCCCGCATCTCGTCGGTGATCTCGAAATGGCCGCCGAAGTCGTTGAGGTAGCCGGGCGGATACTTGGGGTCCGGCAGGATCTGACGCAGCCAGCGATATGGCTTGCGGCGGCGCCATTCTCGGGGATATCCGACCGACACCTCTTCGAATCGCACGTCGTCATACCAGGTGGTGCGCGGGATGTGCAGATGGCCGTACACCGAACAGATGGCGTTGTAACGGGTGTGCCAATCCCGGGTTGCGGTGGTCCCACACCACAGCGCGAACTCGGGGTAGAACAGCGCATCGCACGGCTCGCGCACCATCGGGAAGTGGTTCACCAGCACGGTCGGCGTCATCCAGTCGAGCTCCTCCAATCGCTTGCGGGTGTAGGCCACCCGGTCGCGGCACCACGCATCGCGCGTGGCGTAGGGCTCGGCCGAGAGCAGGTACTCGTCGGTGCCGACGATATTGCGCTCCTTGGCCAGCGCGAGCCCCTCGGCCTTGGTGCCAGTGCCCTCGGGCAGGAACGAATAGTCGTAGAGCAGGAACATCGGCACGATCGTGGCCGGGCCGCCCTGCTCATTCCACACCGGGAACGGATGCTCGGGCGTGACGATCCCCATCTGGTCGCACATGTCGACGAGGTAGTCGTAGCGGGCGCGACCGAAGATCTGCATGGGGTCGCGGGTGGTGGTCCACAGTTCGTGGTTACCCGGCACCCAGATGACCTTGGCGAACCGCTTACGCAGCAGGTCCAGCGCCCAGCGAATCTCGTCGGTGCGTTCACCGACGTCCCCGGCGACGATCAGCCAGTCATCGGGACTGGACGGATACAGAGACTCGGTCACCGGCTTGTTGCCGGTGTGCCCGGTATGCAGGTCACTGATCGCCCACAACACCGGTCGTCGTTGTTCCCGGGACGGCTTCGAAACAGGCGAGGACACAGCGGTCCAGCGTACTTGCCGGGCACGGACGCCCCCGAGATGCCCGAACCCGGGCAACTAGAACCTGTTCTCGTTTAGACTCCCGGCAGGGTTCGTGCGGACCCTCGGGTCGGATGACGATGTATGGGGGTTCGATGGGTGCCAAGCTGCGCCTGCTATCGGCGTTGAGTGCGCTCGTCGCGGCGGTGATCGTCGTGTGGCAGACCAACCCGGCCGGCACGCCGGTCACGGTGAGCGTCGACGACCTGCCCATGACCAACGTGTCGACCACGATCAAATGGCCGGTCATCGAGACGACCGACCCGCGGCCGTTCGACCCGTGCGAGGACATCCCTATCGACGTGGTGCAGCGCATCGGCCTGGCCCTCACGCCGCCGACGCCCGAGGACGGGCTGCGCTGCAAATACGACGCCGGCAACTATCAGATGGCCATCGAGGCGTTCGTGTGGCGCACCTACGAGGCGACGCTGCCCCCCGACGCGGTCGAACTCGACATCGCCGGGCATCGGGCCGCCCAGTTCTGGATCATGAAGCCGACGGACTGGAACGATCGATGGTGGGTGACCTGCATGATCGCCTTCAAGACCAGCTACGGCGTGCTGCAGCAGTCGGTGTTCTACTCCCCCATCCATTCCCCGGATCGGCCGGACTGTCTGCAGGTCAATTTGCAGCGCGCCAACGAACTGGTGCCGTACTACAAGTTCTGACGCCGCTTCTGAGCCCACGTAGTGTTCGTTAGGTGAGCTCACGACTGTCCCGTCACGCCCGGCAGGCCTTGAGCCGGGTAGTGAATGTCCCTTCGCCCAGCACCGACTTCGTCGTGCACAAGCGCCTCCGGGTGCCGATGCGCGATGGCGTGGAACTCCTGGCCGACCACTACGAACCGCTGACGACGACCCCGGCGGGCACCCTGCTGGTCCGGGCGCCGTATGGCAGGCGTTTCCCGTTCACCTTGTCGTTCGGCAGCGTCTACGCCAGCCGCGGGTATCACGTCGTCTTCCAGAGCGTGCGGGGCACGTTCGGTTCCGGCGGCGAGTTCACGCCGATGGCCAACGAGGTCGCCGACGGTGCCGACACGGTGGCCTGGCTGCGGGACCAGCCCTGGTTCACCGGCACCTTCGCCACCGTCGGGCTGTCCTACCTGGGCTTCACCCAGTGGGCGCTGCTGGTCGAGCCGCCCGCTGACCTGGCCGCGGCGATCATCACCGTCGGTCCGCACGATTTCGCCGAATCATCCTGGGGCACCGGCGCGTTCTCGCTCAACGACTTCCTCGGCTGGAGCGATATGGTCTCCCATCAGGAGGAACCAGGCCTGGCGCGGGCGCTGGCGCGCCAGGCGACCGCGGGGCGGCGGGTCCTGGCCGCGGCACGGGATCTGCCGCTGGGCACCGGCGGACGCGCACTGCTCGGCGAGGGTGCGCCGTGGTACGAATCCTGGTTGCGGCCTCCGCAGGACGATCCCGAGCATTGGCAACGCCTGGCCGCCGGCGCGGCCCTGGACCGCACGGAGGTGCCGGTGCTGTTGCTCGGCGGATGGCAGGACCTGTTCCTCGACCAGACGCTGGCCCAGTATCGACGGCTGCGCGACCGAGGCGTCGAGACGGCCCTGACCGTCGGATCGTGGACCCACACCCAGGTGATGACCCGCGGCGGTGCCACCGTCCTACGCGAGACGCTGGACTGGCTGGGCACGCACCTGGGCGGCGCGCCGTCGACGCGGCGCCATCCGGTGCGCATCCACATACATCAGGCCGCCGGCGACGGGTGGGTCGAGCTGGACGATTGGCCGCCGGCCACAGCGCACCACACGCTGTACCCGCGCGCCGACGGCGCCCTGGCCGGCACCCCGGCAGGCGGGCACCTGATGTTCACCTATCAGCCTGCCGACCCGACCCCCACCGTCGGCGGCCGGTTGCTGTCCCCCGACGGCGGTTATCGAGACGACTCCGCGCTGGCAGATCGGGCCGATGTGCTCGCGTTCACCGGCGAGCCGCTGCCGGCGGACCTCTATGTCGTCGGTAGTCCCGTCGTCGAACTCACCCACCGCGCCGACAATCCACACCACGATGTGTTCGTGCGGATCAGCGAGGTCGACGCCAAGGGCCGGTCCCGCAATGTCAGTGACGGATTCCGGAGGTACACAAGCGATTCCGTATCAGAACCGATCCGCATCGACCTGGACGCGGTCGCGCACCGGTTCGCCGCGGGATCTCGGATCCGGCTGCTGGTGGCCGGCGGGTCGCATCCACGCTACGCCCGCAATCTGGGCACCGGTGATCCGGCGGTGTCGGGTACCGCGATGCGGCCGGCCACACACACCGTGGTCTTCGGCGAGGAGACCCGGGTGGTCCTGCCCGCCGACAGCCAGCCGCCGTCAACCCACTGAGTCGCGCACGCGGGCGCCGATGGCTGCCAGTGTGCGGAGATCGTGAACCGGTGCGGCGTAACGGCTTTCGGAGACCGGCAGGGTCACCCAACTGGCGCATCCCCGGTACTGCGGGGTGCGCTCCAGGCGCACGGGGTCCACGAGCGCACGGGCCTGGACCACCAATACCGTCAGTCGGTGCCGCGGACGGAAGTCCAGCCGGTCGGCACGCACGGACTCCGCGGTCCAGATGTGCAGATCGAAGATGTCCTCGATCCGGTCAGGACGGTTGACCTCGACCGCGGCCACCACTTTCGCCCCGGCCCGCAGCAGCACCGCATCATCGGTGCTGTCCGCCGAGCCGGACAGCGTGTCGCGGTGTTCGGGACGCACCCGCTCGGCGTGCGAGTGCGCGACCGTGGGGAACAACAGGAATTCCTCGGAGCTGACCTCGAACCGCTTTTCGTGGATGCCGCCCTTGCGCAGCAGCACGGTCTGCCGCCCGTCGAGCAGGGCGTGCACCGCCGCGCCCCACTCCTTGAGCGCCGGTGTACTCACAGACCGAGCCGGGCCCGCACCTCGGGGCGGCGCAGCGGCGGCACGGTTTTCGGCGGCTGCCGTCGTGGCGGCAACTGCGCGAGCAGACGTTCGGTGGTGGCGGTGACCTCGGCGACGGCCGCCTCGAACGCATCGGCATTGGCCACGGTCGGGCGGGTGACCCCGCTGATCTTGCGGATGTACTGACGCGCGGCGGCCTCGATCTCCTCGGGGGTCGCCGCCGGTTCCAGCCCGCGCAACTCGGTGATGTTTCGGCACATGAGTCCACGATAGGCCCGCCCGCGTGGCCGTGACAGAGGTCGATACGGTGGGCGAATGACCGACTCGCCAGTCCTGCTGATCGACACCACCGACCGGGTCCGCACCCTGACCTTCAACCGCCCACAGGCGCGCAATGCACTCTCGGCGCGGTTGCGCGGGGAGTTCATCGCCGCCCTGCGGGACGCCGAGGCCGATGATGACGTGGATGTGGTGATTCTGACCGGTGCCGACCCGGTGTTCTGCGCGGGACTGGACCTCAAGGAACTCGGCGACACCACCGAACTGCCGGATATCTCCCCGAAGTGGCCGCCGATGCGCAAGCCCGTGATCGGCGCGATCAACGGCGCGGCAGTCACCGGCGGCCTGGAGATGGCGCTGTACTGCGATGTGCTGATCGCCTCGGAGCGGGCCAAATTCGCCGACACCCACGCCCGCGTCGGCCTGTTGCCGACCTGGGGACTTTCGGTGCGGCTGCCGCAGAAGGTCGGCGTCGGCATGGCCCGGCGGATGAGCCTGACCGGTGACTACCTCTCGGCGCAGGATGCGCTGCGCGCCGGGCTGGTCACCGAGGTGGTGCCGCACGACGAGTTGCTGCCCACCGCCCGGCGGATCGCGGCGACCATCGTCGGCAACAACCAGAAGGCCGTACGCGCGCTGCTGGAGTCCTACCACCGCATCGATGCCGAACAGACCCAGGCCGGGCTGTGGATCGAGGCCGAGGCGGCGCGGGCGTGGATGGCCACCGCCACCGGCGATGACATCGCCGCCAGTCGTAGTTCGGTCATCGAGCGCGGACGCACCCAGGTGTAGCCGCACACCGGCGACCTGCACCACCTCGCTTTGCTCATATGAGCAAAGATATGCGCATACGTTGACGTAACCTCACGGTAATTCCTACGGTGATGGACGTCACGCGCTTCGACGCCGAAGCGCACGTAAGGAGTTGCAATGAGGTTCGCAAAGGTCGTCACCGGATTCGCGATCTCGGCCGCACTGGCGATCGGCACCACCGCGTGCTCGATGCCCGGCGAGAACGGATCCGCCACCAACAGCGCCACCACCGACGGCACCGTTGTCATCGGCTTCAGCCAGGCCACCCAACAGAGCCCGTTCTATGTGGCGCTCTCCGACGCCGCCCGCCAAACCGCCGAGGGCGACGGCAACGAGTTCTACTTCGCCGACGCCAACGGCGACGTGACCAAGCAAAACAACGACGTGCAGGACCTCATCACCCGTGGCATCAACGTGCTGGTGATCAACCCGGTCGACCCCAAGGGCATCGCACCATCGCTGGCTGCCGCCGACGCGGCAGGCATCAAGGTCGTCACCGTCGACCGACCCGTGGAATCCGGTGCGGCGGCCTTCGTCGGCCGCGACAACAAGGCCATGGGCCAGATCGTCGGCGAGGCCGCGGTGTCCGCACTCGGCCCGGCCGGCGGCAAGATCATCGAAATCCAGGGCGATGCCGGCGGCGCGGTGGCCCGCGACCGGCACGAAGGATTCGCCGCCGCCGTCTCCGCGCAGCCCAACATCACCGTGATCCCCGGCCCCTACAGCGACTACATCCGCGCCAATGCCGTCACCGCCATGCAGGATCTGCTGCAAGCCCACCCCGACCTCAAAGCCGTCTATGCGCAGAACGACGATATGGCCCTCGGCGCCCTGCAGGTGCTCGCCGAGAACAACCGTGCCGACGTCAAGGTGTTCGGCGTCGACGGCCTGATGGAGGCCGTCCGGGCCATCGCCGACGGCGACGAATACGTCGCCACCGCGCTCAACGACCCCAATGCCGAGGGCGCACTGGCCGTGCAGACCGCCGTGAAGGTGGCCCGCGGCGAGACGGTCGACGAGTTCATCGACGCCGGAACGGGTCTGGTGGACAAGTCCAACGCCGCATCGCTGCTCGGTGACACCACCTTCGCCAAGGCACCGCAGCCGCCGGCCTGACACCGACACGCCTTCGAATCGCGAACGATCAAGAGAGAGAAGTCATGACAACCGAAGCACCGGCGCGCGACCTCACGCCCGAGCAGAACATCCCGCAGACGATGACGGCTGCCGTCATGCACGCCCCCGGCGATATCAGGGTCGAGGAGGTCACGACGCCCCGGCCAGGACCCGGCCAGGTACTGCTGAAGATCGCCGCGTGCGGTGTCTGCGGTTCCGACATCCCCCGGATGCTGCGCAACGGCGGCTACATCATGCCGATCATCTGCGGCCACGAATTCTCCGGCTGGGTGGTCGAACTCGGTGAGGGCGTGACCGGGTTCGAACTGGGTGAACTGGTGTCGGTGCCGCCGCTGATCCCGTGCCGCAGCTGCGATTTCTGCCTCAAGGGCGCGTTCGGACTGTGCGAGAACTACGACTACTTCGGCAGTCGCTGCGATGGTGCGTACGCGCAGTACGCGGTATCTCCGGTGGGCAACCTGCTCAAGCTGCCCGCCGGTATCGACCCGCGGGCCGCCGCCATGCTGGACCCGGCAGCCATCGCCCTGCACGGTCTGTGGAAAACCGGCCTGCGGGCCGGGCACCGGGTGCTGGTGATCGGTGCCGGCCCCATCGGCCTGTTCGGAGTCCAGTGGGCACGACTGCACGGTGCCACCGAGGTCGTTGCGGTCGACCTCAGCGAGGAGAAGGCGGCGATGGCCCGCCAGGCCGGTGCCGACCACGCCGTCCAGGGTGTCGAGGAGGCAAAAGCGCTCGGCGGGCGCGGGTTCGACATCGTGCTGGAATCGGCGGGCGTGCCGGCGACCGCCGACATGGCGGCCAATCTGACCGGTCCGCACGGCCACGCCGTGTTCATCGGCATCCCCCACGCACCGGTACCGCTGGCCAAGGAGACCTTCAATCAGTTCATGCGCCTGGAGGCCACCCTGCACGGGTCGTGGAACTCCTTCTCCGCGCCGTTCCCCGGCGACGAATGGCGCACATCGGCGAAGATGATGTCGACCGGCCAACTCGAGTGGGAGTTCATGATCACTCACGAGCTGCCACTGTCGGCGCTTCCGCAGACGATGCATCAACTCGGTGAGCGCTCGATCTTCTCCTCGAAGGTTCTGTTCCTGCCCAACGAGGACTGATCATGGGGATTCTGCTGTCGATCGACCTGGGCACCGAGGGTGCCCGGGTCGGCGCGTTCACCGAGGACGGTCGGGTGCTGGGCACCGCGCACCGACCGTATGGCACCCGGTTTCCGCGACCGGGCTGGGCCGAACAGGACCCTCGCGACTGGTGGGCGGCGCTCACTGCCGCCAGCCGCGAGTTGTTGGACGGCCAAGCATGTCGCGGCGCGGGTGCGGTGGTGGCGATCGCCGCGTCCACCACGGCCTCGACCGTCGCGGTACTCGACGGCGCAGGCGAGCCGCTGCGACCCGCCATCCTGTGGATGGATTGCCGAAGCGGCGCCGAGTCCGCACTCACCGCCGAACTCGTCGACGAGCATCCCATCCTGAAATGGTCAGGTGGCTCGGATGCCTCGGAATGGCTGGTGCCCAAGGCGATGTGGCTGCACACCCACGAACCGGACATCTACCGGTCGGCGGCGCGCATCGTCGAGGCCGTCGACTACGTCACCTTCCGGCTCACCGGCGAATGGGTCGGCTCGCAGATGAACGCCGTATGCAAATACAACTACGACACCCTCGCCGGGCGCTTCCCCGACGAATTGTACCGGGCCCTCGGCGTACCGGATCTGACGGCCAAACTTCCCGACCGCATCGTCGCCGTCGGCGGTGTCGCCGGAGCGCTACACCCGGCCGCTGCCGCCGATCTCGGGATCACCGGCAGCCCGGTGGTCGCCGTCGGCGGCATCGACGCGCACGTCTCGCTGCTGGCCTGCGGTGCCGAACTGCACGGGCTGGTCTCCCTTGTCTCGGGGACCTCGTCGGCGATCATCGCCGAGGTCGACGAGCCGACCGACACCCGCGAGATCTGGGGCCCCTACCCGCGCGCACTGCACCAGGACAAGTGGCTCGTCGAGGGCGGGCAGGTCGCCAGCGGTTCAGTGCTCAAATGGGCAGGCGAGTCCATCATGGGCGTTGCCCGCCAGGACCTTCCGGCATTGATCGACGAGGCGGCCGCGGTCGACCCGGCCACTCACGGGCTGCACGCACTGGACTACTTCATGGGCAACCGCACGCCCTACCGCGAACCACGGTTGCGCGGGACCGTGGTCGGTCTGTCCCTGGGAACCACCAAGGCCGAGCTCTACCGGGCGATGGTCGAAGCGGTCGCCTGCGGCACCCGCAGCGTCGTCGACTCCTTCGAGCGCGCCGGGGTGTCATGCGAGCGGCTGGTGTTCTCCGGCGGTATCGAACGCAATACGTTGTGGCAGCAGGTGACCGTCGACGTCCTCGGCCGCCCCGCCGAACTGGTGGTCGGCGAGAACCTCACCCTGCGTGCCTGCGCGGTGATCGCCGCGACCGCCGCCGGGGTCACCGGATCGCTCGACGAGGGATCGGCGCTGTTCGCCCCGACGGTGCGGATACTCGAGCCCGATCCTGCACGGATTGCGTTGTATCAGAACACCTTCGGTGAGTACCAGCGGCTCACCGAGATCATGGCGCCGTTCATGCGCGACAGCGCCGATGCGCTGACCGCGCGCACCGTCGCCACCGCGGATCGGGTGGGTTCCTGATGGCGCGCCCGACCGAACCCAAAGCCAGTGGACCCAGCCACACCCAGTTGATGCTGCACGTCGCGCAGAGCTACTACGAGCAGGGCCGAACCCAGGAGGACATCGGCCGGGAGCTGCACCTCACCCGCTGGAAGGTGGGCCGACTGCTCGACGAAGCTCGCGAGGTCGGCATCGTGCAGATCAAGATCGTGCATCCGCAGGCCCGGCGCACCCACCTCGAGGTGCGCATGCGCGGCGAGTTCGGACTGCGTGAGTGCATCGTCGTGCCCGGCCCGGAACGCCCCGGCTCGGACGACCACATCGCCGCCGCCGCAGCGGGTTACCTCAAGGCCAACGCGCAGTCGATCGCCACGCTCGCGGTCTCCTGGGGTAACACCCTGCAGCATGTGGCGGCGGTGTTGCCGGCCGGCTGGACCAGCAATATCGAGGTCATCCAGGCCAACGGCGGGGTCAGCCGTTCGGTGCGGCCCACCACGGCGGCCAATATCGCCACCAGCATCGCGCACAGCGGCAACGGGCGGGCCACTCTGTTGCCGGTACCTGCCATCGTCGAGCGGATCGAAACCCGGGATGCGTTGTACGCCGAGGGTTTTGTCGTCGACGTGCTCAACGGTGCCCGGCAGGCCGATGCGCTGCTGTTCTCGCTTGGAGCGTCCGGACCGACCTCGGTGCTCGTCGAATCCGGCGCGGTCACCCCCGCCGAGTTGCGCGAACTCGACGCGGCCGGGGCGTGTGGTGACGTGCTGGCCCACTTCCTCACCGCCGACGGGCAGATAGCCCATCCCGGTATCGACAGCAGGACCGTCGGCCTAGGGCTCGACGATGTCCGCAACGCCAACTGTGCGATCGCCGTCGCCGCGGGGCCCGCCAAGGTCCCGATGGTCGGGGCGGCCTTGCGCAGCGGGCTGTGTTCGGTGCTGATCACCGACGAACCCACCGCGACCGCAGTTCTGGAGCAGACCGCCAAGGCTGGAGGAATGGCATGACCGATCTGGACTCCACCCCGCCGTCGGCCGCCGCGGGGTCCCGGCGGACACGTGTGGACCGACCCACCGCGCTCAGCATGGTCGGGATCGTCAAGTCGTTCCCTGGCACGAAGGCCTGTGCCGGCGCCAGCCTGGAGGTGGCCGAGGGCGAGGTGCACTGCCTGCTCGGCGAGAACGGCGCGGGCAAGTCCACGATGATGAAGATCCTGTCGGGCTCGTATACACCGGATTCGGGAACGATCACCCTGAGCGGGGAGGCGGTGAGGTTCAGCTCCCCCATCGACGGTGTGCGTGCCGGGATCAACACCATTTATCAGGAACTGGACCTGGTGCCGGATATGACGGTGTCGCAGAACCTGTTTCTCGGACACGAGCCGCGGCGCGGCCCGTTCGTCCACCGCAGGGCTCGCGACCGCCGGGCGGCAGCGGCAATCGCCCGGGTCGGCGGCAGGTTCGCGCCGACCGCCGTCGTCGGCGAACTGTCGGTGTCGGATCAACAGCTCACCGCGATCGCCAAGGCGCTCACCACCGATGCCCGCATCGTGATCATGGACGAGCCCAGCGCCACCCTGACCGATCATGACCTCGCGGCCGTCTTCACCGTGATCCGCGAACTGACCGCCGAGGGCAAATCGGTCATCTACATCTCCCACCGGCTCGACGAGATCAAGGCCATCGGCGACCGCGCCACCGTGATGCGCGACGGCACCACGGTCGGCGTCTTCGATATCGCCTCGGTGACCAAGGAGGAGTTGGTGGAGGCCATGATCGGCCGAACCGTGCAGGCGCGTCCGCCACGGCAACCTCGCGCCCTTTCCGGCGCTCCCCTGCTGAACGTGCGTAGGGCCACCATCGACGGTGTCATCGACATCCGCGATGTCACCGTCGGCCGTGGCGAGATCGTCGGCCTCGCGGGTCTCGGCGGCGCCGGCCGATCCACCCTGCTGGCCACCATCTTCGGTGACCGCAAGGCCGCGCTGGACATGACGTTCAAGGACGGGCACATCACCTCGCTGACACCGCGTTCGGCGGTCGGCTGCGGTATCGGACTGGTTCCCGAGGACCGCAAAAGGCAGGGCCTTTTCCTGGAACAGTCGATCCTGCGCAACGCCGCCATCGCCGCGTTGCCGCCGCGGCGGATCAACCCGCTGGCCAAGGCCCGCGACGTGTGCGGCCCGCCGTTGGAGCGCCTCGGTGTGAAGTTCGCCAGCGTCGAGCAGCCCGTCGGGCAACTGTCCGGCGGCAATCAGCAGAAAGTGGTGCTGGCCAAGTGGATTGCCCGCGGCATCGATCTACTGCTGCTCGACGAGCCGACCCGCGGTTTGGATATCGGCGCCAAGGCCGACCTGTTCGAACAGGTCCAGGCACTGGCCGAGACGGGCGTCGGTGTCGTGATGGCATCGAGCGAACTCAGCGAGCTCACCGAGAACTGCCACCGCATCTGGGTCCTGCACGAGGGCCGCAACATCGCGCAGTTCGAGCCCGCCACCACCCCCACAGCGGATATCGCCCGCTGCATCGTCACCGGAAGAACGAAGACTGACAATGACTGACCTGATCGATCGGCCCGCCGACTCGGCCGCCGGCGCAACGAAATCGAGCCGCCGCGCCGTCTTCATGCGGTTCAACCTGCTGTTCATCTTCATCGCGTTGTTCGTGGTGGCCTCGGTGTCCGCACCACAGTTCCTCACCACCGGAAACATGGCCAACCTGCTGCAGCAATCCAGCCTGACCGGCATCGTCGCGATCGGGATGACGGTGGTGATCCTCACCTCGGGTATCGACCTGTCGGTCGGCAGCGTCGCCGCGCTGTCGGGAATGCTGGTCGCCATCTTCATCGGCCTCGGTCTGGCCTGGCCGCTGGCGATGGCGCTCGCGATCGCCTCCGGACTGGTGCTCGGCGGCGTGATGGGCGGCCTGAGTGCGTATCTGGTGCTGCCTGCCTTCATGGTCACCCTCGCCGGTATGCAGAGCATCCGCGGCCTGACCTATCTGACCACCAACGGCACCCCGACCACCGCGGAGATCCCGATGGGTCTGCGCTTTCTCGGCGCCGGGTCGATCGCCGGCGTCCCGGTCGTCGGCATCATCTTCGTGGCGACCACGATCATCGTGGGACTCGTGCTGCGGCGCACCACCTTCGGCGAACACATCTATGCCGTGGGCAGCAACGCCCAAGCGGCCCGGCTGTCGGGTCTGCCCGTGCAACGGATCACCACCATGGCCTATGTGATCAGCGGTGGGCTGGCCGCCCTGACCGGAGTCCTGCTCACCGCCCGGCTGACCATCGGCCAGCCGACGGCCAACGCCGGCCTGGAACTCGACGCGATCGCCGCGGTCGTGCTCGGCGGCACCAGCCTGTTCGGCGGCAAGGGCGGGGTGCTGGGCACCTTCATCGCCGTACTGTTGCTGTCGGTGCTGCGTAACCTGTTCAACCTGCTGGGACTGAGCTCGTTCTTCCAGATGCTGGTCACCGGCCTGATCCTGATCGCGG
This sequence comes from Mycobacterium sp. VKM Ac-1816D, assembly GCF_000416385.1. Lineage (NCBI taxonomy): Bacteria > Bacillati > Actinomycetota > Actinomycetes > Mycobacteriales > Mycobacteriaceae > Mycobacterium > Mycobacterium sp. VKM Ac-1816D. The sequence goes on from NZ_AOHQ01000117.1 coordinate 145,209, forward strand.
CGCTGATCATGAACTACTTGTTGGACCGCCAGTCCAAGAGCGCCGCCTGATTTCTCCCACCCCGTCAGAAGGAAAGACAGAAGCACACATGAGCATCCCCACCGCACCCACCGTCGCCGATATCGCCGCGATGATCGACCACACGCTGCTCAAGCCGGAGGCCACCGCCGCCGACGTCGCCGCACTGGTCGCCGAGGCCGCCGAGCTGGGCACCTACTCGGTCTGCGTGTCACCGTCGATGCTGCCGATCACCGTGCCCGAAAAGCTCAAAGTCGCGGTGGTGTGCGGCTTCCCGAGCGGTAAGCACTCCTCGTCGGTGAAGGCCGCCGAGGCCGCCGAGGCCGTCGGCAAGGGTGCCGACGAGATCGACATGGTGATCGACGTCGGTGCCGCGAAGGCGGGTGACTTCGCCGCCGTCCAGTCCGATATCGCCGCCGTGCGCGCCGCCGCGCCCGTCCCGACAGTGCTCAAGGTGATCATCGAATCGGCGGCGCTGACCGATGACGAGATCGTCGGGGTGTGCCGGGCCGCGGTCGCCGCCGGCGCCGATTTCGTCAAGACCTCTACCGGATTCCACCCGACCGGCGGGGCCAGCGTGCACGCCGTGGAGTTGATGCACCGCACCGTGTCCGGAGCTGGGCTGCAGGTGAAGGCCTCCGGCGGGGTCCGGACCCTGGAGCAGGCCCTCGAGATGGTCGCCGCCGGTGCCACCCGCCTCGGGGTGTCCGGGTCGCGGGCGCTGCTGACCTCCGGCGAAGCCGGGTCGGGTTACTGACCCTGCGCGAATAGCCCCGCGGCGGCCGATCCGGCGGCGTGCAGCCAGCGCCGTGGATCGGCCATCGCCGCATCCGCCGAGCCGGCCAGTTCCGTCAGCGACAGGGTGGACACGTCCGCCGCGGCGGCGACCTGACCGGCCACCACCAGCGCGGGCACCCCGGCATGGTCGGCCGCGGTGAGCAGATGGCCGACCACCTTGCCCGTCCAGGAGGTGCCGTCGAATCGGCCCTCCCCGGTGATGAGCAGATCCGCCCGTGGCAGTTGGGCATCGAGGCCGGTGACGGTGGCGATGCGGTCGGATCCCGAGGCCGCCGCCGCACCCCAGGCCAGCAATCCGAAACCCGCTCCGCCGGCCGCCCCGGCGCCGGGGCTGTCCGGATCGGCGTGCAGACCGGCCGCTCGCAGCGCACGGGACCAGCGCAGCAGCCCGTCGTCGAACAGCGCGATATCGGCGGGTGCGACACCCTTCTGTGGACCGAACACCGCCGCCGCGCCCTGCGGACCGGCCAGCGGTGCCGCGGTGTCGACCAATATCTCGACCCCACCCGGCGGCAGCGGCGCCAGCCCGTCCACCTCGATCCGATCGACATCACGCAGCCCGGATGCACCCGCACCGATCGGGCGGCCGTGCCGGTCGAAGGCCTTGAGCCCCAGCGCCATCAACGCGCCGGCGCCACCGTCGGTGCTCGCCGAGCCACCGAGCCCGACCTGGACCGACCAGGCACCGGCGCGTAGCGCGGCGTCGATCAGCTGGCCGAGCCCGCGGCTGTCGGCCCGCCAGGGGTCCAGCCTGGACATCAGCGCGATACCGGAGGCCTCGGCGAGCTCCACGACCGCCCGGTGCTGGCCGGCGCTGGTGTCGAGCAGCCACCGGGCCGGCACCGCACGGCCATCGGGGCCGTCCACGACGGTCTCGTGCCATTGCCAGGGTGCCGATGCGGCTATGGCGCTCAAGGTGCCCTCACCGCCGTCGGCCTGCGGCAGGACGACGATATCGTCGTTGCCTCGCAATGCCTTCCAACCGGCGGCCAGCGCCTCGGCAACCTCCATCGCCGTCGCGGTGCCCTTGAACGAGTCCGGTGCGATGAGAATCTTCACAGCGCGGGCAGCACCATATCCCGATAGCGGCTCTTCATCGTCTCCAGCACCGTGTGGCCTTCGGTGGCCCACACCGCCTCGTTGAAGATCTCCACCTCGACGTCCCCGGCATATCCGGCCGCGGCCACCATCGCGGTGATGGCTCCGAAGTCGATGACACCGTCGCCCATCATCCCTCGCGAGACCAGCGGATCCGCGGCCATCGGCACCAACCAGTCACAGATCTGATAGGAGCTGATACGGCCCGCGGCACCGGCGTCGGCAACCCGTTGCGCGAGTTCGGGATCCCACCAGATGTGAAAGGTGTCCACGACGACGCCCACCGACTCGGCAGGGTGCGGTGCCGCCAGCTCCAGGGCCTGTCCGAGGGTCGAGATCACGGCGCGGTCGGCGCAGAACATCGGATGCAGCGGCTCCAGGGCAAGCCGGACATCCCGTTGTGCGGCATAGGGCACCAGTTCGGCGATTCGGTCGGCGAGCCGGGCGCGGGCGCCCGGTAGATCCCGGTCCGGCACACCGCCGGCAACCATTATCAATTCCGGTGCGCCCAGGGTGGCCGCCTCGTCGATCGCCCGACGGTTGTCCGCCAGTGCCGTGTCGCCGTCGTGCAGACCGGTCAGGAAGCCGCCGCGGCACAGACTGGACACCCGGAGCCCGTGATCGCGCACGATCTTCGCCGCATCATCGACACCGGCCTCGGCGACCCGATCGCGCCACAGCCCGATGGCCGGCAATCCCGCCGCGGCGGTCGCCTCGACGGCCTCGCGCAGGGTCCAGGACTTGGTGGTCATGGTGTTCAGCGACAGCCTGGCGTAGGGATCGCTCATCACCGGACTCCGTTCAACGTCAGGTACATCCGCATCCGATCGGCAGCCATGTGCGGGTCGTCGAGCAGGCCGGCCCGATCGGCGAGCACGAACAACTCGCACAGATGCCGGACCGAGCGGCCCGCGGTCAGACCGTTGACCATCGTGAAACCGGGCTGATGGCCGTTGAGCCAGGACAGGAACGCAATCCCCGTCTTGTAGTAATAGGTCGGCGCGGCGAAGATGTGCCGCCCCAACGCGCGGGTGGATTCCAGGATGTCCTCGGCCACCGCGGTGTTGCCTGCGTCGAGTTCCTGCAGTGCCGTGGAGGCGGCCGGGTAGATGGCGGCGAAGATCCCCAACAACGCGTCGGAATGGCTCGCCCCGTCGCCGATGATGAGTTCCGGGTAGTTGAAATCGTCACCGGTGTAGAGCCGGACACCGGCGGGCAGCGCGCGCCGCAGCGCCACCTCGTGGCCCGCGTCGAGCAGCGAGACCTTGACCCCGTCGATCTTGTCGGCGTGGGTGCCCAGCAGTTCCCGGAAGGTGGCGGTGGCGGCGTCGATATCGGTGTCACCCCAGTATCCGCGCAGCGCCGGATCGAACATCTCGCCCAGCCAGTGCAGGATGACCGGCCGGTCGACCTGGGCCAGCAGCGTGCCGTACACCGAGAGATAGTCGGCGGGTGACTGTGCCACCTGGGCCAATGCTCGTGATGCCATCAGGATCACCTCGGCCCCAGCGTTGCGGACGACGTCGATCTGTTCACGGTAGGCATCGGTGACGACGGCCAAACCGGTTGCGCCGCCGGGAACATCGGCGAGATCGAGTTGATCGGTGCCCGCGCCGCACGCCAGCCGGCCACCCACCGCGGCGGCCTCGCGGCCGCTACGGGCGATCAGTTCCCGCGTAGCGGCCCAGTCCAGACCCATCCCACGCTGGGCGGTGTCCATGGCCTCGGCGACACCGAGCCCGTAGGACCACAACTCGTGTCGGTAGGCCATGGTGACGTCCCAGTCCAGCTGTGCCGGCGCACCAGGGGTGCAGTCGGCCGCGGCGGCGGGCACCACATGGGCTGCGGCATAGGCGATCCGGGAGGTGATCGGCAAGTCGGGTTTGCGCCACGACCCCGGACGGGAGAGCTCGTAGGATCCGTGCTCCGGCAGGTCGAGCAGCACGCCGGCGCCGGCGCTGGTCATGGTCACAGCACGATCTCCGGCACGCTCATGCGCCGTCCCTCGGCCGAGCTCTGCAGACCGAGTTCGGCGAGCTGCACACCGCGGGCCGCCGACAGCAGACCGAAGCGGTGCGGGCGGCCGGCCAACACGTCGCGCAGGTACTCCTCCCACTGCAGCTTGAAGCCATTGTCCAGATCGGCGTTGGCCGGGACCTCCAGCCACTGGTCGCGGAACTTCTCGGTGACCGGAAGGTCGGGATTCCACACCGGCTTCGGGGTGTGCGCGCGCTGCTGGGCCACGCATTGGCGCAGACCCGCCACCGCGGAACCATGCGTGCCGTCGATCTGGAACTCGACCAGCTCGTCGCGGTGGACCCGCACCGCCCAGGACGAATTGATCTGGGCGATCACGCCGCCCTCGATCTCGAAGATGCCGTAGGCGGCGTCGTCGGCGGTGGCCGCATAGGCTTTGCCCTGCTCATCCCAACGGGTCGGGATGTGGGTCACCGTGCGCGCCGTGACGGCTTCCACGGTGCCGAGCAAACCCTCCATCACATAGTTCCAGTGGCAGAACATATCGACGGTGATACCGCCGCCGTCCTCGGCGCGATAGTTCCAGCTGGGTCGCTGCGCGGGCTGGTGGTCACCCTCGAACACCCAGTAACCGAACTCGCCGCGCATCGAGAGGATGCGGCCGAAGAATCCCTCGTCGATCAGCCTGCGCAGTTTCACCAGTCCGGGCAGGTACAGCTTGTCGTGGACGACACCGGCCACCACTCCGGCATTCTCGGCCATCCGTGCCAGTTCGATCGCCTCGGTGAGGGTTTCCGCGGTGGGCTTCTCGGTGTAGACATGCTTGCCCGCCTTGATCGCGGTCGAGAGCGCCTCCATCCGGCGCGAGGTCACCTGCGCGTCGAAATAGACGTCGACCGTCGGGTCCGCGATCACCGAGGCGACGTCGGTGGTCCAGGACTCGATGCCGTGCTCGGCGGCAAGCTCGGCGAGCTTGTCGGCGTTGCGGCCCAACAGGATCGGCTCGATGGCCACCCGGCTACCGTCGTCGAGCAGCAGTCCGGTGTCGCGCAGCGGCAGGATCGAACGCACCAGGTGCTGCCGGTAACCCATCCGCCCGGTGACGCCGTTCATGGCGATGCGCACCGTACGGCGGCCTGATGATTCAGCTGAAGACATGTGCAGATTCCTTGTCTGAAGAGACGGTGAAAGGTGTGCGGACCGACACCGCGGCCGAACTCATCGGTCGAGTGACGGCGGCGTCTGCACTTCGGAATGCGCTTTCCAAGGTAAGCTGTCGACACTCTCCGGTCAACTCCGGACGTCGGCGACACAGGGGAAGAACGGGCATGGCAGCGGTCACTCTGCACGATGTGGCGGTACGCGCGGGAGTCTCACAGGCGACGGCGTCGCGCGTGCTCAACGGGTCGAGCCGCGTTCCGGGGGAAGGCGTTGCCGACCGGGTGCGGGCAGCCGCACGAGAGCTGGGCTACGTGCCGAATGCCCAGGCCCAGGCCTTGGCGCGGGCTTCCACCGGACTGCTCGGCCTCATCGTGCATGACATTGCCGACCCCTACTTCTCCTCGATCGCTCGCGGAGTACAGGCCGCCGCCAGGGCCGCACGCAAGCAGGTACTACTGGCCGGCACCGACCGCGATTTCGATATCGAACGTGAGGCCGTCAGTACGTTCATCGCACACCGCGCCGATGCGATCGTGCTGGCCGGCTCACGCCAGAGCGGCGACCTCGACCGTGAATTGGAGGCCGAGTTCGGCCGTTACCGAGCCAACGGCGGACGGGTCGTGGTAATCGGCCAGCCGCTGGCCTTCGGCGGTGCCGTCGAACCCGAAAATCATTTCGCTTCAGCAGAATTGGCCGACGCACTGGTTGCGGCCGGGCACCGGCAGTTCGCCGTGATCGGCGGGCCGGGCAATATCCGAACCTCGGTCGACCGGCGCAATGGATTCGTCGAGGCGCTCGGCAGGCACGGACTGACCCCCTTGGTGGAGGTATCCGGAGACTTCGATCGCGACGGTGGCCATTCGGCCGCCCGCCGCCTGGCCGCCGCACTGGATCTGAAACCGGGTGCAATGACACCGCCGGTCTGCGTGTTCGCGGTCACCGACGTCATGGCAATCGGGGCGATCGCCGCGTGGCGGGAGCTGGGACTGAGCGTTCCCCGCGATATCTGCATCGCCGGCTTCGACGATATCCCCACCCTGCGCGACCACACCCCCAGCCTGACCACCGTGATCCTTCCGCTCGAAGAAATCGGCTTGCGCGCAGTCGATTTGGCGTTGCGCAACCACGACGGCGCCGACGATCTGCGCGAGCGGATCCCCGGTCGGATCGTGCTGCGGGACAGCACGAAGCTGAGCTGATTCTCAGCCTCACGAGGCGCGGACCACTGCTCGGTTGACAGTGTGCGCCAGGTCACGTTACTGTCGGAATTGCTTCGGAAAGCGCATTCCCAACGGGTTTCATCCCGTTCACTGCGAACTAGAGGACATTCCATGGCGGTAACCGCATCGGCCCGCGTCCAGTCACCGGACATCGGCACGCGGGCACAATCGCGCACCGGGTCCCGACGGGCTCGCCGATCATTCTCACCGGGACGCACGTTGTCGAACACCTGGCGGCCGATCATGCTGGTGCTCGCGCTGCTGGCCGGCTGGTGGGCAGTCACCGAGGCCGAACTCGTTGCGCCCTACATCCTTCCCTCGCCCGCCGACACCTGGGCCGCAACCCAGCAGAACGCGGCATACCTCGCGGCCAACACCTGGGTGACCACCTGGGAGACCGTCATCGGCTTCCTCATCGCCACCGTCGTCGGCGTCTTCGTCGCGGTCATGATGATCTACTCGACCAGCTTCGAGAAGACCGTCTACCCGCTCATCCTGTTCGCCCAGGTGGTCCCGAAGATCGCCATCGCCCCACTGTTCATCGTGTGGCTGGGCTTCGGCCCGTCCCCCAAGATCCTGGTCGCCGTGCTGATGGCCTTCTTCCCCATCGTGATCTCCGGGCTGGCCGGTCTGCGTTCGGTGGATCCCGAGATCCTCGAACTCACCTCCACCATGGGTGCCAGCCGGTTCAAGACCTTCATGAAGGTTCGCTTCCCCGCGTCCCTGCCGCAGTTGATGTCCGGCCTGAAGGTGGCCGCCACCCTCGCGGTCACCGGCGCCGTGGTCGGTGAATTCGTCGGCGCCAACGAAGGTTTGGGCTATGTGATCCTGCAGGCCAACGGAAGCCTGGACACCGCCATGCTGTTCTCGGCCCTGATCATCATGTCCATCCTGGGGATCGTGCTGTTCGCCATCATCGAGATCGCCGAGAAGCTGCTCATCCCCTGGCACGCCTCGCGCCGTACATCCAACTCCGCCTCGACCGCGGACGTCTGACACCCACCCCGAAACAGGAGACCGGAATGTTTTCGCTGAATCGTCGCGCCGCCGGCGCGATCGCCGCCACCACCGCCATGCTCACACTCGCCGCCTGCGGCGGCGGTGCGGGCCAGGACAACTCGGCCGCCGACGGTGGCGAGGGCACCACCCCGGTCACGCTGATGCTGAACTGGTACCCCTACGGCGAGCACGCTCCCCTCTACCTCGGCGTGAAAGAGGGCATCTTCGCCAAGCACGGTATCGACCTGACCATCGATCCCGGCCAGGGCTCCACCCGCACCGCGCAGGCGGTCGGCGGTAAGCAGGTCGACTTCGGCTGGTCCGATACCGCCGCGGTGTTGAGCAATATCGACCAAGGCGTCGACATCAAGAGCGTCGGCGTGTTCCTGCAGACCACCCCCTCGGCGGTCCAGGTGTTCGCCGACTCCGGAATCGAGGAACCGGCCGATCTCGCCGGACGCACCATCGCGGTGTCCGCAGGTGACGCCCCGACCACCACGTTCCCGATGTACCTCGCCGATGTCGGCCTGGAACCCGGTGCGGTACAGGAGCAGAACCTGGACTCCGCGGGCAAGATGGCCGCCCTGATGGCCGGCCGCGTCGACGGGCTCATCGGCTTCGCCCACGACCAGGGCCCCACCATCGCCAACAAGAGCGGCCGCGAAATGCGCTACTTCCGCTACTCCGACGCCGGGCTGAACTTCTACAGCAACGGTTTGATCACCCACAACTCCACCATCGCCGACAATCCGGAACTGGTGCAGTCGATGTTGGACGCGGTCAGCGAATCCTACGAGTCGGCCAAGAACGATCCCGAGGCCGCCGCCAAGGCCATGGTCGGTGTCGACCCGCAGACGCCACCGGAGCAGGTACTGCTGCAGCAGTGGCAGGAGACCATCCCGCTGTTGAACACCCCGGCCACCACCGGCAAGGTTCCCGGCACCAATGCCGAACAGGACTGGACCTCCACCATCGCCACCCTGAGCGAGGCCGGTCTCCTGCAGTCGGCCAAGGACCCGGCCGAATACTGGGCGTCATCGTTCGTCCCCGCCACCGCAGGACAATAGGGAGAGCCCGATCATGACCTCCGCAACGATCACCGCACCGAGGACCACCGTGACCTCAGACGCCATCTCCATCGACAACCTGACCGTCACGTTCTCCTCCAAACGGTCCACCGTCACCGCCGTCGATGATGTCGATCTGCGGGTCGCACACGGGGAGTTCGTCTCCATCGCCGGACCGTCGGGCTGTGGCAAGTCCACCCTGCTCAAGGTGGTCGCCGGATTGACCACCGCCACCTCCGGTGATGTCAGGTTGCGCGGGAAGCAGGTCAAGGGACCACAGCGCGATATCGGATACGTCTTCCAGCGGGCCGCCCTGCTGGAATGGCGTTCGGTCCGCAAGAACATCCTGCTGCAGGCCGAGATGCGGGGCATGCCCCGTAAGGAGGCACAGTCCCGCTGCGATTACCTGATCGAGATGACCGGGCTGAGCGGGTTCGAGAACGCCCTGCCCCACGAGCTGTCCGGCGGTATGCAGCAACGTGTTTCGCTGTGCAGGGCGCTGCTGCACCAACCCGAGGTGCTGTTGATGGACGAGCCCTTCGGTGCACTCGACGCGCTGACCCGGGAAAAGATGAATGTCGAGTTGCACCGGATCTGGCGGGAAACCGGAACCACCGTCGTACTGGTGACGCACTCGGTGGCCGAGGCGGTGTACCTGGCCAACCGGGTCGTGGTGATGAGCCCGCGGCCGGGCCGCATCATCGAGACCATCGACGTCGACCTACCCGCCGAACGGGACTACGCCGAGACGATGGAACGGCCAGAGTTCATCACGGTGGCCAATCGGGTCCGCTACCTGCTGGGAAGCTCCGGCGCCGCGGACTGATCGAGCACCCTCGGACGCCCGGCGCTGAATGCGTCGGGCGTCCGTGGTGTTTCCGGGCGTTCACCGACAGCGAACCGAAGGCGTCGTAACGAAAAGCCGTTCGCGGACGACGTAATCGATGACACCGGTCCGGCCCAGCGCAGTTCCGGACCGCATCTTCGTACCTGCGCGCCGCGGGGGGCTCGCCCGACAGGACGGCATCGATCTCATGAAAAATCTGCACACAGTGACCCGCCGAGTAGTGGTCGGCCTGATGGCCACACTCCTGCTCGTCGGGGTGGTCCAACCGACCACCGCCTCGGCATTCTCCCGTCCCGGGCTACCGGTGGAGACGCTGATGGTTCCTTCGGCCGCGATGGGCCGCGACATCCCGGTGCGCTTCCAAGGGGGCGGTCCGCGCGCGGTGTACCTGCTCGACGGTCTGCGCGCCCGCGACGACAACAGCGGCTGGGATATCGAGACCGCGGCCTTCGAGACCTTCTTCGAATCCGGAGTCTCGGTCGTCATGCCGGTGGGTGGCATGTCCAGCTTCTACACCAACTGGCAGGGACCCGCGGTCGGCAACGGCCAGACCTACAACTACCAGTGGGAGACCTTCCTGACCTCCGAGCTGCCGAACTACCTGGCGGCCAACAAGGGCATCTCGCCGAACGGCAATGCCGTTGTCGGGCTGTCGATGTCGGGTAGCGCCGCGTTGACCCTGGCAGCCTTCCACCCCGGTCAGTTCAGCTACGCCGCCTCGCTGTCGGGCTACCTGAACCTCTCGCAGGGCCTGTGGCCACTGCTGGTCACCTTCGCCATGGCCGACGCCGGCGGGTTCAACGCGATCAACATGTGGGGTCTGGGCGGCGGACCGGCCTGGCAGCGCAACGACCCGACCGTGAACGTCGGCAAGCTCGTCGCCAACGGCACTCGCATCTGGGTGTACTGCGGCACCGGTCGTCCCGGTGAGCTCGGCGGTGGTGGCGATGTGGCCGGCCAGGTGCTGGAAACGATCACCTTGGACAGCAACCGCAACTTCCAGACCCAGTACGAGAAGGCCGGTGGTACCAACGGCACGTTCAACTTCCCGCCCAACGGCACCCACGGCTGGGGTTACTGGGGCAGCCAGCTCAACGCCATGAAGGGTGACATCCAGCGCACGCTGGGAGCCTGACGGCCGGCTTCAGCTGGGGACTATCCGGTGCCTGCCACCAGCCAGCGTCCCGAGAGGGTGCGCCAGCCGACGAACAGCAGGCGCAGCACCATGAACAGGGACAGGCCCGACCAGATGCCGGCCAGTCCCCAGCCGAACGCCAACGACAACCAGATCAGCGGTAGGAAACCGACCAACGCGCTGCACACCGTCGCGTTACGCATGAACCGGGCGTCACCGGCGCCCAGCAGCACCCCATCCAGCGCGAAAACGATTCCGGCGACGATCAATTGGCCGACCAGGAACCACCATGGCACGCCGATCTGGTCGAGGACCGCCGCATCGGAGGTGAACAGCCGCGGGATCACCTCGGAACCGGCGGCGAAGATCAGCGCGAGTATCGCGGCGGCCGCGGTGGAAAAGATGGTGACGCGGGTGGCAACCGACTTGGCGTGGCTCAACTGGCCACCGCCCAGGGCGGCACCGACCAGTGACTGAGCGGCTATGGCCAGCGAATCCAGCACCAGGGCAAGGAAACTCCACAGTTGCAACACCACCTGGTGGGCAGCCACCGAGGCGGCGCCGAACCGGGCGGCCACCGCGGCCGCGGAGACGAAGCAGGCCTGGAAGGCCAGTGAGCGCACCAGCAGGTCGCGTCCCATCAGCAGCTGCGCAGCCAGTACGGCGGGCGCGGCTGCCAGCGGCACCTTTTCGGCGAGCAGGGCCCGGCAGAACAACAACGCCGCCAACCATTGCCCGACCAGATTCGCGATCGCCGAGCCGGCCAACTCCAGCCGGGGCAATCCCAGCCAGCCGTACACCAACAGCGGACACAGCAGCGCCGACACGGCGAAACCGAAGACGACATAGCGAAGGGGCCGCACGGTGTCCTGCACACCGCGCATCCAGCCGTTGCCTGCCAACGAGATCAACAGCGCCGGCGCCCCGCAGATGGCGATGCGCAGCCATGGCAGCGTCTCGGCGGCCAGCGCGCCGCCGTCGGCGAGCACGGAGACCAGCGGATCGGCGAAGACCTGCACAAGGGCCACGATCAGCACCCCGAGCCCCACCGCGAGCCAGGTGGCCTGCACACCTTCACGGACTGCGGCGGCGCGATCGCCTGCCCCGAAGAAACGCGCCGATCGTGCGGTGGTGCCATAGGACAGGAAGGTGCCTTGCGAGGCGACCAGTGAGATCACCAAGCCGCCGATCGCCAGACCCGCCAAACTCAGCGCCCCGAGCCGACCTACGACGGCGAGGTCGAACAGCAGGTAAAGAGGTTCGGCGGCAAGCACTCCCAGTGCGGGTAACGCCAGTCCGGCGATCCGCCGCGCGGTGACGGGTTCGTCAGCCAAGAGCGTCCTGCAACGCACGGACGACGTCATCGGCTGAGCCGGCGGCCGAGTAGCCTGCGGCCTGGCGGTGTCCCCCGCCGCCGAAACGCCCTGCCACCGCCGAGACATCCAATGACTTGGAGCGCATCGACACCGACCACTGCCGTGGTTCGATCTCCTTGAACACCGCCGCCACTTCCGCCTGGGCGGTGGTGCGCACGATATCGACGATGCTCTCGACCTCTTCGGGCCGGGCATTGGTCCATTCCTCGTGGTCGACCATGGCGTAGACCAGCCCCAGTCCGCCGGCGGCATCGTCGATCAGCCGGGCCGAACCCAGCACGCGCGACAACATCGGGAGCCAGGCGAACGGGTGGGTGTCCATCAGGTCGCGACTGATACCGGCGTTGTCCAACCCGGTATCGAGCAGTCGGGACGCCAACCGGTGCGCGCGTGCGCTGGCCCACCGGAAAGAGCCGGTATCGGTGGTCAATCCGGCATAGAGACAGTGCGCCACCGGTTCGTCGATCGGCTTGTCCCAGGCATCGAGGAGCTCGGCGACCAGCATCGTCGTCGAGTCCGCCTTGGGATCCACGAAGTTGGTTGTGCCGAACAGTGTGTTGGAAGCATGGTGATCGATGACCAGTACCCCGCGGGCACCCTCCGCCAACCCGCTCAGGCTGCCGAGGCGGTTCACCGACGGGATGTCGACGGTGACCACCAGGTCCGGGTCTCGGCGCACCTGGGCCGGCGGGACCAGCAGGTGCCCGCCGGGCAGGGTGGCCAGCGACTCGGGAAGTGCATCGGGAGCGGCGAAGCTGACCTGGACGTCCTTGCCCGCCGTGGCGGCGACCTGTGCGAGTGCCAGACCGGCGCCGATGGTGTCGGCGTCGGGATAGACGTGCGCGATGATGACGATCGAATCGGCAGCATCGAACAACCGTGCCGCACCCGCGGCATCGACCCGCGGGCCGGATGGGACCGCGTCGTTTGCGGTCTCAGCGGTCGTATCGGTCGTCGTCACCGGTGTCCTCAGCGTCGAGTTCGTCCCCGCGAGCGTCTCCCCCGCTCACACGGTACGGGTCGGCATCGCCTGCCGGCACCGCACCCTCCCGAACTCGGGCCAAGTCGGCATCGGCCGCCCGCACCTTCGACAGCAGTTCTTCCATCCGATTGGCCGCGTCCGGAACGGTGTCCCTGACGAAGGCCAGCGTCGGGGTGAACCGCACGCCGGTGCCCGCGCCCACCTTGGAGCGCAGCACACCGGTCGCACTCTCCAATGCGGCCGCCGCACCGGCGTAATCGGGCTCGTCCTCCAGGGTCGGCCCCAACACCGTGTAGTACAGCGTCGCATCGTGCAGGTCGGCGGTCACCTTCGCGTCGGTGATCGTCACGCCGGCCAGCCGCGGATCCTTGATCTCGTACTCGATGGCCGAGGCCACGATCGTCGAGATCCGCTTGGCCAGCCGGCGTGCGCGAGCTGGATCAGCCATTAGGTGCGCGCCTTCTCGACCAGTTCATAGGTCTCGATGACGTCGCCTTCCTTGATGTCGTTGTAGGTCACGGTCAGACCGCACTCGTAACCCTCGCGGACCTCGGTGGCATCGTCCTTCTCCCGCTTGAGCGAGGAGATGGTGAGGTTCTCGGCGACCACCACGTTGTCGCGCAACAGGCGGGCCTTGGCGTTGCGCCGCATGATGCCCGACTGCACGAGGCAACCGGCGATGTTACCGACCTTGGACGACCGGAAGATGGCGCGGATCTCGGCGCGGCCGAGCTCCTTCTCCTCGTAGACCGGCTTGAGCATGCCCTTGAGCGCGGCCTCGATCTCGTCGATCGCCTGGTAGATGATCGAGTAGTAGCGGATCTCGACACCGTCGCGGTTGGCCAGCTCGGTCGCCTTGCCCTCGGCACGGACGTTGAAGCCGATGATGATGGCATCCGAGGCCGAGGCCAGGTTGACGTTGGTCTCGGTGACACCACCGACACCGCGGTCGATGACGCGCAACTGCACCTCGTCGTCGATCTCGATGTTCATCAAGGCCTCTTCCAGCGCCTCGACGGTACCGGCGTTGTCGCCCTTGAGGATCAGGTTCAGCTGGCTGGTTTCCTTCAGCGCCGAATCCAGGTCTTCCAGGCTGATCCGCTTGCGGCTGCGCGCGGCCAGGGCGTTGCGCTTGCGCGCACTGCGCCGGTCGGCGATCTGGCGGGCGATGCGGTCCTCGTCGACAACCAGGAGGTTGTCGCCGGCACCGGGCACCGAGGTGAACCCGACGACCTGCACCGGACGCGACGGCAGCGCCTCCTCGACATCCTCACCGTGCTCGTCGACCATGCGTCGGACGCGGCCGTAGGCGTCGCCGGCGACGATCGAGTCGCCGACCCGCAGCGTGCCGCGCTGGATCAGCACCGTCGCCACCGGACCGCGACCGCGGTCCAGGTGCGCTTCGATGGCCACACCCTGGGCTTCCATATCGGGGTTGGCCCGCAGATCCAGCGACGCATCGGCGGTCAACAACACCGCTTCCAGCAGCGCATCGATATTGGTGCCCTGCTTGGCGGAGATGTCGACGAACATCGTGTCGCCGCCGTACTCCTCGGCCACCAGGTTGTACTCGGTGAGCTGCGCCCGGATCTTGCTCGGGTCGGCACCTTCCTTGTCGATCTTGTTGACCGCCACCACGATCGGCACATCGGCCGCCTGCGCGTGGTTGATGGCCTCCACCGTCTGGGGCATCACACCGTCGTCGGCGGCGACCACCAGGATCGCGATATCGGTGGCCTTGGCGCCACGGGCACGCATGGCGGTGAACGCCTCGTGACCGGGGGTGTCGATGAAGGTGACCAGCCGCTCGTTGCCGTCCAGCTCGGTGAGGACCTGGTAGGCGCCGATGTGCTGCGTGATCCCACCGGCCTCGCCCTCACGGACGGTGGCGTTACGGATGGTGTCGAGCAGGCGGGTCTTGCCGTGGTCGACGTGGCCCATGACGGTGACCACCGGCGGGCGGAACTCGAGGTCCTCTTCGCCGCCCTCGTCCTCGCCATAGGTGAGGTCGAAGGAGGACAGCAGCTCGCGGTCCTCGTCCTCCGGGGAGACGACCTGGACGACGTAGTTCATCTCGCTGCCCAGCAGCTCCAGCGTGGAATCGTCCACCGACTGCGTGGCGGTGACCATCTCACCGAGGTTGAACAGCGCCTGCACCAGCGAAGCCGGGTTGGCGTTGATCTTGTCGGCGAAATCGCTCAGCGACGCGCCGCGGGCCAACCGGATGGTTTCGCCGTTGCCGTGCGGCAACCGCACGCCACCGACGACCGGGGCCTGCATGTTCTCGTATTCGGCCCTTTTCGCGCGCTTGCTCTTGCGCCCGCGCCGAGGGGCACCACCGGGACGGCCGAAGGCACCTGCGGCACCGCCGCGCTGGCCGGGACGGCCACCGCCGCCACCACCACCGGGGCGTCCGCGGAATCCACCGGCCGCTGCGCCGCCGGCACCGGCACCTGCGCCGCCGCCTGCACCGCCACCGCGGTAGTTACCACCGCCGCCACCGCCGGGACGGCCACCGGGAGCCGGACGACCGCCCGGTCCGGGACGCGGACCACCGGGACGACCGGTCGCGCCGGGACGCGCGCCCGGCGGACGGGGCGGCATGTTGCCTGGTGAGGCGGCACCGGGACGGGGTGCGCCGGGACGCGGACCACCCGGGCCGGGGCCCGGACGCGGGCCACCGGGACCGGCGGCCGGACGAGGCGCCGGACGCTCGACCGGTGCCTGCGACGAGAAGGGGTTGTTGCCGACACGGGGTGCCCGCGGTGCGGGCTTGGGACCGGGAGTCGGACCCGGACGGGGACCGGGGGTCTGGGTGGTCCCGGGAGTGCCGGTGGCCGCGGGTGCCGACGGTGCGGGTGCGGGCGTCGGCGCGGGGCCGGGTGTCGGCGCCGCGGGGCTGGGGGTCTGAGCCGGAGCCGGTGCGGGCGTCGGAGCCTGGGCCGCGGGTGCGGCCGGGACCACATCGCCAGCACGGTCTACACGCTGGTGCTCGCCTACGCGGGCAGCGCGCTCCCGCTGCT